>JASHPV010000086.1 GCA_030037875.1 Thermoplasmata archaeon
GTACGGGGCCTGTCCCGAGTGCAGCGGCATCGGGGCCACGCTACACGCCGACCCGGACCTGATTGTTCCCGATAAGGACAAGCCGCTCGGAAAAGCGATCGCCGTCTGGGGTCTCACTCCCGAAAGGGATTCACTCGAGCGCTTTGGGCGCCTCTACGAGTACGACCCGGACGACCCGGTCTCCCGACTGTCCGAGAAGGGGTGGAAGGCGCTCATGTACGGCGGCGACCGGTCGATCGGCGGGCCCCCCTCTCACTGGGCTTCCCATTGGTGGGGCGGTGGCTGGCTCAAGGAAGGGCTCGTCCACGCTGTGGAGCGTCGCTGGAAGAACACGAAGAGCGAGGGCGCCAAGGAGTACTATCTCGGTTTCATGACGTTCACCCCGTGCCGGTCCTGCCACGGGAAGCGACTCAAGCCGGCCAGCCTCGCCGTGACCGTCTCCGGACAGTCCATCGCCGAGGTCGTCGCCCAGCCGGTGAGCTCGCTCGTGCCGTTCTTCCGGGACCTCAATCTCTCCGACAAGGACGAGCAGATCGTCGGGCAGGTTGTGAAGGAGATCCGGGCACGGCTCGGGTTCCTGGACAACGTCGGGCTCACGTACCTCACTCTCGACCGGGCCTCGGCGAGCCTCTCTGGGGGCGAGGCGGAACGCATCGCCCTCGCCACCCAGATCGGGTCCGGACTCGTGGGGGTGCTGTACATCCTGGACGAGCCGTCGATCGGCCTTCATCCCCGGGACCACGAGCGCTTACTTTCGACCCTCAAGACCCTTCGAGACCTGGGCAACACCCTGCTCGTCGTCGAGCACGACGAGATGACGATGCGCGCTTCCGACTGGCTCGTCGACCTGGGGCCGGGGGCCGGTCAGCAGGGCGGCGAAGTGCTCTACTCGGGTCCTCCGGACCAGATCGGAACCGCTCCCCGGTCCCTGACGGCCGAATATCTGGGCGGGCGTCGGTCGATCCCGGTCCCCCCGCGCCGCCGCTTCCCGACCCATCGCTGGTTGACGATCCGCGGGGCCCGGGAGAACAACCTGCAAGGGATCAACGTTCGGATCCCGTTGGGCTTACTGACGGTGTTCTCGGGTGTCTCCGGCAGCGGGAAATCGACGCTCCTCCAGGAGATCCTCTTCAAGGCGGTCCGCCGCCACCTCGGTCTCGGGCGGGAGACGCCGGGAAAGCACGACTACATCGACGGCATCGACCAGATCGACCGGGTCCTGCTGATCGACCAGTCTCCCATCGGCCGGACGCCCCGGAGCAACCCGGCGACGTATACGGGATTGATGACGCCGATCCGGGAGCTCTACGCCAGCCTCCCGGAGTCGAAGGTGCGGGGCTTCGGACCCGGCCGGTTCAGCTTCAACGTCGCGAGCGGGCGATGCGAGGCCTGTGAAGGCGACGGGATCATCTCCTACGAGATGCACTTTCTGCCCGAGGTCCACGTCGTCTGCGAGGAATGCGGCGGGAAGCGGTTCAACCAGGAGACCCTCCAGGTCCGCTTCAAGGGCAAGACCATCGCCGACGTGCTGGACATGACGGTCGATGAGGCCCGGACCTTCTTCGAGAACCACCGTCGGATCGAGGGCCGGTTGGCTCTGCTCTCCCAGGTCGGACTGGGCTACATCAAGCTGGGTCAGAGCGCGACCACGTTGTCCGGTGGGGAGGCCCAGCGGATCAAGATCGCCTTCGAACTGGGTAAGCCGCCGACAGGCCGGACGCTCTACCTCCTCGACGAACCCACCACGGGCCTGCATTTCGAGGACGTGCGGCGGTTGCTAGAGGTCCTGTTCCGGCTTCGAGAGGGCGGGAACACCGTGGCGGTCATCGAGCACAATCTGGACGTGCTGAAATCGGCCGACTGGGTGGTCGACTTGGGCCCCGAAGGCGGCGATAAAGGCGGACGCCTCGTGGCCGAGGGAACCCCGGAAGACATCGCTCGGGCACCGGGCTCGTACACGGCCCAGTTCCTGCGACCGGTCCTTCGGGCTGCGCCCGCTGTGGCGCGATGACCGGTGCGGGCGAGCCCTTGCCCGGTTTCGTGCCCGCGAGTCAATGGACGTTCGGGCCGGAGGAGCGGTTCCGGCCCGGCCCGGACACACCGGGAGTCTACCTGTTCCGGGGCCCGGACGGCGAGGTGGTCTACGTCGGCAAGTCGAAGCACCTTCGGCGCCGGGTGCTCGACCATCTGAAGGTGCGCGTGGAAAAGGACGAGTGGATCCTTGGACGCAGCACCAGCGTAGAGTTCGTCCCCACCTCGAACGAACGGGAAGCGCTCCTCCTGGAGGCGACGCTGACCAAGCAGTACCAGCCACCCTACAACACGCTGCTGAAGGATGACCGGAGCTACCCGTACATCGCGGTCACGATGGGGGAAACGTTTCCTCGGATCCTCGTGGTGCGACGGCCCCGTCGCGGTCGAGACACGATGTTGTTCGGGCCCTACACCGGCGCCCGGGAAGCGCGCAGCGTGGCCCGATTGCTCTCCGAGACGTTCCAGATCCGACGATGCATTCGGCTCCCGAAGCGGGCGTGCTTGTACTACTACCTTCAACAGTGCACGGCCCCGTGCATCGGACTCGTGGACCGGGCCACGTACCGCGCGCAGGTCGACGACGCCGTGAGCGCTCTCCGCGGCCATGGAAAGGGGATTACCGAGTCCCTCGAAACCCAGATGAAGGCGGCCGCCCGGGCCGAGGAGTTCGAGCGGGCCGGGCGTCTCCGAGATGCCCTCCGCGGGCTGCGGTCGCTGGAGGAGCGGCAGCACGTTGTAGGGCCAGGCGAAGGACGCGTCGACGTTCTCGCCGTAGCGCTCCCCAAGAATCCCGGCACGTTGCGGGTCGCCGTCGGGCTGCTGCGGGTCGAGGATGGGGAGGTCCGACAGAGCGAGCCCCACGTGATGGGGTTTCCTGCTGACGATCCTCCGGAACCGGGCGAGCTGCTTCGGCAGTTCCTCACTCAGTACTATGGGCAGCAGACGGTGGCGCCATCCCGGATCTATGTGGCAGGCCCGAGGCCGCAGGGGATCGACGAGGCGGTGGATTGGTTGCAGAGGGACCGACAGATCGAGGTCCGGTTCGCCCCGACCGGGCGCCTCGCCTCGCTCGCGCGTCTCGCCACGCGGCTCGCGACCAGCACCCTCGACCAGGTCGCCCCGGTGGCCGTGCCCCGCGACGTACTGAAGGCGGTAATGGACATGCTCCGGCTCCCGCGACTTCCGAACCGGATCGAGGGCATTGATATCTCCATCTTCCAGGGCTCGGAGGCGGTGGGCTCGCTGGTCGTGTTCCAGGACGGCCGACCGCTCAAGGACGACTACCGGCGCTTCAAGATCCGTTCCGTGGAGGGGACCAACGACTTCGCGATGGTCGCCGAGGTCGTTCGCCGGCGGCTCCAACGACAGCTCGCCGAGTCCGAGAAGTTACCGGACCTGTTGCTCATCGACGGGGGAGCGGGCCAGGTGGCCGCCGCGTACGGCGTGGTGGAGGAGCTCGGGTTGGCGGACGAGGTGCCCGTGGTGGGCCTCGCCAAACGAGAGGAGGAGCTGTATTTTCCGGATCGGAAGGGCCCGGTCTCCCGGAACCCGAACGGACCTCCGATGCTCCTGCTGCGGGCGGTGCGTGACGAAGCCCATCGCTTCGCCGTGACGTACCACCGTACCCGACGCCGAATGGGCCTGCGCCGGGAGATGGACGTGGCGGAGGCGGCCCGGTCGGCTTCGAAGCCGACTCCCGGCCCTGCCTAAGAGCTCCGGCCGCGGGGGGCCCGCTCCGGCTCCCCGATGAACGAGAGGCCTTGAACCCGCTTCGCCACTTCGGCGGTGTTCAGCCGGCGAAGGTCCTTCTCCGCCTCGAGGAACGAAACGTCCAGCGCTTCGGCCGGGAACGGGGTGGTCGAGCCTTCCGCCACCGCGGTGACGGCTAGCTTGAACGCGCTGTCCTCGTCCTTGACATCCTCGATCTTCTGCTCGAGGAAGTCCGCGACCGCCCGTCGGTTCCGACCGATGGCGTAGGCCTTCCATCCGATGGTCGCTCCGCTCGGGTCGAGCTCGATGATGCCCGGCCCATGCGCGCCGAAGCCTCCGAGAAGGATCGACACGGCGAAGGGGCGGGTGCCCCCGAATTGGGTGAACTGCTGGAGGAACGTCCCGAGAGCCGCTGCGAGCGTCGGATAGGGAGCCGTCTCGCCGTACAGGATCTTGTGGCGCTGGGCTTCGAGCCGGAGGTGGTCGACCAAGATACGGGAATCGGCGATGAGACCCGCCGTCACGCAGCCGATGCCGGTGTCGATGGCGAAGCTCTTCTCGATCGAGGCCGAGCGCGCGAGCGGGCTCGTCGGCAGGTTTCGGAACGCCACGAAGACGATCCCGTCCGGGTACGTCACCGCGACCGCGGTGCCTCCCATCTGGATCGCCTGCAGGGCGTATTCGACCTGGAACAGGCGTCCGTCCGGCGAAAAGACGGTGCTGGCTCGGTCGTACGCCATCTGGCCCGGTTGCATCTCCATCGACTGAACTCCCTCGGATTGGCGCTTCGCGAGAAGCAAGGGGCATTTAGGGGTGCGCCTAGATGGGACGGGGCTAACCTAGCGGTTACTGGGTCACGCCCGGCTATCGAGCTTCGATTTCACAGGCTGCGCCGCAGCAAACCATCGAGTCGACGCTCCGCGGCCTCCCGGAGGTCCGGCGGAACGTAGGCCGACACTTTCCACGCCGTGGGCGGCCGCATCGCAAGGTCGCGCCAAACACTCGGAGAGCGGAAAGGATAGGTCACTCGTCGATCTCCAACAAGGCCTACCTCGGCCCAATCTCCCGCGACCGCCCGAGACGAAAGACCGGCCAAATCTAGCAGTACGGTACCGGACGGGAAGCCCAACCGGTCGGCAAGCCGATCCTCGATCTCGCGTCGTTGGCTGGGTCTCGCGACCATGCGACGGACGGCGGAACCCAGCCCCGAGGGGATTTCTCGCCACGCGAGAGCCCGCTTGAACAGCTGGCGCGTTCGGAAGCGTCGTACCATGTCGGCGGCCCGAGGCGATGCCGCCGTCAGGTACGCGAAGAACTCCCCGTCTGTCATAGCGAAGACCGATCGGGGAATGTCCGGATACTCCGGGAGGCGCTCGAGCGCGCTCTGCGCCATCACCTCGGCGCTGCGCACGGTCTTGTGGAAGTAGACGGCCGAGTACATCAGTGCACGTCCGACGAGGAAACCCTCAACGGCATTGTGCCCTTTTTCCGCGAAGACGAGACGGCCGTTGCGCGCGCGGACGGTGTCGAGCAGGCGCGCGGCGTCGATCGTGCCGTGGGCTACTCCGGTGTAGTGGGCGTCCCGCTGCAGGTAGTCGATCCGGTCGGCATCGATGGCGCCATGCAGCATCGCTCGCAGTAACGGATGAGGATCTCGCCCGGGCATCGGGTCCACCAGATCGGCCACGAGCCGAGGGGAAATCCCGGCCCGGTTCAACGTCTCCGGGATCGTCGCCACTTCGGGCGACGGCTCCGCAATCCCTTCGAGCGATTCACCGGTGATCCAGGCGCGCGAGATCCGTTCATGGCCAAACCCGAGCACTTCGAGGGAGGAGGGGTCCAGCGTGTGAGAGAAGGGACCATGTCCCAGGTCATGGAGCAGACCCCCCACCGAAACGGTCGACGCCTCTTCGGGCGAGAGACGAAGATGGTCCGCCATCTGACCGGTGACCCAGAACACACCGAGCGAATGTTCCAACCGGGTGTGGTTCGCCCCCGGGAAGACCAGATGGGCGAATCCGGTCTGCCGGATTCCCCACAGCCGCTGGAACGCCGGATGCCCGATCAGGTCGAGGGGAGCCCCTTCGACGGCGATGATGCCATGGACGGGATCGAAAATCGACTTCCGAACAGGTGGGCGGCGGCGCGGAGGCACAGCGAGGGCCGACGTTCCCGGGAGCATAAAGAGCCCGCCGAAGAACCTCGAGAGAAACCTTGGGCTTTCCGCCACCGCCGAACCTATTTATCGCATCATCGGCTCGCATGCGCCGGAGCAATGGAACAGCCGCAAGAGTCTCCCCCTCGAGGCACTCTGGGCGCCTCCGCGTTCGAGGAGACCCGGCGACTCTTCCGGGAGGCCGAACGATTCGAGGCCGCCCATGAATCGGACCGACAGCTCGAGTCGCTCAAGCGGTTCCTCGCCAGCGTGGAAGAGCACCGAAAGGAGCTGAGCGAAGGGTCGGCTGAGGTGGCCCACGACCTCGACCAGGCCGCGATGACCTTCTACCGCCGCTCCCAGGCGGAGTTGGCTCTGCGCGCGGTCGAGGTCGGACTGTCCCTCTCTCCGGGATCTTCCGAACTTCTACATCACAAGGCGCTGGTTCTGCTGGCACTCAACCGCCAGGTCGATCAGGCCGTGTTGCTCCTCGACAAATCCCTCGAGGGGAACCCGCACGACAAGCGGGCATGGGCCACCAAGGGGGACGCGCTCAAGCTGTTGGGAAGAAACGCCGAAGCGGTGGAAGCGTATCTCGCCGCCCAGCGGCTCGATGCGGCCTCGAGTCAATACGTGGACCGGGCGTTGAAACTCGACCCGAAGCACTCCGTCGCGCTCCGCATGAAGCTGCAGCTCGCCCGCTCCGGGGGCGGGGAGCAGCAGGCGCTCGAGGCCGCGGATGCGTTGCTCGCGGCGGACCCGGGAGATCCGGAGCTGCTGCTGGAGAAGGCGCGGCTCCTCGCCACGCTGGGTCAACTGCAGCCCGCGCTGGAAACGCTTCAACCGGTCGCCGCCGCGAGGCCCGACGACCCGCACGTGCGTTTCCTGAGGGCCCGTTTGCTGTTCGCCATGGGACGACTCGAGGAGGCAATACCGCTCTACCGGGGACTTGTCGAGGGCAAGGATCTGCTCGACGGGGTGGCGCTGGCGGAGGTCGCCTCCGACCTCGAGAAGAACGGTCAAGAGCCCGACCTTCTGCTTGCCGCGCGACAACGGCTAAGGGAGTTGGACCCTCGAAACGTCGCGAACCTGCAGGCGCTCCGCGCCGCGGCCGTGGCGCGCAACCGGAACGACCTCGCCATCGAAGCGGCGCGCGCGATCCTCGAGGCATCTCCCCACAATCTCGACGCGCAGCGGTCTCTGCTCGAGCTCCTTCTGGCGGCGGGCTCCTTCGAGGACGCCCTTCCCACCGGTCGGGAAATCTTAGCAGACCATCCCACCGAAACAGCGGATCTCAAACGGGTACTCCACGCGGCTCAGGTCGCTTCGCGACCCGACGTCGTCCGCGAGTTCGCCGAGGCGGTCCTCAAGACCGATGTCGCCGACACCGAAACTCAAGCCGCGCTGGCTGCCGCGCTCGCGCAGTCCGGCCAGAAGGAGAAGTCGCTCGAGCTCTATGCTCAGCTGAGTACTCAGGAACCTAACGAAACCCGGTATCTTCTGGAACGAAAGCAGCTCCTGGTCGACCTCAATCGCGCGCCCGACCTGGTGCCCGTCTTGGACTCGCTGTTCCGACTCGATCCCACCCGCTATGACGTCGCGCTCGAGCGCGGGAATCTGTATCTGAGCGCGGCTTACGAGCTCGCCGACGGGTCTGCGGACCGCGAAGGCGCCGCTCGAGAAGCGATGGTCTCCTACGAGCGCGCCACCGTCGAACCCAAACTACGGTCCGCGGCCCAGCTTGGGGTCGCCCGGGCTTCGCGTCTCGTGCACGACCCCCAACGCGCGATCAAAGCGTATCGAGAGTTCCTCAGCGATCCAGAGTTCAGCCAGCGCGGCGACATCACGAAGGAACTGGGCCACGCCCTGCGCGACATGGACCGCCAGAATGAGGCGCGCGAGGCGTACGAAAGGGCGGTGGCGTTGGGAGTGGAGGACGCGGACCTCTTTTGGGGCCTGGTGGAGACCCTAAGCCGGTTGAACCAGGAGGCGCGGGCGCTCCGCTACATCGACCTGCTTCTCCAGCGTGAACCGAGGAACTCCGTCTACCTCCGCCGGAAAGGTCAGCTCCTGCTCAAGGCCGGTCGCCGGACCGAGGGCCTTGTCGTCCTGAAGGGCGCGGTCCAAGCCTCCCACGGCGACCCGCATGCCTACTTTGAGATCGCCGAGGCGCTTCGGGCCCAGGGGACGTATGCCGACGCGATCACGTACTATACGGAGGGCCTGAAGCTCGACCCGAAGAGCCGGGCCGGCCGGCTCGGATTGGCCGAAACGTTTCGGGTGGCCGGTCGGTTCAGTGACGCGTTGCCCCTCGTGGACCAGTTGCTTCACGAAGAGCCCAACGACCTCCGGGCCTGGAAGGTGCGGGCCGATGTGCATCGTGCGCTCGGCCAGGACGCCGAGGTGCTCTACTCGCTCAAGGCGATCCTGCTCCTTGATCCGAGGAACGTTGAAACGCTGATGGAGAAGTACCAGCTCCATCTCAAAAGGAACCAGCGAGCCGAGGCCTTCGAGACCCTGACGGACCTTCTGGCCGCCGGGGGGCCGGCCGCGGAGAACGCCGGAACGTGGGTGGAGCACGGCGACCTCGCCGCCGAGCTCGGGAAGACCGAGGAATCCAACCAGTCCTATGAGAAAGCGCAGCAGCTCGACCCCGGCCGCGCGATCGACATCGTGACTCGCCGCGCCCGGGTGCGCCTGCAGGCCGGTCGCGCCGACCTCGCGCTCGAGAT
>JASHPV010000087.1 GCA_030037875.1 Thermoplasmata archaeon
AATCTCGTTACCGAAAAGAATGTGCTGGGCTCGCTCCGCAAACCAATCGCATAGGAAGCGAAACGCCCTCGGGAACCTGTTGGGAAAGTACCGCCCCAGGGTTCGCGCCGGCGCGGACGCGCCGAGGCTACCCTTCTCGTCCCCGCGTCTCCTAGAGGCTCTTGGCTCGGACGCCACCCATCCGCTCGATCCCTTGACGACGGAAACAACGGACGGAATGGTCGTTGACGATCCCAGTCGCCTGCATCCACGCATAGACGATGACGGGGCCCACGAACTTGAACCCCCGTTTTTTCAACGCACCGGATACTTCCTCGGACAGAGGGGTCTTCGAAGGTACCGGACCCCTGTTCTGGATCGGCTTCCCGCCGACCAACTCCCACACGAACGACGAAAAGTCCTTTCCCTCCGCCCGGAGCGTGAGATAGGCGCGAGCGCCGGTGATGGTCGCATCGATTTTGGCCCGGGAACGAACGATGTCCGGGTCTTGGAGAAGTCGCCTTACATCGCCTGCCCGGAACCGCGCGACGAGACCCGGGTCGAAGTTCTTGAAAGCCTTTCGAAAGGCCTCGCGCTTCCGTAGGATGGTGGTCCAGGAGAGACCGGCCTGGAACCCGTCAAGCATCAGCTTCTCCCAGAGCTTACGGCTGTCATATTCGGGCACGCCCCATTCGTCGTCGTGATAGGCACGCAGGAGCGGGTCCCCTTCCGCCCAGGCACATCGGGTAACGGTGTTCGGGCCAACCGGGGAAGGCCGTGTCGGATGGACTGCTGGATTCATACCTCTAGGGCGCCCACGCGGGGTCGATGGCCGCTCAACTCCAACTCCAACCCCTCGAGCATGTCACTCCTCATGACCTCGTGACCTATTCTCGGTGCCCGCATGAGATGGAGCTCGCCCATGCTCATCACCTCTCGGTCATCACCGGTCGCTCCGTCGCAGCCCGGACGCCTCTCGATGTTCAACCCCTACGGCACTCCCCACTCTTCACTCCCCCTGATCGGGGGGTCATTGTGAACGACGGGCGACTCGATGTGGCCTCGGACGATTATCTCGTCTACGAGGACGACGGCGAGCGGGACCTACCGGTACTCTTCGGCGACACACAGGTCCGCCTCGACGCTCGTTACCGTTCCCCCCATACGACCCTGATCGATACGGGGATGGGACTCAGCGGCCGGCCGGATTTCATCATACAGCGACGAAGCGGCGAGGTCGTTCCGGTGGAGTACAAATCCACCCACCTGTTCGTGGGTTACCATCAGAGCCATGGCCGAGCCTTCGACGTGATCCAAGCGATCGCCGAGTGCCGACTGGTCCACACCGCGTTCGGTCGACGGCCGAGCCACGGGATCGTACTCTACGGCGACGTGGCCGGCGAGGGTGAGCACGAGGGATGGGTTCAGGTTCCGTACGGCGACGCCGAGGAAACGTGGCTACGGGCGGCGATTGCCCAAATTCGTTCCGACGGCGTACGGGCTCCGGTACCGGCCGAGCGGAATTGCGCGAGCTGCTTCCCGAACCGGGAAGGGATCTGCCGGTACGCCGCCGCTCGATACGGGAACGGGCAAAGATCTTCGGCCGGATGGACCCCGCCTCGAACCTAATCGACCCCAACGGTGGTCGATTTCGGCCGACGCGTAGAGGTCAGCTCGATCTGGCGTCCACCTACCTGGGCGAAGCACCCCAGCCCCCGACCGTTCTGGTTCGCGCGGATGGTCATCCGGACGACGAGGTCGAGGTGGTCGTGCGGAAGACGGATCGCACCGCTCCGCGACAGCTGCCCTTCGATTTCTTCGAGGGTGGCGAGACCGCCCAGGCGCTCCAGGACCTCCACGATGCGGTCCACGACTCGGTCTTCGGAGAACGCGGTCATTACACGACTCCAGGGGGATTCCTCCTACTTGCTGAATGGTCCAAACCGGGGCGACCCGGGTTGGACTGGCCGGTGCTTCCCATCGCGGACTAGGACGGCGGGAGCCTCTGGGGACGGGTACGCAACGCGACCTGCACGGTTTCGATCGCTTGCGTGCGTTCTTCCCCCTCCAACTCGAGGCGCGGAGGGCGTACACGGGCGGGGCCGTGCCCTGTCTCCGCTTGCAGGAGCTTGATCAGCTGCACAAACTTGGGAGAGCTATCCATCCGGAGCAGTGGGAGGAACCACCGATAGACCTCAAAGGCCTCGGACCGTTGACCGGACGCCGCCAGGCGGAACAGCTCCACCGACTCGCTCGGCAACGCGTTCGCCACTCCCGCCACCCAGCTGGTCGCGCCCGCGTCGACGCCTTCCAGGACCGCGTCATCGACCCCGACGGAAATCGCTAGGCGCTCTCCCAGCAGGGCTCGAATTCCGGTGATACGACGGACATCCGCGCTCGATTCCTTGACGGCGACGAGGTTCGGGTGGTCCGTCGCCAGCTCGAGTAGATGGTCCGGGAGAACGTCGGTCCCATACGCGATCGGGTTGTTGTAGAGCATGCATGGAAGGGCTGTGGCCCGGAACACGGCCGAAAAATGTTCTCGGGTTTCCCGCCGATCACCCCGGTAAACGTATGGGGGAAGCACCATGAGACCGGCCGCACCCGCCTCCTCGGCCTCCCGGGCCAACTCCACCGCTCCCGAGGTCCGCAACGACGCTACGGCCGCCACCACCGGTCCACGTCCCTCGAGCGCATGAACGGCCGTGTCGATCACGGCCCTTTTCTCTGCCCGGTCGAGCGTGCCCCCTTCTCCCAGGGACCCGAGCACGATGACCCCCGTGCACCCACGTTCCACGAGCCAACGACAGTGCTGCCCCAGAGCGAGGAGGTCGATCGAAAGATCACTTCCGAACGGCGTGGTGACCGCCGGGATCACTCCTTTCCACTTCATCGAGTCGTCCCCGGGCCAACACACGATAGGAGATGTCCGTTCATGCCAGGTCTGGGCTTCAAATCTCTCTTCATGCCGGAGGATTAGGCGTCGACCCGCTGTCGAGGTCGCTCAGAACACGTTTCGGAAGGTATGGATCGATCGGAATCTCAGAGTTCCGTCCTACGAGGTGGTCGGCGATGAGCCGACCGGTGGCCAACGCCATGGTGATACCGAGACCCTCATGCCCGGCGGCCAGGTAAACGCTCTCTTGGGGCGGCCAGGGGCCAATCAAGGGAAGGCCGTCGCCGGATGCCGGGCGGAGACCCACCGCCGTGCGGCGGACGGAAAATTGCCGGAAACCGGGCATATACTCCACCGCACGGTCAATCATCGCCTGCACCACGGACGGGTCCACGGAACGGTCGGCGATTCCCAGCTGCCGGGAGGAGCCGACTCGGATCTCTCCCCCGGGACGGGGTTGGACGCTGAACGAGACCGAGTCCGTACTCAAATCATGGGCGCGGCGCACGTAACCCGTTTCGATCAGCTGATGGCGAACGAAGCCAGGGTGGGGTTCGGTGTAGGCGAGGTGCCCTTTCCGGGGCCGCACCGGGACGCCTGGGGAGAGCGCAGGGGCCGCGACTCCCCCGGCATTGATGAGGTGGGCCGCCGTCACGAGCTCGCCCCCGGCCAAGCGGACGGACGAGCGCTGCAACGCCTCCACCCGACGGCCGGTCCGGATTTGGCCGCCGGCCGACCCGACCCGCTCGAGGAGCATCCGGGTCACCACCGTGGCCGTGACCACGGCATCCTCCCGCATCCAGAGACCCCCGGTCAATCCCGGCCGTAGGTTGGGCTCCTCGCGGCGCAGGGACTCTCCGTCCAGGACCTCCGAGGGAACACCCCGCGACGAAAAGAAGTGGTGCCGGCGTTCAAGGGCCCGCAGTTCTTCTTCGTCGGCGGCGACCCAGATCGTCCCCATTCGCTCGAATTCGGCCGCCGCTGGGAGTTCGGCCGAAAGCTCGTTCCAGAGCCGCACGGAGAGACGGGTCAACAAGAACCGGGGCTCGGAGTCGTCTTCGACGAGGATGTGGCCGCTGTTCACCGAAGTCGCCCATCCTCCCGGCTCGCCCCCCTCCAGGACTACCACTCGAAGGCCCGCGCGACTGCATTCCCAAGCGCAGCTGGCGCCGATGATGCCGGCTCCGACGACGGCTACGTCGAACTGCGGGGTCGTCACGCAGGAATCCCCTCGCAAAACGGATCCCGCTCGTCGAGCAAGAGGTCGGACTCGGCCGTCACATACGCGTGTCCGGTGATCGTGGGCAGAACCCCGGAACCGTGCGGTTGGATCCTTCCCTCAAACACGCCCCCGAGGATGCTCTCTTGCTTCCATACCTCTCCCGGCCTCAGCTTCCCTCGTGCGAAGAGCGTCGCGAGCTTGGCGCTAGTGCCGGTTCCACACGGCGACCGATCGTACATCCCCCCCGGGCACAGCACGAAGTTTCGACTGTTGGCTCCCCGGTCAGAGGGTCCGGAAACCTCAATGTGATCGATGACACCACCGTGGTCGCCGGACAACCCCGTCTGTCGAACCGCGGCTTGAATCGCTTGGGTGAATTCCATCAGTGACGAAATGTTGGATCGGACGACCGGGCAGGGAGATGTGTTGGTCAGAAAGAACCAATTCCCTCCCCACGCAACGTCTCCGACTACCTTCCCGTAGCCCGGCACATCCAGGGTGACATCTTGTCGAGTACAGCGACTCTCCACGTTCTGGAACGAAACCGCCCCGTTTGCAAGAAGCTCGGTCCGCACCGTTCCGACGGGGGTTTCGATCACATGCGTCCCGGCGGTGAGTTTTCCCAGGTGCGCGAGTGAAACCATCACACCGATCGTTCCGTGTCCGCACATCCCTAGATACCCCACGTTGTTGAAGAAAATCACGCCGGTCGTAGCCGCAGGATTCACGGGCGTTACGAGCAACGCCCCCACCGCCACTTCCGATCCGCGCGGTTCATTGACCAGGGCTCGTCGGAACCCGTCGAACTTCCGTTGGAATCGTTCCCGTCGGTCCGCTAACGCTCCGCCCCCCAAGTCGGGCCCGCCCGAGACGACCATCCGCGTCGGCTCGCCTTCGGTGTGGGAGTCGATCACACGGACCCGTTGCATGGGAAACAGCCCCGCCGGGCTTTGGAAGTTCTTGAGCTCGACGGCCGGGGCGCTCTCCGGTTTGCCTCTCCGGGCTAGCCTTCTTTAAGCCTGGAAACGACCCGGCGGGAACCCGGGGTTCCGTCGTTCCCCATGTCGTTGCGCGATATCGGTTTCGGACTGGCCACGGCGTTCGGCTATGGAACCGCCGATTTCGTTGCGAAGCGGACCGCGGACCGGGTCGGCTTTGTCGAGACGCTGTGGTACCTCGAAGCGCTCGGGACGCCCATTTTGATCGTCCTCGCTCTCCTTCTGGAGCATGTTGCCGTGCTACCGCTCGGCCCTCTCCTGCTCTTGGTGGGACTCTCCGGGTTCAGCGTGGTCGCTTCGTTCTTTCTCTATCGTGCCTTCGAGTTCGGGACGTTGTCGGTCGTCTCTCCCATCGCGAGCGGTTACCCCGCGCTCATCGTGATCTTGGCGGTCGTCGTTCTCCATGAAGAGATCACCGCGGCCGACGCGATCGGAATCGTGCTCACCCTTCTGGGAGTGGTCCTCATCAGTCGGGTGACCACCGGAGCGGTCTCGAAAGCGAAGGATCACCGGGTCGGCATTGTTTCGGCCGTCGCGGCGTTCGTCGGGTATGGCGTCTTCTATTTCGGGCTCAAGCTGGTCGTCGGGCCGATCCCGCCGGTGACCGCCGCCGCATTGGTCCGGCTGGTCAGTCTGGCACCGGTCGCACTCGTTGCGGCCCAGCGCGGAGCTCTGCGATTTCCCCGGAAGGGCCTGGCCGGAGCAGCGATCACCATTGCCACCCTCGACAGCCTGGCTTTGGTGGCGTACAATCTGGGACTAGCCACCGGGCACTCGTTGGCCGTCCTGGGAACCGTGAGTGGCCTGTTCAGCGCCGTAACCGTGGCTTGGGCGGTCGTGCTGCTCAAAGAGCGGCTGAGTCCCGTTCAATGGGTCGGGGCCGCCGCCATCTTCGCGGGTATCGTCACCCTCGCCCTGGGCGCGTGATGGTCGAGCAACTTTCGATGCCCCCCAAGGACTGGATTTCCATCTGGGAAAGGGCGTCCGCAGAAGCAGCGGGGCATCCGCCTTTCGAGGCGGTGTACCCGGGACCCGTCTGGGAGAGTGCGAGTCCGTTCGGGCCGGCCAAAGTGGGGGTCTGGAAGATTGCCGTGCTCGAGCGCCGACCCGCCGCAGGGGCGGAACACTGGGGCCATCTCTTCGTGGTGCTAGGCGAGAACGCATCGAAAGTTGTCCTCCGTCCGGAGAGCGGGTTAACGGGAAACCCAGACCGGCCCGAGCTGGAACCTCTCCCCGGAGAGTCCGGCGCTCAGTGGCAGATTCTGATTCGGCCTCGTTCGGCCGAAACGGCGGCTCGGTTGAGGGCGTTCGGGCTGGAGTTCCAACGCCGCGCCGTTGTGTTGGCGAGGGCCTAGCTCGTCTCCGCCCGGCCGCTGACGTGATCCTTGCCGGAGGCGAACATTCGAAGGTCCCGCAGCCCCGCCATGATCCCGCCGAGTACTGCAATACTTCCGCCAGCGGCCCAGTAGGTAAATGCGATCCCCTTGATCGCGGTGATCGCCCCGCCGACCGACTGGCCTACTGGAATCAGGGCAAAGCTCCCGGCCTCGTCGGCGGCGAACACGCGTCCAAGCAGCTCGTTCGGTACGGTCCGCTGGATTACGACGAGGTAGATCGTTGTCAGCATGCCGATGAAGAAGCCGAACAGCGCCAGAGTGCCCACCGCGACGTACGGGGAGTGGGTGAAGGGGAGAATCAGCAGGGTCATACCCGTCAGGACCACGAACAAGGCGAGGTAGAGACCGGGCGATCGGCCGTACCGTATGGCGTTGACGGCGGAGGATCCGGCGGCCGTTCCGATGCTGATGGCGAACGTCGCCGCTCCGAGCACCACCGCCCCGAGGCGCAGCCAGTCGTCCACGTAGAGCGGGATCTCGACGGCCGCCACGGCGTAGAAGAAATTGATGCCGACCGAGACCAGGGTAATTTCCAGAAGTCCCGTTCGTCGGCCCAGATAGCGAAACCCCTCAGACATATCGCGCGCAAACGAATGCTGGGGTCCCTTCCGAATCCCGGTGACATCGCTTTCGAGCGTGGCGAGCGCGATCGCCGCCACCTCGAAGAACCCGAGCGGGATCAACAGCGTGAGCACCGCCCCCCACGGAGTGAGCAAGAAACCAGCCGAGAGCGTACCGACCCCCGAAGCGACGAGTCCCGCCGAGAGTATGACCCCGTTCGCGTGCCCGAGCGCTTCCTTCGAAACCACCTGGGGGATGGAGGAATTGACGGTGGGTCGAGTCAATGCCGCCGCGAGCGCCACGAGCGCCCAGAGCGGGAGTATCCACAGGAACCACGCGGGAACGAAGAAGCCGGCGGGGCCGGGAAGAGCGACATGCGCCGTGGGATACACAAAAAACACAACCGCTAGCAGCGCGACGCCGAGCAGAGCGAGTCCATTGGAAATGCGCAGGAGCCGCCGACGGTTTGTTCGGTCCGCTAACGTGCCGGAAAAGAACGCCATCACGAGGGTCGGTACCGTGGCCGAGACCCCGAGAAGCGCCAACGCCCACGCGGCGTAGGCCGCGTGGTGCGGCGTAGCGAGCCCGTACGTGGAGACGCTCATCCACGCCAGGATAACGCCGACGGTAGGTGGCCCGGCGAAGCCGAACGCCCCGGCCACTAACAGGCGGACGAAGTCGAACTGAGAGGTCAACGACGCAGAACGGAGCAGGCGGAGCCCCTCCTAGAGGCCGAGCCGGGTCGGGCGCAATAAGCCTTCCGAACGTGCCGGAGCAAGATGAATAACGCGTTCTCCAGCGGTTGGCTCGTCTCCACAACCGAAAAGAGCGTAGCCGACCTGCTCGTCGAGATGCCGTACGTGGATTATGACGAGGTGGAAGCCGCCTGTGCCGAGTGTGGGCGGCTCTTCCGGACGCCGGAAGACCTCGACGCCCACCGGCGCGAGACCCATCCCCAGGCTCGCGCCAGCCCTCCCCTGAAGCCCCGAAGCGCAACGTTGCCCTGCTCTCTCTGCTCCCGAAAGTTCTACTCGATCGCGGCCCTGAAAGAGCACACCCAACGCGACCACTCCACCTAGCACGCCGTCGGGAGCGCCCCGCGCCGGGCGAGTCGATATCTACCGACGACACTCGGTGGGGACGGCGGGGTCCTTGAGGGTCCTACATCAGGACGCCAAAACGGGGTTACTTCGGTTACGGCTCGAGACTCCCAGCGACCTTTGGCGCGTGGCCCGGCTCATCCAACGCCACGATCGCGTCGGCGCCTCTACCACCCGACGTGACCCCGAAGCGCCCGCGGACACGCCCGCCGCGCAGAAGGAGAGACGCCGGGTTTGGCTAACAGTGGACGCTGAACAGGTCGAATTCCATGGTTTTTCGCGACACGTTCGGGTCACCGGTCCTATTGTTGAGGGTCCGTTCGACAAAGGGCGACATCACACGCTGGAACTCGAGGAGGGCGATGAGCTCACGATCCAGAAACCGGAGTTCACGCCATCCGACCGGGCCCTACTGGACGAGGGAATCCACCATCGGGGGGACCAGCGGATCGTCGTGGCGTCAGTGGACTGGGGCGAGTCATCGATTGTCCGCGTCCGCGACCGCTCCATCGAGCCGGTGGCCGAAGTGAACCGGTCGATCTCGGGGAAACGCTACCGGGAGGGTACCGGAGCCAAGGACCGGAAGGCCTACGTCGCCGAACTGCTCGGGTTGCTGGAACGCGAGCTGCCCGACGCCCAAGCCTTGATCATCGCCGGGCCGGGCTTCCTGAAGGAGGAACTATCCAAGGCGTTGCTCGAACGCGTCCCGCCCGCCAAATCGAAGCTGCGGGTCTATCCGACAGCCGAGTCAGGCGGAGCGGGGATCCAGGAGCTGTTTCGCTCCGGTCGGGCGAGCGAAGTGCTCTCGGAAAGCGTGGCGGTCCAGGAAGCGGACCTCGTGGAGCGTCTGGTCACGGCCCTCGGGGGGGGCCAACGGGCTGCCATCGGCCTCCAGGAGGTCCGGGAGGCCGAGGAACAGGGCGCGGTGGACACGCTGCTCGTCCACGAGGCGCTACTTCGCGAGCCGACGGTCCAACCCCTCCTCGACGCGGTCCGGGCCGGCCGGGGACGGGTGTTCGTGGTCCGGGACGAGGGGGAGGCGGGTCGGCGGCTGGCGGCCCTGGGACGGATCGGGGCCCTGCTACGATTTGACTTCGTCCCGAGTCAGCCCCGTCGAAGAGGAGCCTGATCTGGAGCTTAGGGGATCGCCTGGACGGCCTCGCGCAGGTCCTCGAACCGGCGCTTGATGTCCTTCAGGGCGAATCGGAGCGCCTCCCGCGGAGTGAGGCTGCCGTCGGTCTCAAACCGAAGGAAGAAGTTGGTCTCCGACGGCTGAACCTTCACGGAACCGTGAGGGCAGGTCTGTTCGCAGGCGAAACAGACGATGCACTTCGTATCGTCGGTCACCTTGACCTTGCCGTCGCCGTACTCGAGGATGTTGACAGGGCACGAGTTGGCCACGCGCTGAAGGCACGCGTCGGAGCAACCGGCGTGCTTGGCGATCTGGATGCTCGGGTGGGGCGCCACGCCGACGGCGTGGGATACCTGGAACTTGGCATGGTCCCGGGCCGTCCCGACGACCGCCGTGGCGTACGCCAGCAGGGCCTGGCGGGAGCCGAGACGCACGATGGGGATCTCGGGCTCGATGATGGCGAGCGACGCATCCCCGATGGGTACGACGTCCTTGGAGTAGACGGTGCACGGGCCCTTCCGGTCGATCGAGTAGACGACCTGACAGTGGGAGCATCCCTCCCCCTTGCAGGTGCACTCGCTCTTCGGGCGGAACTCGTCCAACGCCATCGGGATCGGGAGCAGCCCGAGGCGATGGGCGATCGCCTCATCGAACATGCTCGTCGAGGAGTCGTAGTCCTTTCCGCTCGCCTCGTCGCGGATCGGTCCGAGGTGGAACTCGACGTCCTCGATGGCCAGCTTGGGGACGTCCGAGAGCAGGGTGCGCCGGATCGCGTTCACCCGGGCCGCGCTCCCTTCGTGGAACTCGAGGTCCGCCGCCCGGGGTCCTAACTGTCGGATTTCGACGTCCACGCTAGACCCTCCGTCCTCGACGCCCACCCTTGGGCTTCGTACCGTCATGAGGTACAGGTGTCACGTCCTCTATCCGGCTGATTTTCATACCTGCCCGGGCCAGCGCCCGGATAGCGGCCTGCGCCCCCGGACCGGGGGACCGGCTCTTGTTTCCCCCGGGGGCCCGTACCCGCACGTTGAGGGTATCGTATCCCTTCTCGCGAATGATCGCCGCGACCTGGTCGGCGCACTTCATGGCGGCGTACGGGCTCGACTCGTCCCGGGCCGCCTTGACGACCATGCCGCCGGTCGCCTTCGCGATGGTCTCGGCGCCGGTCACGTCGGTCACGGTGATGTGGATGTTGTTGTAGCTCGCGAAGATGTGCGCGATGCCGATCCGGGCCATGGCCTACGCTCCCCCTTCGGCCGGTTCGGCCGCCGGCGCAGCGGGAGCACTGGCCTTCTCCCGGAGCGCGACCCGGAGCGGGTGTTCTTCGTTCGTCAAGGGGCTCGTCGGCGAGTAGGACAGTGAGGCCTCTTCGTCGCGTCGAACGAGGTATCCGGGCCGAGTGACCCGGTGCTCGTCCAGCCAAACGTGCCCATGCACGACCAGCTTCCGCGCGCTCTTTGCGGTCGGGGCCAGGCCCCGTTGAAAGACCTGCCAGTCGAGCCGACGTTCGAGGAGACCCTCGACCGACAACGCCAGCACATCGTCGACTGTCGGACTCCCGGGAGCCAGCAGGCCGAGCCGAGTCAATCGGTCGATCAACCATTTGGTCTCCTGGACGGCCTGCGGCTCGTTGGCTCGGAGGCGGGCCTGTAGCTCTCGGGCCTGCCGTCGGATGTTCCGGAGGACTGACTGGGCCTTCCAGAACTCCCGTTTGTTCTTGAGGCCGTATTTCTGGACCACACGACGCTCCTCTTCCATCCGAGGTCCCTCCCACGGATGCTTGGGAGTGTCGTAGGTGCGTCGCAGGAACTTGGGGTCGCCCATGGCCGTTTCGCCGCCCCTCCCTAGCTCTTTCCGCCCGCGGCGGGTTCAGAGGTCTTGGCCGCGGGCTTGGCGGCCGCCCCGCCGGCCTTCGGCGGCGCCGCGGGGGTAGAGGCCGCAGCCGGAGCGGCAGCCGCTGCGGGAGCTGCACCGCCACCCGCGGCTCCAGCGGCTGCAGCTGCGGCGGCCGCCTTCGCTTCCTTCTTCAAGACGCCCGCCGCCATACCGGTACGGCCGTTGGACCGTGTACGTTGACCGCGGACCTTCTGGCCGCGTTCGTGGCGGACTCCCTTGTAAGATCGAATCATCTTCATTTGGTTCGTATCATCCCGCACACCGGTCTCGAGGTCTCCGCCGATCAAGTGCGTGGTCTCGCCCGTGGTCCGGTCCGTCGAATGGTTGACCATCCAGGCTGGCACTTTCGAAGGGAGCGCGTGTACGAGCTCCTCCAGCCCATCGACGGTGGTTTCGGGAAGGTTGCCGATCATTTCCGCCGGGCTGATTCCGGCGAGCCGCACGGTCGTTTCGGCGATGCGAGGACCGATGCCGCGAACCCCCGACAGGGCCAGTACGGTCGACCGACGTCCGTCCAGGTCGACGCCCGCGAATCGAACGATATAGCGGAAGTTAGGGTTATCTGGGATGGGTTTGCCCTTCTTGGCCGACTCGGCCGCGGGTCCCTTCGCGGGTTTGGCCTTCCCGGCCGCCTTGCCCTTGGCCTCTCTTTCCTTCGGCGCGGCCTTCTTCCCTTCGGAAGGTTCCTCCGACTCCTCGGGGGCGGCGGCGCCCTCCTTGGTTTTGGGTTCGGGGGTTGGACTCAAGGGACCTCGCCGCGGCTCATGCGTTCCGGCGCTTCACGCGCGCGATGTAACCGGCCTTATCGACGAAATAGAGAAATCCGTCCTTCTTCGTGATCTTTTCCATGCCCACCTTGGCCTTGCGTCCGCCCCGGTTGGCCCGCATCGGAACCTGCCAGACGTAACCGTCCTTGCCGACGAAGTACAGGTACCCGCTCTTTCGCGAGATCTTCTCTTTTCCGATGCGCTCGGCCATTGCTATGCCGCCGGCCGACTGTCAATCGGCTGGCGCGGCCGCCGAGAAAGACCCCCTTCATAAGCGCTTCGGTGCGTGGATTATCGAGAGAGAATCTGGCGCGCAAGGAGGGTAGACTAGACCCGGCCGGGCCGCCGTACTACCGTCCTCAAGAAGCGGGACCCTCCCGCGCGGCACCCTGCGACGGGCGGGCGACATCGAGAACGCGGTAACCTCCGCCCCGAGCCAGCACGTCCACCTTGGAACCCCAGTGTTCCGCCAACCAAGCCTGGTAGAACCGGATTCCTTGGCTTCCCTTTCCCACGATGCGGAGGTGTCCTTCGGAGGCGAGGTGCGCGGGGGCTTGGGCCAGGAACTTCAGTACCGTCTCTCGGCCCGCGTGGAACGGAGGGTGGCTCAGTATCAAATCAAAGGTCTCGCCCGCGAGGGGTTGGAAGAGGCTGCCGAGACGGACCTCTGCGTTTCGGACCCCGTTCCGGTCCAGGTTCTTTCGAGCGAGTCGAACGGCGCGCTGGTTGACGTCCGTGAGTATGACCTTCGCCGACGGCAGGGTCTTTGCGGCGGCGAGCCCGACCGCTCCCCAACCACAGCCGAGGTCCAGGATCCTCTCCGCGGAAATGCCGTCGAGCGTCTCGATGAGGAGTGCGGTGCCCGGGTCCACCCCGTGCGAGGCGAAGAGGCCCCGGTCGGTCTGGATTACGAGCATTTCTCCTCGGAAGAGGAACCGATGCTCCTCGGGCTTCGACGCGACGCGAGGTCGCGCGGAGAAGTAGTGCTGCGGCGTCTCGGACGCCGGCTCGGGCGGTTCCATGGTGTGCTCAGGAGTGGCGGCTGAAGAAGCCCGACTTCGGTTTACTCGTGGGGGTTCCGGGAGGGCCCAGGGCCTCGCGGAGCAGGTCCCTTTGTCGGGAGGTGAGACTCTCCGGCATCCGTACGTGCGCCGTCACAATGAGGTCTCCCCGGTCCGAGCCGCGCAACCGCGGGAATCCCTCGCCCCGAAGCCGGAACTGGCGCTCGGGCTGCGTGCCGGCTGGAATCCGGAGCGCGACCTCGCCCGTGATCGTGGGGACACGGACGTCTCCCCCGAGCAGCGCGGCCGAAAGCGGAACTTCCACTTCGGTGTAGGCTTGACGTCCTTCCCGGTGGAACCGCAAATCCGGCTCGAACATCACCTGTACAAAGAGGTCGCCGGCCTGCCCGCCCGGAGGGGCCCCTTCGCCCTGCCCCGATAACCGGAGGACACCGCCGTCCTCGATCCCCGGGGGCACAGACACCTCGAGATGACGCACCTCGTGGATCCGCCCGGTGCCTCGGCACGTCGGACAGCGTTCCTTGATCCGCTGACCCGTTCCATGGCACCGGGGACACTCTCCGATGGAGATCATCTGCGTGAAGCCGCTGCGGGAGGATCGTCGGACCTGGCCGGTCCCGTGGCATTCGGGGCACGTCTCGAGCGCGGTCCCGTTCCGGGCGCCGGTGCCTTTGCAGTCGTGGCACGGCTCGGACCGAGGTACCTCGATCGACGTGGTGGTCCCGGTAACGGCGACACGGAGCGGGACCCGGATCGACACCTCGACGTCGCGTCCCCGAATCTCGGGGCGGATCCATCGCGGTCCACCCCCCGTAAATCCACCGAAGATGCCGCCCCCGGCGGCCTGTGCGAAGAGCTGCTGAAGGAAGTCCGAAGAACCCAGGAGGTCCTCGATGTCGCCCGCCCGGGTGAAGTTCTGCCAGTCGAAGCCTCCGGGTCCAAAATCGCCCTCGACGCCGGAGAAGCCCCCCGCGTCGTAGTGTTGCCGCTTCGTCGGGTCCGCCAGTACCTCGTAAGCCTCGGACAGCTCCTTGAATTTCTCTTCCGCGACCTTCGGATTCCCTTTGTTCAGGTCGGGATGGTACTCTCGGGCCAGGCGTCGGTAGGCGGTTTTGATCTCCTCGGGGCTGGCGGTTCGGGAGACGCCGAGCACGTCGTAGTAGTCGCGCTTCGCCATCCCCGAGATCCCCGGGCGTTTCGGTCGCCGGATGGGTGCTTGTACCCGCTACCCTATTTACTGTCTCTCGGGAGGGACTGTTAGTCCCGCCACGCGAACCGGACTCGGTCGCCGACGTGCGCGCCGAACCGCTGGGCGGCGGAGGCCTCTCGGCAGGATACCTCAAGAAAGCCGAAGCTTGAACCGAGGATCCCCCAACCGGCGGGTCCAAGGTCCGTGTACGTCCTGTGCCGCGTGCCGTGGAGGAGGCGTCCCGGGCCAAACCGAACAGTCATGGTGCGCCCTTCCGCTGGACCTGCCGATGAGGGGGCGTTGGTGACGATGTTACCGAAACGGTCGACATGAAGCACCACCGCGTCAATTCCAGCGGACGCCACCGACGCGACCGGTACCTCGTACCTCTTCGGTTCCATGGGGGTCCCAAGAAACTCGAGAGACGCGCCGGAGGCGAGGAGAGCCGCGGCCGGGGCGAAGAGGTCCCGACCCTCAAACGTGGGGGAAACGTCGGCTTGCGTGGCCACCCGACTGGGGTCGAGCCGGAATGCGCGGGGGTTGCCCAAGACCGCGGCCAGAGGCCATAGCAAACCGTTGTCGGGCCCCACGAGGGTGCTCCCGTCGGCGGTCGCGATTCCCAACGGCGCTCGCTCGCCCCCGACACCGGGGTCGACGACAGCGACATGAACGGTACCCGCCGGAAATCGCTGGGCCATGTGGAGAAGGAGGAACGCAGCCTCCGACACCTGATGGGCGGGCAGGGTGTGGGTAAGGTCGATTACGGACCCTGCCGGCAGCCGACGATACAGCACCGCCTTCAGCTGTGCGCCATAAACGTCCCCCAGGTCGGTCGTCAGGGTAACGAGCGGGGTCATCGACGGCGCTCCCACACGTTCGGTCCGGACCTTTCGGGTCCGGCGGGAAGGCCCCCCTCAGCTCTTCATGATGGCGACCAGAAAGATCGCCACAGCGGCCAGCGCGCCGATCACCGCGGCCACGATCACGAGGAACGACTCCCAGAGCAGTCCGCTCAGATCGTATCCGGCAGCGTGGTACCAGTAGGCGAAGCCGAACCCTACGACGAGGCCCCCGACCAGCAGCCCCACGCCGATCGAGCGGCTCTTCCCGCTGCCAAAGTAGGCGGTAAAGGCTCCGGCCAGTATCAAGAACAGTCCGAAGATCAGGAGCAGGATCTCCAGGAACTGGAAGCCACCGATACTCAGCACAGAGGTCCCCGACAACACCAGATGTAGCATTCCTTCCACCGTTTCCTCAGAATTTGATACCAGTTAGGGTCTTGGTGTCGATCACTCCGGCGACCGACCGGATCTTATCGACGACGACCTGCCCAAGGGCGTTAAAGTCGGCGGCCTCGACCTTCGCGATCAGGTCGTACTCGCCGAACAGAGGGTGGAGTTCCACGATCTCCTTGACCCGAAGGAGTTCCGTATAAACCTCGTGCTCCTTCGCGGGCGCGGTGCTAATCAGGACGAATCCGACGGCCACGCTCCGTGCGACCTCTGACGTGCGCGAGACCTGTGGCGATTTATAAGCGTTTGTGAGCGGCGGTTGTGTAACACTGACGGGACCCGACAGCCCGGCGGGTCCTGAGGAGTTACCGGACCGCATTCGGTCCGGTTCGTGCTTCGGGTGGAAGGCACCGTTAAAGGTGCTGTCCCGGTCGCCGGCAGGACGTGGACGGCACCGCGACGGAACAAGCACCTCGGCGTCTGGCCAGCATTCTCGCCCGCCCATGGCTGGTTGCCTTCCTGCCGATCAACGCCGCGACCGCGGCGTTCGGCCTGTCGCTTCAACTGCTGATCCTAGGCGCCCACGGTTCGGTCATCCAATGGGCGCTCGCCGCCACCGTGTTCAACGGCGCTCTGATCGTCTCTTCGATCGTCTGGGGATACCTCGCGGACCGGTACCCCCTCCGCCGACGGTTTCTGCTGATCAACTACCTGGGGTTCGCTGTGATCTACGCCGCCCTCTTTTTCCTCACGTCGTTTAACGAACTAATCATCCTCTACACCCTCGTGGGAGTGCTGACTCCCGCCGGGGTGAGCGCCTCCAACTTGCTCATCCTCGAGCAGTTCTCCGAGACCGAACGACCCACGGCCTACGCCTCGTTCCAGGAGATCAGCATCCTGGGGTCGATCCTAGGCGGCTTGGTCGGATTCTTTTGGCTCGAGGCCAACGAGATGCTTCGGCCCCTCTTGTTCGTCCTGGCTGGTCTCGCTCTAACCTCGGCCATCATCGTTTGGTTCGGGGTGAAAGACTCCCCTCGGCCCCTACGGGGGGTCGAGACCACCCGGGACGCCTCGGGCCTGCTTTCCCGACTGCGTCACTCGGTTGCCCTGCGGTCAACTGTTCCGTTCTTCCCTCCATTCCCCCAACTCCAGCCCGGCGTGATTCGCCGTGCCTGGCGAAGGGTCCGTGAGGAGGCCCGGCACGAGATACCACTCATCTTTGCCGCCACCCTGTTGTTCAATCTCAGCGCGAACTTGTTCAACGTCTCCTACACGTTTTACCTCGCGGCCGTGGGCATTTCCTTTGCCGGGATCTTCCTCGTCAACGTATCGAACAACGTCGCGCAATCGATCTTTTACCCCCTCTCGGGAAGCCTATCCAAGCGGGGCGGCGCCGACCGGCTGGTGAGGCTCTCGTCTCTCCTCCGGATGTTCGGGTATCTGATCGTCGCGGGATTCACCTTCGACCATTATTTCGGAGGAGCCCTTGCCTTCGGCGCCAACGCCGCGGTCTACGCGATTCTGGGCGCCGCCATCGCGCTCTACTCCACCGCGTCTTCGCTCGTGTTGTTCCGTACGCTGCACGCACGGGACGCGGGAAGCTTACTCGGTCTGAACAGCGCCCTGGGGGGCGTCGCGGCGATCGTCGGTGCGTTTCTGTCGGGCGTGCTCTCGTACTACGGTAGCTACCGTCTCACGTTTCTGGTCGCCGCCCTCGGCCTTCTCGCGTCGCTCCCGCTTTGGGCCGCCTCCGACGCTGCATACATCCGCCGGCGCTTGGGAGGGGTCTCGATTCCCGTGTCAGAGTGACTCCCGGGATGCTCGTTAAGAATGCTCTTCGCCTCGTCGTACTCCGATGGAGCCGGTCGCCGCCCCAGAGGTCGTCCAACGGGGCCTCCAAGACATCGTCGCCGTCGAGTCCCACATCACATTCATCGACGGGAAGGGAGGTCGGCTGCTCTACGAGGGCTACGATATTCGGGAGCTGGCGGAGCATTCGACCTTCGAGGAGGTCGCGTACCTCCTCTGGTATGGCCGGCTTCCGACCGCGGCCCAGCTCGACCAGCTCACGCAACGGCTAGTCGGTCTCCGGCCGCTTCCCGAACCGCTGGCCCGGCTCATCGATTCCCTCCCGACCGACTCGAATCCCATGGATGTGCTCCGCACCGCGGTCTCGGCGCTCGCGATGTACGAGCGCGCGGAGACCCAGCCCGGACCTAGCTCGATCGGCGGTGCCCTCCGGCTCACCGCGACGCTTCCGTCGATGATCGGACGCTTCCAGCGTCGAAGAATGGGTCTCGCGCCATTGAAGGACCGGCCCGACCTCGGGCACGCCGAGAACCTTCTCTACCAGATCACGGGCCGGGAAGGCTCCGAGATCGAGAACCGGGCCCTCGACGTGGCCTTGATTCTGCACGCGGACCATGAATTGAATGCCTCCACTTTCGCCGCACGCGTCACCGCTTCCACGCTGTCCGACCTGTACTCGGCGGTCACGAGCGCGATCGGCACCCTGAAGGGGCCGCTCCACGGCGGGGCCAACGAGCGCGCGGTCGAGCTGCTCGAGGAGATCGGGGACGGAGGCCGGGTCGAAGAGGTCGTGACCGCCAAGCTCTCTCGGCACGAGCGGGTTATGGGCTTCGGTCACCGGGTCTACAAGGTGGAAGATCCCCGTGCGACGATACTCCGAGAGTGGCTGCACAAGGTCGGTGAGTCCGCCGGTAACCTCCGATCGTACGAGATGCTCGAGAGGGAACGCGAGGTGGTCCACCGAGAGAAGGGGCTCTACCCCAACGTGGACCTGTATTCGGGCTCGCTGTATGGCCTCCTGGGCGTCCCCAAGGACCTCTTCACGCCGATCTTCGCCGTGAGCCGGGTTTCGGGCTGGGCGGCGCATGTGCTCGAGGAGTACCAGGACCTGCGCCTCATCCGGCCGAGCGCCCGGTACGTGGGACCGACGGACCTGCACTACGTCCCGATATCCGAGCGCGGGGCCTAACCGGTACCGCGTCGCTGCGTGCGGGGGGAACTCTTCGCCGCCTCGACCCGCATGAGCGGGTACCGGAGGTCCGGTCGGTAACTGAGGCGGGCCACGACGCGTGTCGTGCCATCCGCGAGCGTGACCTGCGCGTCGAGCATCTCCGCCGTCACGTACCGGTAGCCGAATCGTCCGCGGCCGACGGCTCCGCCCCGCGCCGGCGCGATCCGCACCCGAACTCGTGTGACGAACGGTTGGAGGGCCACCGCCGCCTCGATCGACCGGGCGAGCGCTGCGGCCGTTCTCCGGGAAACCGGGATGCCGAGATACTGGTGGAAAATCCCCCCGAGCTTGATCCCGGCCTCGAACAGCAACGCCTCGCGGGAGGTCAGAGCCACCCGTTGCGCGGAGCGGCGAGGCCTAGCCATGCATCACTCCGGCATCTCTTGTGGCGGTGGCGGCCCGGGCCGCTCGCGGTCCCAGGATGTAGTACGCGGCGAGTCCGGCCGCCGCGACGATCGCCGCGACTTCTCCGAGGAGGAAGAAGGGGGTTCCCCACGCCGGCCGGAACTGGAGCGGCACGAGAGAAATTCCGAGGGCCACAGCGGTTCCGATCATCACCCAACGAAGGGACATTCCACGCCGCAGTTTGGGATACGGTATGGGGAGCACCATCAAAAGCGCCAGAAGGGGCGCCGCGATCAGCACGAACGAGGGGTTCGTGCCGAAAAAGGCCGGGTCGTCGAAGAACAGAACCAACACGATAACGGCCAGGGCATTCTGGGGTGTGGACGCCCCCACAAAGTGGGGATGTTGCCATCCGCGCCAGGTGAAGTAGACCAATCGACCCACGGCGAGGACGCTGATGAACACACCGGCCAACAGCGCGTACGAGTTCCACGGCGTCCAGAGGGACGCGTGTTCGGTGTGGACCGCAATCAGCGTTCCCGGCGCGAGGCCGAACGTGATCGCGTCCGCGACCGAATCGAGCACGCGTCCGGATGGAGACGGGGGACCCCCCGCCCGGCGCGAGAGAATGCCGTCGAGCCCGTCAAACCCAATACCGCAACCGATGAGGAGCATCGCCCAGAGCTTGTTTCCTCCCAGCGTGTACAGTATCGCCCCAACGCCAAGCACGGCGTTGGCGAGCGTCGCGAGGTTGGCTCCGACCCGGCCGGCCGACGTCACGAACGCTCCACGGCGATCGTTGACCGACCCGCCCGTACGCGGTCCCCGGCCTTCACGGCCGGCCGGAACGCCCCGACCGGGAGCAGAACGTCAACCCGGGAGCCGAGGAGGATCATCCCGAGCCGGTCGCCTTTGCGATGCTCTTCGCTCGGTCGAACAAGGCTCACGAGCCGCCGGGCAACCACCCCGGTCATCTGGATGACTTCCACCGGGCCGTATCCCGTCTTTAACCGATAGCGTCGCTGCACGTTATGGGTGGCATCCGGGGCGTAGGCGGGCCGGAACCCCTCTCCCGAGTCGTCGATCGCCTCGACTTCCGCATCCAAGGGGAACCGGTTCACGTGTACGTCAGTGACGTTCATGAACACGGCGATCCGCCAACGCCCTTCTTCCTCGGCCACTATCGTTACGCGGCCGTCGGCCGCGGAGACGACGCCCTCGCCCGGCACCCGCTCCGGGTCGCGGTAGAATATCGCAAAGAAGAGCCAAACCCCGGTCAGCACCCCCGCGGTGACCAGTCCCGGCACGAAGAGGCCCCGGAACACCGTGGAGACCGCCCAGAGCACGACGAGGCCCGCCGCACCCCCCACCAGATAGGGGCGCGCGGGGCGGACGAACACGGGCCCGCGGAGCCTACGACTTCAGTACGATCTCGATGTTGACGCCGTCGGGCACCTGGATCCGCATCACCTGACGGAGCGCCCGTTCGTCGGCATCGATATCGATGAGCCGTTTGTGGATCCGCATCTCCCAGTGGTCGATCGTGCTCGTGCCCCCGCCGTCGGGGCCCTTGCGAACCGGAACGCGGAGGTGCTTCGTGGGCAGCGGGATCGGTCCCGCGATCGCGACGCCCGTCTTCGACGTGATCTCCCGGATCTGGGAACAGACCGCGTCGACCTTCTTGGGGTCGGTGCCGCTCAACGCGATACGGGCCCGCTGCGGCATCGACTCTCCGAGGTATCCTTGGAAGCGGCGCCGGCAGTTAAGGCGATTACGCCTCGCGCTTCTTGACCTCGACCACGACGCCGGCGGCGACAGTCTGACCCATGTCGCGCACGGCGAACCGGCCGAGCTGGGGGAATTCCTTGTACTTCTCGAGCACGAGGGGGCGCTTCGGAGTGATCTTCACCACGGCCGCGTCGCCCGTCTTGAGGGACGTGGGGTCCTTCTCCGCCACCTGACCGGTCTTGGGGTCCAACCGGGCCTGAAGCTCCGTGAATTCGCACGCGACTTGCGCGGTGTGGGCGTGGAACACAGGGGTGTAGCCGACGGTGATCACGGAGGGATGGTTGAGCACCTGGATATTCGCAGTGAAGCTCTCCACCACCGTGGGCGGACTGCTGACCGGGCCCACGACATCGCCGCGCCGGATATCGTTCTTGTCGATTCCGCGCACGTTGAATCCTACGTTGTCCCCGGGCAGCGCTTCGGTCACCGCCTCGTGGTGCATCTCGATCGACTTGACCTCGCCCGACTTCCCGCTCGGCATGAAGATGACCTTCTCCGTCACCTTGAGCTTGCCCGTCTCGACCCGGCCGACCGGAACGGTACCGATTCCGGTGATCGTGTAGACGTCCTGGACCGGCAGTCGCAGCGGCTTGTCAGTGGGTTTGGGCGGAACGACCAGGTTGTCGAGCGCCTGGAGGAGGGTCGGGCCCTTGAACCAGGGCATGTTCGGCGAGGGCTTGTTGATGTTGTCGTCCTTGAAGGCCGAGATGGGTACGAAGACGACCTGTTGATCGACCTTGAACCCCACGTTCTTGAGGAGCTTGGTGACCTCTTCTTTCAGCGCGGTGTACTTCGCCTCGGAGTACTGGACCTCCTGACGGTCCATCTTGTTGATCGCGACGATGATCTGGTTCACGCCCAGCGTCCGGGCCAGGAAGATGTGCTCACGGGTCTGCTCCTGGATTCCCTCCGCCGCGGAGACCACGAGCACGGCCGCGTCGGCCTGGCTCGTCCCGGTGATCATGTTCTTGACGAAGTCGCGGTGCCCCGGGGCATCGATGATCGTGAAGTAGTACTTCGCTGAGTCGAAGCGCCGGTGCGCGATGTCGATCGTGACGCCGCGTTCCCGCTCTTCCTTGAGCTCGTCCATCACCCAGGCAAACTCGAACGTCGCCTTGCCCTTGGCCTCCGCCTCCTGCCGATACTTGTCAATCTCTTCCTGTCGGATGTTGCCAGTATCGAGGAGAATACGGCCGACGGTCGTGGACTTTCCGTGATCGACGTGACCAATGAACACGAGGTTCAGGTGCGGTTTCTGGGCCATGGAATGGACTCCGGGCGCGGCCACATTCCACCCCTATATAGGCCTATCCGGCGCTTCTCTCGGTAGAATGCTCATTTTTCGCCGGAGAGACCTCCCTTCATCGGACGCGAAGTCTGCCGAGGCGGACTCCGCGCAGGGCCAGGCTTCGAGCTACACAATCAATTTACGGCGCGAGGGACTGCGCGCGGCATCTGGACCACTCCTCGGGTCCGCGCTGAGGGCTGTACTTGATCTGCGAAATGTGCGGGAACGACGTAACGTCGCTGACCCCGGTCCGGGTCGAGGGGTCGGTCCTCCAGCTCTGCTCCGATTGTGCGAAGTTCGGCCAGCCCGTAGCCCCCCCGGCCGGGCCTGCCCCGCCGGCCCGCGGTCCGGAACTGGACTACTCGGGCCCGTGGAATCGGGTGGCCTTACGCCCCCGGCGAACCGAGGAACGGGACGTCTTTTCCGACATGCCAGAAATCGAGTTGAGCCCGGACTGGTTCCAACGTATCCGGCACGCTCGGGAGCGCCTCGGCTGGACCCCTGAAGAGTTCGGGAAGCGGCTCAACGAGAAGAAATCGCTCGTCCTGAAGGTCGAATCCGGCAGCTTTCGGCCGCCGGACGCTACCCTGCGCAAGATCGAGCGACTCCTCAAAATCCGGTTGACGGTGGATCCGAACGCGTCGGCGACGTAGACGGGACGGTCCCGCTCGGGGACACGGCACGCGGACCTTCGGGAGCCACGGAGGGAGGCCGGTGGTGCGGCGACGGGGTCCAATCATCTTCCCGGTCCGTTTCGAACCCCACTTCATTGTAGACCTCCGCCCGCACCGAACCGGAGACCGGCGTACCGGATCGGACGGCCGCGAGGTCGCGACGATAGTTCTCCGATAATCGCTCGGCAGCCATCACGTAAACCGCCCCGGCGGCGGCCAGGCCCCCCACGGCCAGGAGGCGGACCGTCACATCCGGGAACAGTGTCGCGACAATGGCCAGTAACCCCACCGTCGCCCCGAAGCCGACGTAGAGGTGCCGAAGCTCACGACGAGCCCGGTGGTCACGGTGAGAGAACGCCATACCGTCGGTTCGGAGCAGGGATCACGCGAGCAACTTCTCGAGAATCGCCTTCTGGGCGTGGAGTCGATTCTCGGCCTGGTCCCATACGATCGATTGGGGACCATCGATGACGTCATCGGTGATTTCGAGCCCACGGTGGGCCGGGAGGTCGTGCATGACGAGAGCGCCCGGCCTGGCTTGGGCCAGCAGCGTTGCATTCACCTGGTATCCGGCGAACGCCTTCTCTCGGGCGGTCTGCTCGGCCTCTTCCCCCATGGAGACCCAAACATCGGTGTACACCGCATCGGCTCCCTTGACGGCCGCCGCGGGTTCTGTGAACAAATCCAGGTGGGCGCCGCTCTTCTGGGCCAGGGTCCGCGCTTCCGAGACGATCGTCGGGTCGGGATGATACCCATCGGGCGTCGCGCACGAGAAATCAAGGCCGACCATGGCGCTACCTAGGAGCAGGGAGTGGAGTACATTGTTCCCATCGCCGACCCAGGCGAGTCGGTGCCCTACATACTTTCCCTTCCATTTCTCCGATAGCGTGAACAGGTCCGAAACGACCTGGCAGGGATGCTCCCGGTCGTCGAGCGCGTTAATCACCGGGATGGAAGCCCACCGGGCCAGCTCGGCCTCGTCCTGATGGCGAAAGGCGCGATACACGATCACGTCGACAAAACGCGACAGGACCCGAGCCGTGTCCGCGATCGTCTCTCCTCGACCGAGCTGCATGTCTTTGGGAGACATGTAGAGCGCGTGGGCCCCGAGGTCGTTGAGTCCGACCTCGAACGAGGTGCGGGTCCGAGTGGAAGGCTTTTCGAATATCATGGCCGCGTTTTTGTGGCGCAACGTAGGGCGCATCAAACCCCGCCGGCGGTCGGCCTTCAACCGAGCCGCACGCTTGATGACCGGGAGGAGATCCTTGCCGAGGTCCACTATCGATAAGAGATCGCGTTTCGGACGAGCTGCAGTCATGCCGGGCGCGCGAGGCATCAGTCGGTAAAAAGACGCTCGCCTCGATAAGGTCCGGAAACATGGACGGGTCCGGTCCGGCCGGGGGTCCGAACGGCCGGCTCACCTTAAGAATCGAACCGAGTTCGCCACCCGAGGGCTGATTGTGCCGGCACGAAAGAAACCTCAGAAAAAGCGCTCCCCCGTTCTCCAGCCATCCTCCCGTCGCCCCGCGGCGGGTCGAAAAGTGTACATGGTCTCGGGCGGGGTCACCAAGTTTGCCAAGGCCCATCCAGACATGGATTTCCGCCTGATGGTGAAGAAGGCCTACGACCAGGCAATGGACGAGATCCCGAACCTCACACGGGACCAGATCGACGGCTCTCGAATCTCCTACTTCTCCGACCACTTCACCCGCCAGCTCAAGGCGGCGAGCATGGTCCAGGACTACCTCGGTCTCAACCCCAAGGGCTCGATCCGGCTCGAATGGGGGGGCGCCACCGGTGGCGAGTGTTTCCAGGCGGCCTACGAAGCCGTCGCAAGCGGCCGGATGGATACCTGTCTCGCCGCGGGATTCGAAACCATGAGCCGGGTCGCCACGTGGAAGGGGAACGAGTTCATTGCCCTCGCCTCCGACACGAACTTCGACTTCCCGCTCGGGGGCTTCTATACTGGGTACTACGCCCTGATGGTGGTCCGGCACATGTACGAGTATCTGCGCCTGACCAAGTACGCTCACGTGAAGGACGAGCGCGAGGCGCAACGCCTCGCCATCGCCGAGGGACAGCGCATCATGAGCTGGGTCTCGGTCAAGAACCACCTTAACGCCACTCACAATCCATACGCCCAGTACCCCAAACGGCTGACCGTCGACGATGTCCTGAAGTCGGAGATGATCTCTTACCCGCTGTCGCGGGAACAGATTTGCACGATGAGCGATGGGGCGGCCACCGCCATCCTCTGCACGGAATCGATGGCGAAACGGTTGACCGACCGGCCGGTCCGCATTACCGGCGTAGGAACCGGCACGGATACGATGCGGCTCGCCGACCGCCCGTTCGGCTCGGTGCCGCTGTTTCCGCACGAGAAGGCGAAAGACTACGAGCATCTGCCGTACCCGGGCGTGCATTCATTCCGCGCCGGACGGAGCGCGGGCCTGGAGGCCTGTCAGATGGCCGGGATCACCGACCCCATCCGCGAGTTCGATTTCATCGAGTTGCACGATGCGTACGCCTCGAGTGAAATCCAGACGTACGAAGACCTGGGGTTGTGCAAGTATGGAGAGGGATACGATTTCACCCTCTCCGGGGCACCGTTCCTCAAGAACATCGATTACGGGCTACCGGTCCCGAAGGCCGGCACGATTCCCGTGAATCCTTCCGGCGGCCTCATCGCGTGCGGCCACCCCGTCGGCGCCACTGGACTCATGCAAGCGGTTTTCGCCTTTTGGCAGCTCCAAGGGTCGATCCGGCAACATTTCGGTGACCCGACGCTGCAGCTGCGGAATGCGCGCCGGGGCGCCATCCACAGTCACGCCGGCACCGGCTCCGCGGTCACGGTGTCCATCCTCGAGCGGGGGTTCTGAAATGGCGAGGCCCAAGACGTTCCAGCACTTCCGCGACGTTCAGGAGGAGCTCGGAAAATCCGGCGCGGCGATCTTCCAGGACGCCGACGGGGTCGAGAGCCTCGTGATCGATAGCCCGTACTCGATTCACTATATCCACAGCTACGCCGAGGACTCGCCGTTCTTTCTGGCGCTCGCCGAGGGTAAGCTCCTCGGGTCGCGCTGCATGAACCACGCATGTGCGTTCACGTACGCTACGCCCCGGGGCCACTGCATGATCTGCGGCCATGCGACGACGTGGGTGGAACTGCCCAAGAACGGGAAGATCCACTCGTGGACGACCTGTCTCTTCGGCAGTGAAGCGTTCCTCAAGGAGACACCGTACAACCTCGCGTTGGTCGAGTTCGAGGGCGCGGGCAGCCTGTTGCTCGTCCGGCTCAAGGATTGCGTTCAGTCAGAGATCTACGTCGGGATGCCCGTCGAAGCCCGGTTTGCCGCCGAGCCGAAGTACTCCATCACGGACGTGTGGTTCGTTCCGACACGCTGAGCCGGGTCGTTCGACGGCGCGGTTCTCGAACGCGCGCGCGTAGAGAAACTGCCCGGATTTTATAGACGAAGCGGTACAGTGAGAGTCGGATGGCTCTCGTCCCCAGCGGTGTCGCATCGTCGCTTCTCGTGATCTTCATCTTTCTCGCCGGGGCCGAGGCCATCCGGTTCCGTCTCGGCCGGATCGGAGCCCCGGAGATCGTGGGCGAGGTGCTGCTCGGCATGCTCCTCGCGCCGGCCGCCGTCGGCGGGCTCGTGAACGGGTTCGTCGGGTACACCCTGTTCAATCCTCAGGACACCGTGCTTCTGGCGTTTTCCGATTTTTCGGTCATTCTCTTGATCTTCGCCGCCGGGCTCGAGGGGGGCGTCTCCGGGCTGCGGTCCGCCGGGATCTGGGCACTCGTCGGGGCGGTGGCGGGCAACCTCCTCCCGTTCTTCGTTACGTACGTTGTCTTTTCCCACATCTTCCCCGGCACGATGGCGCTCCTTCTCGCCGTCGCGGCGGGATCGACCAGCACCGCGGTGACCGCTTCCCTGATCCGAAACGAGAAGCTCGGTGGCAGCAGCGGTGCCAAGTACCTCCTTTCGACCACCGCGATGGACGACGTGGTGGGTCTCGTCCTCCTTTCCGTGATCCTGAGCCTCATTGGCGGGAAGTTCAACCTGGTCCGGGTAACCGGAAGTGTGGCCATTGACATCCTCGTCTGGGTGAGCGTGCTCGTCGCCTCGGTCCTGGTAATCCCTCGCGTGTTTCGGATCCTGGGCCCGCGCGAGACCTACAATCTCCCGTTCCTGATACTGTTCATCCTCGCGGCGGTGGTCACCGCCGTGGGATTCTCTACGGTGGTGGGCGCCTACATTGCCGGCTTGGCGATCGCGGAGAGCGTCGCGGCGGGTCGGACCCGTCAGACCGTGGACGTACTGGTCGCCGTGTTTGGCTCGCTATTCTTCGTCGTCATCGGATTCGAGTTCAACGTGCATCTCTTGCTCAACCCCTTGGTGTGGGCTTTGGGGGGCCTGCTCGCGGTGATCGCCACCGCGGGGAAGGTCCTCGCGATCTACCCGTTCGCGTACCGAAGATTCCGACGCCGCTCGGAGGCCCTGATGATTTCCGTCGGCATGATCCCGCGAGGCGAGATCGGACTGATCGTGGGCGCTATCGGGATTTCCTTGGGCGTACTGAACCAAGAAGCCTTGGGGGCGATCCTCCTCATGTGCCTCCTCACGACCAGCCTCGGAGGTTTCCTGTTCCGTTCGGGAGCCCGGGTGGCTCGAACGGAGTACGCCTTCGGGGAGGAGGAAGCACGTACCGCGTCCGCGGGTGCGGCGCCGCCGGCCTAGGCGAGCACCTTCCGCATTCGGATCTCTCGGACCCGAGGTCCGATGGACCGCGTCCAGGCGTTCTGTTCCTCCCCCGTGATGCGATAGCCGAGGGATAGCCACCAAGGCAAGGACTTCCACGCCACGCCCTCTGCGTTCCGGCTCGTTCCGAGCGTCACGGCCTGCTTCCCTCCCTTGCTCGCCCGCTCCTCCACCCATCTGACCAACTGGCGGCCGACACCCCTCCGTTGAAACTCGCCCAAAACGTTGATGGTGTGGAGCTCGAGAACCTCCCCCCGGTCCTCGACGGTCACGAATCCGACCACCTGGCCGTCGTACAGTGCTACGATGACCTCCAGGGAATCGACTCGATCGGGGTCTTTCCACGCAGAGTTCAAGCGCCCTTCATCGGCGAACGTCCGCTCCGACATTGGACCGCCGAATCCGATGTCCTCGCCCGGAGCGGTCGCCGTCAGGTCACACTGAACCACGCCAGGGATGTCCGCTCTCGTTGCCGCGCGGATTCGGACTTTGATTTCGGGTCTCATGGCGCCGATTCTGCCTCTTCACGGCCCTGCGGTGGGGAAAAGGCGGAGGTCCGGTCGACCGCTTGAAGCACCCGGAGCGCGGTGAGGGTCACCATTTTGCTTGGTCGCCCGACGGGCTCGAGTCCGAACGGGGTGGGGGCTTGGCGAGGATGCCTCGCGTACCAGGCCGCGATCGGCCCTTCGATGTCGGGATGGACGGCATCGAGGTTCCAGCGTCCATCGCCCCGCCGCCGGGAACGCAGAAAATTCACAGCGTACTGCATTCGTGGGTCCCGCGCGTATCCGAGTGCCGTCATGAAGTCCAAGCCAACTAACAGGTCGTAATAGTAGTGGATCGGGTAGTGGAAGCGGTACCAGGGAGCGTACCGAGTTCCCTGGAGATGGAGCTCGCGCTGGAGAAAGAACTCCGTTCCACTCTCCACGCACTCCCGCATCGCTGGAGTCCACTTAGCTCGAGGATAGACCGCGAAGGCGCTCATCGCCTCCCAAGAATCCAGATTTCGTCCCATCTCCCAGCACGACCACCCCCCTTTCGGGTTCGCGGTCTCCACCAGGCGCTCCAGAGTTCGGACAACCCGGGGGTCATCGGCATA
>JASHPV010000088.1 GCA_030037875.1 Thermoplasmata archaeon
TTCAACAGATATCGGGCGCCGCCGGTGCGGCGATCCTTCGACGGTTGAGAGCGGCGCACGGAGGTCCTCGGTTCCCGACGCCGGATTGGTTCCGGACCGTCTCCACGACCGTCCTTCGATCGGCGGGCGTGTCGCCCCAGAAAGTACGGTATCTGAGGGACCTCGGCTCGCGAGTGTCCGATGGCCGGCTCAATCTCTCGCGCCTCGCCCGGCGGCCCGACTCCGAGGTGATCCAAGAGCTCACCACAGTGCTCGGAATCGGTCTTTGGACAGCTCAGATGTACCTGATCTTCTCGCTCCATCGACCGGACGTAATGCCGTCGGGGGACCTCGGGATCCGCAAGGCGGTTGGGAAAGCCTGGGGGTATCGGGGCCTTCCGGCTCCGACCACGGTGGATCGACGCGCCCGACCGTGGGCCCCGTTCCGGTCGCATGCCGCCTACTACCTGTGGCGCAGTCTGGACGCTTCGACGCCGGAGGGGGGAGCCGATTCCCGCTGACGGCGAACTTTAACCGCCATCGAGTACGATTATCTCCGGACGTCGCCGGACCAAGGAGTGGACGAGGTGCTTCCGGAGCCGCATGGCGGGCGACTCGTCAACCGGATCGCGCCCCCCCGAGAACGAGAGCGTCGGAACGCGGAGCTCGCGTCCCTGCCGAAGATTCACCCATTCATCGACCAGCTGTACGACCTCGAGAAGATCGCGATCGGTGCCTACAGTCCTCTCGAGGGATTCATGGATTCCGCCACGTTATCGAGCGTCCTGACCGAAGGGCGATTGCCGGACGGCTTACCGTGGACGCTCCCGATCCTTCTGCCCGTCGGCGCCCCGCAAGACCAGGCGTTTGCGGCTGATCTGCATCCTGGGGATGAGGTCGCCCTGTTGGGGCCGCACGATCGCCTGTGTGGCCTGGTGCGCATCGAGGAGAAGTTTCCACTCGACCGGAAGGCGGTGGCTCTGGCCGCTTACGGCACCGTGGACCCCCGTCATCCGAACGTAGCCGATCTGTTGAACGGCGGCGAGGTCGCGATTGCCGGTAAGGTCGAACTGTACCAGCGAATGGATTCGCCGAAAGGACGGCCCGAGATGACCCCTACGGAGACGCGGTCGCTGTTCGTTCAAAAAGGGTGGAAGAATGTGGCGGCGTATCAATGTCGAAACCCGCCGCACACCGCGCACGAATACCTCCAACGTGTGACGCTCGAACGGGAAGACGTGGACGGGCTCTTCATCCAACCGGTCGTCGGACGACTCAAGAAGGGGGACTATCGGCCCGACGTGATCATGGACGCGTACGCTGCCCTGGTACAGGCGTACTACCCCTCCGACCGAGTGGTCCTGTCGCCCCTAACCATCACGATGCGATACGGGGGTCCCAAGGCTGCCCTCTTCCTGGCCATCGTTCGGAAGAATTACGGTTGTAATCGATACATCATCGGACGGGATCAAGCGGGGGTCGGGTCGTACTACGACCCCTACGCGGCGCACCGAATATTCGACCAGTTTGACATCGGAATCGTCCCGCTTCGATACGAGGAGTCCTTCTTCTGCGCACGATGTGGCGAAATGGCAACCGCCAAGACATGCCGTCACCCGGACTCCGACCGGATCGATACGAGCCAGACCCGGATCCGAAAGGTTCTCGCCGAGGGCGGGACGATTCCGGCAGCCCTGGTTCGCCCCGAGGTAGCGGAGATTTTGCGCCGACCGAATGTCATTCTGACTGAGTGAGCTGGATCGGCGCGCCCGGTCCACCGCGCGAGCTCCGGCTCGGCCCAAGGCCCCGACACGACGGAGCGCTCCTCAAGCGTTAAGCGGCGGAACTCTTGCGTCCCCGGCGAACTGCGTGAAGGCCATCGTCAAGACCCGCCGGGCGCCCGGGGCCGATCTAGTGACGGTACCCGACCCTACACCGGCCGAGGACGAGGTTTTAGTGGCGGTGCGCGCGGCGTCGGTCTGTGGAACGGATGTCCACATCTGGGAATGGAACGAGTGGGCGCAGAACCGCATCAAGCGGATCCCCATGATTCTGGGTCACGAGCTGAGTGGGGAAGTCGTAAAGGTAGGCACCCGGGTGAAGAGCCTAGCGGTGGGCGACCACGTCTCCGCGGAGACCCACATCGCGGATGGGACATGCTATCAGTGCCGCACAGGCAAGATGCACATCTGCGAGAACGTACAGGTGCTGGGCGTCGACCGGGACGGGGTGTTCGCCGAATACGCGGTGCTCCCCGAGGTGAACGCCTGGCGGAACGACCCTTCGCTCGACCCGACCCTGGCGTCGATCCAGGAACCCCTTGGAAACGCCGTTCATTGTCTCCTTCCCGAAGAGGACATCGAGGACCTGGCCGGGAAGAGCGTCCTGATCACCGGATGTGGACCCATCGGACTACTGGCCATCATCGTCGCGAAAACCTTCGGAGCGGCCAACGTCATCGCGACGGAAGTCAACCAGGTGCGTTTCGACCTGGCGCGTAAGATGGGAGCCGACCTGGTCCTAAATCCCCGCGTGGAAGGTGCCGGATTGGTCCAGCGCATACGCGACGTGACCGAGGGACATGGTGTGGACGTCGCCACCGAAATGTCGGGCCATCCCAGTTCGCTGTCGCTGGTTTTCGATGCCTTGCGCCCCGGCGGTCGTGTCTCGCTCCTCGGGCTGTTTGACGGACCCGTCTCGCTGAACTTCGACGATGCGATCATCTTCCGTGCCGCCCGTGTGCACGGAATCTTCGGACGGCGGATGTTCGATACCTGGTACACGGTCAAGGGCCTGCTCACCCACGCCGGATTCCGCGAGAAGATGGGACAGATCATCACCCACCGAGTGCCGATCTCCGAAGTGGGTCGGGCAATGGACCTGATCCGGTCGAGCGAAGCGGCAAAGGTTTCTCTGACCGCGAAGTGGTGAGCCTCCATGCGCGAGCCAGCGGCGTTCCTTCGGGCCGAGTACGACGAGCTGGTCCGGGCGGACCTCGACTGGAAACTGCGTGTGCTCGCCGGCCCAAGCACTCCCTGGTCCATCGTCGACGGCAAGAAGGTGCTGATGTTCTGCTCGAACA
>JASHPV010000089.1 GCA_030037875.1 Thermoplasmata archaeon
GGCTCGATCGATAACCTGATCTTCTACGCCGGGGCCGTTCGGACGCTGGACGCGAAGAGCCCCCAAGAGTTCCTCGGAGATGGGACGACCATCTTCCGACGGGAACCCGTCGGCGTGGTCGGCTCGATCACGCCGTGGAACTATCCGTTCATGATGGCGGTCTGGAAGGTCGGACCGGCGTTGGTGACCGGCAACACGGTCGTCCTCAAGCCCGCAAGTTGGACCCCTTTGACCACTCTCGAACTGGGCAAGGCGTTCACGGAAGCCGGGCTTCCGGCCGGCGTACTGAACGTCGTGACTGGCCCAGGGCCAGAGGTCGGGGACGAGCTGTGCCGCAACGCGAAGGTCGACATGGTCTCCCTTACCGGGGACACCGCGACCGGAAAGAAGGTCATGGAAGCGGCGAGCAGCACCGTGAAGCGCGTGCAGCTCGAGCTGGGGGGCAAGGCGCCGTTCGTTGTCTTCGAGGACGCGGATATCCCCGCCGCCGTGGAAGGAGCCATCGTCGGCGGCTACGTGAACGGGGGCCAGGACTGCACGGCGGCGACCCGGATCATCATCCACCAGTCGGTCCGCGAGAAGTTCGAGAAGGGGCTCCTAGAGCGGGTCAAGCAGGTCCGCGTCGGCGACCCCGCTTCCCGGTCCACCGACCTGGGTCCGCTCGTCCACGCGAGCCACCAGAAGAAGGTGCTCGATTGGGTGGAGGAGGGCAAGCACGAGGGAGCGAAACTGCGGATCGGCGGGACCGAAGCCGGGGGGAAGCTCAAGCAAGGGGCCTTCGTCAACGCCACCGTCTTCGACCAGGTGGCGCCGGACATGGAGATCGCCCAGCGGGAGATCTTCGGGCCGGTCCTGGACGTGATCGAGTTCGAGAAGTTCGACGACGCCATCGAAATCGCCAACGGAGTGGACTACGGTCTGGCCGGCAGCGTGTGGACCCAGAACGTTCGCACGGCGCTGCGTGCGGCGAACGCCCTGCGGTTCGGGGACGTGTGGGTGAACGACCACCTGCCGCTGGGCTCGGAGACGCCCCACGGCGGTTTCAAGCAATCCGGCTTCGGGAAGGACCTCGGCACGGATTCATTGAACGACTACACGGTCGTGAAGAACCTCTACATCGACCTCACGGGACAGGCGCGCAAGGGTTGGCACTACACGGTCTACGGCGACCCGGCCTAGGACCCGCCGGCGCAGGGAGTCATGGCGTCGGCCGAGTCGGGGGAAACGGGTCTCCTCTTCATCGGCGGCAACTGGGTTCCGTCCCGGTCCGGCCGCTGGCAAGAGGTCGACGACCCCTCCACGGGCCGTCGGCTCGGCCGGGTGTCCGTCGCCTCCCGGGAAGAAGCCTCGGCCGCCGTGGACGCGGCCGCCGCGGTCGAAGAGTCCTGGGGCTCCACCCCGATCCACGAGCGGGCCCGACTGTTGCGTGCCCTCTCGGACCGACTCGCGGCGGACAGCGAGGGAATGGCCCGGTTGATCGCGCAAGAGGTGGGAAAGCCGATCGTCGATGCTCGGGTCGAGGCCGGACGGGCGGTCACGGTCTACCAGCTCGCCGCCGACGAAGCCCGCCACCTGACGGGAGAGTCCTTCCCGGCCGATGCGTACGCCTACCCGGCGGGCAACGAGCGACGGTTCTTGTTCTCGGTCCGAGACCCGATCGGCGTCGTCGTCGCGATCAGTCCGTTCAATTTCCCTCTCAACCTGCTTTCCCATAAAGTGGCTCCCGCGCTCGCCGCGGGCAATCCGGTCGTGATCAAGCCCACCAGCTCGGCCCCGCTCACGGCCCTCAGGCTCGCCAAGCACGCGGACGCCGCAGGCTTTCCCCGAGGGGTCGTGAATGTGGTCGTGGGCCCGGGCGGCGAGGTCGGCGATACGCTGGTCGAGCATCCTCGCACCCGGCTCGTGACGTTCACCGGCTCCACGTCGGTGGGTAAGAGCATAGCCGAGAAGGCCGGACGTCACGCGAAGCGGGTGATCTTGGAAATGGGAGGACTGGACCCGTTCATCGTGCTCGACGATGCTCCGCTCGACGTGACCGTAGCGGCCGCGGTGCGCGGTGCCTTCGGATACTCGGGCCAGGTCTGCACGGCGTCCAAGCGGCTGCTGGTCTCGGACGCGGTCGCCGACCGATTTGCCCGGGCCCTGACCGAGCGCGCGGGGAAACTGAAGGTGGGACCGGCGCTTTCGGAGGACACTCAAGTGGGCCCGGTCATCGACTCCGCGGCGCTGGACCGAATGGACCGGCTCGTCGGCGATGCGGTGTCCCACTCGGCCAAGGTCCTTCTCGGGGGACAGCGCGCCTCTGAGCTCGCCCCGGGTTACTTCTACCGACCGACGGTCCTCGATGACGTTACCCCTGAATCGAAGATCGCGCAAGAGGAGCCGTTCGGTCCGGTCGCCCCCATCCTGCGATTCCGCGACCTCGACGAGGCGGTCCGGATCGCCAACGGAACCCCCTACGGGCTCCAGGCGGCGGTGTACACGAACGACATCAAGAGCGCGTTCGCCATCGCGAAGCGGATCCGGGCGGGCGGCGTCCACATCAACGACCCTACCTCGCTCCGGTGGGACGCGCTGCCCTTCGGCGGCGTGAAAGAGAGCGGCCTCGGGCGCGAGGGGCTCCGGTACGCGATGGAAGAAATGACCGAGGTCAAGCTGATCTCGGTCAACTACGGCTGAGCGCGAGATCCTGCCATCGGGAGTGGAGCCCGAATGTACGACGTCGTGATCATCGGGGGAGGGCATAATGGCCTCACCGCGGCGGCCTACTTGGCCCGGGGCGGGGCCAGGGTCGTCGTGCTGGAGCGGCGCCCCATCGTCGGAGGCGCCTGCGTTACGGAGGAGCCGTGGCCGGGCTTCCGCATCAACACCTACGCCTACCTCGCCGGGATGCTGAGCGCGAAAGTGATCGACGAGCTACGGTTGTCCGAGTTCGGTTATCGAACCATTCCGCATGACCCGGAAGGGTTCATTCCCTTCCCCGATGGCCGGTCGCTCACGGTGTGGGCCGACACGGCCCGGACCCAGAAGGAGATCGCGCGATTTTCTGCCCGAGATGCGGAGGCCTACCCCCGGTACCTCCAGCATTGGGCGGAGATCCTGAAGCTCCTTGAGCCGATCCTCGGCGGCAGTCCGCCCTCTTTACGAGAACTGACCGAGCGGTTCCGGGGCCCCGAGTACGAGCGATTGCTCCGCGACCTGGTCCTGCGGAGCGCAGAGGATTTTCTCTCCGAATGGTTCGAGTCGGAAGAGGTCAAGGCCGCCCTGGGGTTCAGTGCGTGCGTCGGGGCGTTCACCAGCCCCCGCCGGCCGGGAACGGCATACGTGCTGGCGCACAACAGCGTGACCGAGCTCGGAGGGCGTGCGGGGGCGTGGGGATTCGCCGTGGGAGGCATGGGGCGGACCACCGAGGCCCTCGCGCGGGCCGCTCAAGGGTTAGGGGCCGAAATTCGGACCGGCGTCGAGGTTCGGTCGCTGCTCGTCGAAGCCGGCCAGGTTCGCGGGGTCCAGACCACCGATGGCCACCGGGTCGAAGCGAGAGCGGTGGCCTCGGGGGTCGACATCAAGCAGACGCTACTGGGACTCGCGCCGGCCGACTCCGTTCCGCCAGAAGTCGCGCGTCAGGTTCGGAGCTTCAAGACCTACGCCACGACGCTCAAGTTCAACGCCGCGCTCCGCCGCCTGCCGCGCTTCACTGCCCAACCCGAAGTGCCGGGCCCGCATCATCAAGCCTCGATCACGATAGGTCCCTCGTTGGCGTACCTCGACCGAGCCTACGCGATGGCCGCGAGCGGCCAGCTTTCGGACCCGCCGTTCGCCGAGATATTGTTCCAGAGCGCCGTCGACCCTTCGGTCGCGCCCCCGGGTCAGCATACCATGACGTGCTCCGTCAAGTACGCGCCTCGGGAGCTCGTCGGAACCTCCTGGTCGGACCATCGGGCCGCCGCCGCGGAACTCGTCCTGTCGACCTTGGAGGAGTACGCTCCGGACATCCGCGAGGTCGTGAAGCACGCCCAGGTCGTGACCCCGGAGGACATCGAGACCACACTGGGCATGACCGGCGGCAGTTGTTTTCATGGAGACCTGACGCCCGACCAAATGTTCTCGATGCGTCCGTTTCCCGGCGCAAGCGGGTACCGTCTCCCGATCCCCGGTCTGTACCTCTGCGGCTCGTCGGCCCATCCGGGCGGCGGCGTCACGGGCGTGCCGGGGCGGAACGCGGCCCAGGTCATCCTGGCCGATTTACATCGGGCGGGAGCCCCGCCTGCGGGCTAGACCCGGGGCCCCCGTTCCTCGAGCCGCGGATTAAATAGCGGGACCGGGCTGCCCCGCGCGTGTCCTCGTATGATGTGATCATCATCGGCGGCGGCCACAATGGGCTCGTAGCGGCGGGGTACCTCGGAAAAGCCGGAGCCAAGGCCCTCGTTCTCGAGCGACGACCGATCGTCGGCGGCGCCGCCGTCACCGAGGAACCTTGGCCGGGGTACCGCATCAACACGTTCTCGTACGTCGCGGGCCTTCTGCGCCCACAGATCGTCGATGACCTGGAACTGAGTTCCTACGGCTATGAGACGATCCTGTACGACCCGCAATCCTTCGTCCCCTTCCCGAACGGCACGTCGCTGAGCCTATGGAACGACACGGAAAAAACGCAGAAGGAGATCGCTAAGTTTTCCGCCAAGGACGCGGCGATCTACCCAAAGTACGAAGAGTACTGGGACAATGTTCTGGACCTCGTCGAGCCCTTGTTGCTGGCGCCACCGGTCCCGCTGCCAGAACTCGTGGGGATGTTCGAGGGGACACAGGCCGAGGAGCTCGTGCGCGAGCTGTTCCTTCTCAGCGCCTGGGATTTCCTGGACGAGTGGTTCGAGAGCGACGAGGTCAAGATCAGTTTCGCGACCAACGCGGTGATCGGCGAGATGTGCGGGCCCCGTACTCCTGGGACCGCCTACGTGCTCGCCCACCATAACATCGGAGTGCTCGACGGTCAGCGCAAGGTATGGGGATTCTCCAAGGGAGGGATGGGCCGGATCTCCGAAGCCCTGGCCGCGTCGGCCCGTCATCACGGGGTCGAGATCCGGACCGGCGTGGGAGTGCGCCAGATTCTGCTGCAGAACGGAAAGGCCGTCGGAGTCGAGACGGCGACGGGGGAACGGATCCACGCCACCGCGGTCGCCTCCAACCTCGATGTGAAACGCACGCTGCTCGAGCTGACCCCTCCGGACGCGGTGCCCGCCGACATCCGCCGGCAGGCGGAACGGTTCCGGACCCGCGGGGCGGCGCTCAAATTCAATGCCGCGCTCGATGACCTGCCGGAGTTCACGGCGGCTCCCGGGCGCCCGGGTCCGCATCACCGGGGAGCGATCGAGATCGCTCCGTCCATGGAGTATCTCGAGAAGGCGTTCGACGACGCCAAGTACGGAAACTTCTCCCAGCACCCGTTTCTCGACATCGAGTTCCAGAGCGCCTCGGACCCCACGATGGCGCCCCCGGGGAAGCACGTGATGACGTGCTTCGTGATGTACGCTCCTCGCGAGCTATCGGGTACCACGTGGTCGGAGTTCAAGCCGGCCGCCGGCGAGCGGTGCCTGGACACGATCGCCGAGTACGCGCCGGATATCCGGAAACAGGTCCGGCACTGGCAGATCATCTCGCCCGAAGATATCGAGACCACTCTCGGGATGTCCGGCGGGAATATCTTCCAGGGTGACATCACCCCCGACCAGATCTTCTCCTTCCGACCCTTGCTCGGATGGGCGAACTACCGGACACCGGTCCCGGGATTGTACTTCTGCGGCTCCACCGCCCACCCCGGGGGCGGGGTCACCGGGGCACCGGGCTACAACGGCGCCCATGCCCTTCTGGAGGACTTGCCAAAACTGAAGAAAGGCGAGTTCCCCCGGCCCGGGGTGGGCCCGGGCGGAACAAGTTAACACCCTCCCCGGCTCGGGCACTCGATGCCGGCCGGCCCCTCTTCCCACCGTCGAAAGAAGTCGGTGGGGACCGATTACTGGGCGCGGTACCAGCAGCTGTTCCCTCGCTACTTCTGGTCGGAAGAAACCCGTCTCGCGAGCGTCATCGTGGCCGACGCGAAGGGGTCGACGGTCCGGGACACGTCCGGCAAGAGCTACATCGACCTCACGAGCCAGTGGGCGACGAACAACCTAGGAAACGTTCCGCCGGAGGTCCTCGGCGTGACGGTCGAGGCGCTTCGTCGGTACGGGTTCCTGACCTACTTCATGACCCCGCATATTCCGATGATCGAGCTGGCGGAGCGGCTGATCGAGAACCGGCCCTCCCCGAATCTGTCCCGAGTGTTCCTGGAGCTCTCCGGCACCGGGGCCGCAGAAGGCGCGGTCAAGCACGCCGTCGAGGCGAGCCACCGACCGCTCATCCTCAGCTTCCTGGGGCAGTATCACGGTCTCTCGATCGGAACGAACCTCATCGGTAGCCTCAGCGCGCATGAACGGAGATATTGGGAAGCGTGGGGCGGCGGAGCGCTGCACGCGCCGTACCCGTTTCCGTACCGGCGACCCCGAGGGATGAGTCCGGAGGAATACGGGGACTGGGTCCTGGAGTACATCGAGGAACAGGTCGTGGGCCGGCAGGCGGAAGCCGACCGGATCGCCGGGGTGATCCTGGAACCGGTCGCCTGCGAGGCCGGTATCTGGATTCCCCCGGCGAAGTTCGTTCGGGGGCTCGCCAAGCTCTGCGAGGCCCATGACTGGTTCTTCATCGATGACGAGGTCGAGACCGGCCTCGGGCGAACGGGGAAGATGTGGGGGATCGAGCACTTCGGAGTAGCCCCGGACCTGATGGCGATCGGGAAGGGGATCTCGGGCGGGTTGATGCCCATCGGCGCGGTGATGGGGACGGAGGAGGTCATGGGCGAGGCGATAGTCGCGGCGGGGACGACCTTCGCGGGCCATCCGGCGGCGTGCGCTGCCGCCACCAAGACCCTCGAGATCCTGCGGCGAGACAAGATTCCGGAACGCTCGGCTCGACTCGGCGCCGCGGCGCTCAAACGGATGAAGGAATGGGAACGCCTACCGAACGTCGGCGAAGTGAGAGGGTTGGGTCTCTGCCTCGCGGTCGAGCTGGTCCGGGACAAGCGGTCCCGAAAGGCCTTCTCCGAGTTGGGCCGGCGCATTTTCTTCGACTGCGTCGAGCACGGCACGATCCCGCTTTGGAACTACGGTGACCATGTCGTCCGCATCGAACCTCCATTGACGATCGAGCCAGAAACTCTCGACGCCGGCCTGGACGCGGTCGAGTCCGCCCTCCGACGCGGCTGAACGCGGGTCCGCCGTACTCCGGGTCCCCGAACCGACCGGGGATTTCCGTCTTGGAATCCGTTCCGAATCGGTCACTTTCGGCCCAGTTCCGGTTCCGGTTTCTGTCCGAAACGGGTTATTTCTGTACATAATCGACATTTTTCACATCTAAAATGGTCTATTCAGCGCTCAAACGTGACATAGACCATAGGACCCCCGAGACAGGCTAACAGCAGCCCGGCATTGCACTTTGGCTCGTGGGGTCAATACAAAGGATAGAGCATCGAACTGTATCGAAATACGGGGTAAACACCCCCTCTGGCGCCAAGTTTTTATGCGCAGGACGGTCTTCCTCCGATAATGTCGGCGATCGCGAAGGGACGGGGAGGTGCGCGCGAGACGGAACCCAAGGGACATCTCTCGGGTACAACTCCCGACGGCCACGTCTACTGGGACGAGGCCGTGCTCCGCACGGAGCTCGACCGATTCTTCTACCGCAACTGGGTCCTCGTCGGCCGGGAGGAGCAGATCCCGAAGACCGGGGACTACCTGACCCGGTCCATCGGGACGGAAGGCATCATTCTCCTTCGGGACAAGGAAGGACAGATTCGGGGGTTCCAGAACGTCTGCCGGCATCGGGGGACCCAACTCCTCGAACAGCCCCATGGCTCCGGCCTTCGGTCGATCGTCTGCCCGTATCACGTCTGGACCTACGGGCTCGACGGACGCCTCAACGGCGCCGGACACATGCAGTCCGTTCAGGGGTTCCGTAAGGAGGACAACGGGCTGTTCCCGGTCCGCGTCGAGGCGGCCGCCGGATTCATTTGGGCGAATCTCGACCCGAACGCTGCCCCCCTCGCCACCCAGCTTGGCCCCTTCCTGGAGCGGATCGCTCGCTTCCCGCTGGCCCAGCTACGAGCCGGCCCGACGCATACCTACACGATCGAGGCGAACTGGAAGCTACTGGTCGAGAACTACTCGGAGTGCTACCACTGCGCGCCGATCCACCCCGAACTGAACCGGATCACCCCGTACATGACGGGGGACAACGACGCCTTCTTTACCGAAGGGAAGGGCAAGTTCTCCGGGGGGTACCAGACCTTCGCGGGCGACTACACGTCGATGACGATGACCGGCTACACCCGCCGGTCGGCGCTGCCCGGCATGACCGAGGAGGACCGGAAGCGGATCTACTACTATGTGCTCTGGCCGAACACCTTCTTCAGCCTGCACCCCGACTACCTGATGGTCCATACCGCCTGGCCGATCTCCCCCGGCCGGTCCCGGGTCGAGAACGAGTTCTACTTCGACCCCGCGGAGATGGCGAAGCCGGACTTCGACCCGAGCGATGCGGTGGGGGTCTGGGACATCATCAACCGACAGGACTGGCACGTTTGCGAGCTGGCCCAGAAGGGTACCCAGAGCCGCACCTGGCACGGCGGCCGGTACAGCGAGCAAGAGACGCTGGTGTGGGACTTTGATGCGTACTATCAGGACCAGATGGGACGAGAGACTCCCTAAGGAGGTCGGATGAGCAGCGCGGCCCGTCCCTCGGTCCCCCGCCCTCCGGGGAAAGACCGGCTCGTGTCCAGCGCCTTCGGCGCCGTCGACCGGCCGTACAAGGAAGCTTCCACCCTTCCCGGCTGGATGTTCTCCGACCCGGCGCTCTACGCCGAGGAGCTCCGCCGGATGTTTCATCGTACCTGGACGTGCATCGGCCGGGACGACGAAGTGGCCGGGCCGGGTGGCTTCCGGACGGTCGACGTCGGTGGGTCGGGCGTGCTGGTCGTGCGGGACAAGGACGGGGTCTTGCGCGCCTTCCACAACGTCTGTCGGCATCGCGGGACCCGGCTCGTGGAAGAGAACGCGGGGATGGGGCTCTCGAACATCCAGTGCCCGTACCACGCCTGGACGTACGACCTCACGGGCCAGCTGCGAGGCGCCCCCCACATGACCGGCGTCGCGAATTTCGACAAACGAGACTACGGGCTCCACCCGGTGGCCCTCGAGACGTGGCGGGGGTTCCTGTGGGTGAACCTGGACCCGAACCCGGCGCCGCTCTCCGAGCATCTGGGGGCGCTGGTCGAGCGCGCCCGGCCCTTCCCACTCGAGCGGCTCCGCCTCGCCCACCGAGTGGTCTACGAAATCGCGGCGAATTGGAAGCTCGTGGTCGAGAACGCCAACGAGTGCTACCACTGTCCGGGCGTCCACCCGCAGCTCGTCAAGATCACCCCCTACACTTCCGGCGAGGAGGACATCCACCGGGGCCCGATCTTCGGCGGCTGGATGGACATGGTCGATGGTGCGGAGACGCTGACGGCCACCGGGAAGAGCGACCGGAAGCGATTCCCGGCGCTCTCTGCCGAGGACCTCCGCCGGGTCTACTATTACGTGCTGTTCCCGGCGAATTTCATCGCCCTGTCGACGGACTACGTGACCATGGATTGGTTCCAGCCGCTGGGCCCCGACCGAACCCGCCTGGTCTTCGATATGTACGTCGACCGGGACGAGCCGGACCCGGCGACGGACGCCATGGACTTCTGGGAGCAGACGAACCGCCAGGATTGGCACATCTGCGAGATGGCCCACCTCGGGTCGAAGACGATCGGCTACGACCAGGGCCGGTACAGTAACCAAGAAGACACGGTCCACGCGGTGGACCGATACTACCTCCACCGGATGGGTTTCGTCGGCGAGCCCCACGAGTAGAACGGAGACCCTCGGAGAAGGAATCCCCGGGGTCCCAGGAGTCCCACCGTGGCCGAGTTCGATGCGATCGTGATCGGCGCGGGGCACAACGGCCTCGTCACCGCCGGGTACCTGTCCCGGGCCGGGGCCCGAGTGTTGGTCCTCGAGAAGCGGGGGATCGTCGGGGGCGCCTGCGTGACGGAGGAACCGTGGCCGGGGTTCAAGCTCAGCACGTTCGGCTATGCGGCCGGCCTGCTGCGACCGAAAATCGTCGAGGAGTTGGAGCTCAAACGGTTCGGCTACCACCCGATCCTCTGCGACCCGCAGGGATTCTCGCCGTTTCCCGATGGACGTTCACTGACCCTTTGGCTGGACGACGAGAAGACCCAGCAGGAGATCGCCCGTTTCTCGAAGCGGGACGCCGCCGCGTATCCCAAGTACGTGGCCTGGTGGGACGACATCCTGGACCAGATCGAGCCGATCTTGCTAGCGCCGCCGGTACCGTTGGGAGAGATGCTCAGCTCGTGGAAGGGAGGTGACCCGCAACAGCTTCTCAAGGACCTGTTCCTCCAGAGCGCGTCCGATCTTCTTGACGGGTGGTTCGAATCGGAGGAGCTCAAGGGCCTCATGGCCTCGTCATCGATCATCGGCACGTTTGCCGGTCCGAGGACGCCGGGCACGGCGTACATTCTAGCGCATAACGAGCTCGGGTACCTGGACGGCCACCGTCGAATCTGGGGGCTCGCCCAGGGCGGGATGGGAGGGATCACGCAGGCGATGGCCCGGGCCGCGACCCACTATGGGGCGCAGATCCGAACCAACGCGGGTGTTCGGCAGATCCTCGTGGAAGGGGGTCGTGCCGTCGGGGTACTGACCGACTCCGGCGAAGTCCATCGGGCACCGACTGTCATCTCCTCGCTTGACCTGAAGCAGACGTTCCTGCGACTTGTTCCGGAGGAGGCCGTGGACCTTGGCTTCCGCCTCCGGGTGAAGAAGATCCGGAGCGAGGGGGCCTGTCTCAAGTTCAACGCCGCGCTGGACCGATTGCCGCGCTACACCGCGGCCCCGGACCCGTCCCGTCTATCGGGGTCGCTGGATATCGCGCCGTCGGTGGACTATCTCGAGCGGGCGTTCGACGAAGCGAAGTACGGCCAATTCTCGAGCCGCCCCTACATCGATATCTACCATCAGAGCCTCCTCGACCCATCGGTGGCGCCACCGGGGAAGCACACGATGTCGTGCTTCGTCCAGTATGCCCCGACGGAGCTCCGGGGGATGGATTGGAGCGAGGCCCGGTCGCAAGTTGCCGAGACCGTTCTCGATACGCTCCAGGAGTACGCCCCGGACATCCGCGAGACCGTGCTCCACTGGCAGGTCGTGACTCCGCAGGACATCGAAAACATCCTGGGGATGACCGGCGGCAACATCGACCAGGGTGACATCACCCCGGACCAGCTCTTCTCGTTCCGTCCGATCCCGGGGTGGACGTCGTATCGGACCCCCCTCCCCGGGCTCTACCTCTGCGGTTGCGCCACGCATCCGGGGGGAGGCGTTCTAGGGGCTCCGGGCCACAATGCGGCTCAGGTGATCTTGTCCGATTGGGAAGCCACAGGGGGAGGGTCGGCCCCTCCTCCGGCTAGTCAGTCGGCCCGGCCGTAGGCCTTCGCTCGGAGTCGGCCCCCAAGGGGGGTTTGATAGGCTATATCAAGGGGGGCTGGATAGCACTCGAACCGGTCCCGGACGCCGCCGTCACCATGGAACCAAAGTGGCTCAGGGTTTCTGCCGTCGTTGTCGCGGTGCTGACTGCGGCGTCGGCCTACGGCGTGTACAATTACTACTCCAGCGCCGCCGCCACCGGTTGCGGCCTTCAAAGCACGAACCCTCTGATCTTCGACCAGGCCGAGCAGGTCCACACTCTCGACCCGCAGTGGGCCTATTCGACCCCCGACTGGGGCGCCGCGCAGCAGGTCTACCAGGCCCTCATCCTGTACAACCAGTCCGACACCATTCAGTTTGACGGGCAGCTTGCCAAGAACTGGACAAATTCCTCCAACGGGCTGCACTGGAACTTCACCCTCTGGCCGGACGTGCACTTCTCGAACGGTGACCCGTTCAATGCCTACGTGATGTGGTACTCCCTCTACCGGACCCTCGCCATGTACGGGGCCGACCAGTACCTCCTGGACGAGAACTTCTGGCTGCCGAATGATTGGTACAACAACCCCAACACCACCTATACGGACCAAGCGGAACAAAGCCTCCTTTGGGACCTCAACAACTTCAACTTCACGGACCCCAGCAGTGGCCCGGCCAACGAGACCGCGACGCTCTACGCGTCGAATCAGTCGTTCCAGGTCCTCAACGAGTACGAGATCGAGCTGAACCTCGGAGATGGATACATCGACACCAACTACACGCAGCCGGTGGCGTACACCTACCTGCTCGCCGAGATATCCTCCGTCGGCGCGGATGCCGTCGACCCGATCGTCATCGACGCCCATGGCGGAGTGACCGAGGCCGTGAACGAGTGGATGGAGAACCACATGGTCGGTACCGGGCCATTTGTCCTGGAACTTTGGAGCCCGGGCAACAGCATTTCATTCAAACCGAGCCCCAACTACTGGGCGGCGGAGGGCAGCCCCTCCCCGGCCTCCACCGAGCCGTGGAACAACAACCTCCAGCCCGCGAAGACGGCGTTCGAGATCAGCTTCCAGGAAGACCCGTCGATCAACATCCAAAACCTCCGGAGCGGCGCCTCGGCCGGTGCGTCGTTCGCGTTCCTGGGTCCGGGCACGATCAGCGCGCTCCAGGGCGACACCTGTTTGGAGGTGAAACCCCTATCCCTCTCCTACTCCGTCGCGAACGGTGGCTGGTGGATCTACATGAACCAGTCCTACGCTCCGTTCAACAATCTGACCGTCCGGGACGCGATCGCCCACGCCATCAACATCTCCTACATCGATAACGTGGCCTTTGGTGGCTGGGCCTCCCAGTGGGTCGGCCCTGTGCCGCCGGGGTATCCCGGGTATGACCCCAACAATCTGACTCCGTACAAGTTCGACCCGACGCTCGCGAAGCAGCTCATGGCCCAGTCTCCCTGGCCGCATGGGTTCAACACCGCCGCCACTGCGCTCCCGTTCGTCTACGTGGGCCCGAGTCCGGACTGGGATACGGCGATGACCTTCGTCGCCCAGAATCTGTCCAGCATCGGGATCTACATCACGCCGATCGCGCTGAATCTCCCCACGTACTACACGGAACAAGGGTTCGACCTGACCACCGGGCTCTGCATCGCCCAGGAGCATCTCAATGGAGGGCCGTTCGAGATCGGGATGGAGTTCTACTCCTCCGATTGGATCGCGCCGGACGACTGGACGCTCAACAACGTGTGGACGTATGGTTCCGCCAACCAGTGCATGGGAGGGTACTCGAACGCCACGATGGACGCGCTGGCGATCCAGGCCGCGGGCGAGCACAACGAGGCGAAATTCCTCCAGGACTACGCCACGATGACCCAGACGATGTACTACAACTACACCGACGTCTGGTTCAACGTCCCGACCCTCTTCGCGGTCTACAACAAGAACGTCGGGGGTCTCTTCCCGAACCCGATCGGGAGCTGCTTGCCCGCGTGGAACCTCGAGTGCAACACTGAATACGCCACTTGATCCCGTTCGCCCCGGGCCCTCCCCGGGGCGAGATAATCCCTCAGCGGGGCCGATAGGTTAAAGGGGGCCGCCGGTCCCCCGCGCGCAGGGGTTCGGTACTATTCCCACCCAAGGTGCGAAAGTCGTCCAAATCGGTTGCGGAGCCGTCGGACAAGTCATCGCTCGCCATCTCGCGGAAAGCTCGGCCATTCGGGAGCTGGCGCTTGCCGACCTGGACGGGCCGTTGGCCCAGACAGTAGCCCGGGGACTCCCAGGCGGCCGGGCCACCGGCGTCGCGATCGATGCCGGGGATGCCTCGGCCGTCGCTTCGTTCGTGAAGGGCGCCGACGTCCTCGTCAATGCCAGCCTTCCCCGGTTCAACAATACCCTCATGACGGCCGCCCGCGAAGGCCACGCCGCGTACATCGACCTCGCCTCGGCCTCCAGCGACCCGTTCGTCGACGATGCCAAGTGGAAGGCCGCGGGCGTTCCCGCAATCATCGCGATGGGGGAGGACCCGGGACTGAGCAACGTGTTCGCTCGGTACGGCGCGGACCAGATGGACTCGGTCGATGCGATCCGGATCCGCGATGGCGACACCGCGTCGAGCCCGGACTTTCCGTTCATCTGCCTGTTCAGCCCGGAGACCTTCATCGGAGAGACCCTGAATTCGTCGCGCATCTGGAGGAACGGAGCGTACAGCGTCGTGCCGCCCTTCGGCGAGTTCGAGCAGTACGCCTTCCCGCCGCCGGTGGGGCCCCAGCCGGTCTACGAGGTCGATCATGAGGAGGTCGACACCCTCCCGCGGTACATCGGGAAAGGGGTCCAGTACGTCGATTTCAAGCTCGCGCTCGACGACCGGACGGTCCGGGTACTTCGCACATTCCAGGACCTCCAGATCTTCGGGAACGACCGGCCGGACCGCGTGGCGGCCCGAAAGGCGATTCTCAACGTCATCCCGAAACCCGCGGACCTCACGGGCAAGGTCGACGGCTCGGCAGCGCTCGTGGTCGAAGTGGACGGCTTGAAGGACGGCCACCATCGGCGCCTCCGGTTGTCGACGTTGATCAGCCACCGGGACGCCGCGAGCAAGTACGGCGCGACGGGAACGGCCTATCTGACCGGGACCGGGGGCGCAGTCGGAGCGCTGCTGTTGGCGACCGGCCAGGTCCGCGCGCCCGGGATGCACTCGCCCGAGACGCTCGACCCCGCCCCGTTCCTTCCCCTCTTGGCCGAACGCGGGGTCGCCGTCCACGAGGAGCGGCTCCCGGAGAAGGCGTCGTCCCGCAGGCAGGCGAGGAAGTCCCGGAAGCGCTAGCCCCTCCGGTCGGGCCGAGAGCGGTTCACGACGTCGGGGCCGCGGAGCCCTTCCCGATCTCGCCGGCCGAGGCGGCGGTGACCGCCAGGGCTCTACGGCTCCGGGGGTCGAGGATATCGCGGAGCCCGTCTCCGAGGAGACTGAACGCCAGGACCGTCACGAAGACGGCTAGCGCGGTGAAGAGCGTGGGCCACGCGTCGAACGCGAGGTCGGCCTGGTACGAGGAGATCATGGAACCCCACTCCGCGGTGCCCGGGGTGAACCCAATGCCCAGGAACGTGATCGTCGAGAAGGTGATCAGCACGCTCCCGACATCGAGCGTGTAGTACACGATCAAGGGCTCGGTGATGTTCCGGATGATATGGCGGAAAAGGATCCCCCGGTCCGAGAGTCCCGCGGCCTTGGCGGCGACGATGAAGGGCGCTCCCTTCACCGCCAGCACCTCCCCGCGCACGAGGCGAACATAGAACGGCCACCACGTGGCCGCGATCGCGAACAGCACGACGGTGAACCCTCGTCCCAGAACCTCCGCGATCGCCAGCGCGAGCACGAGACTCGGGAAGGCCAGGAAAATGTCCGTCACCCGTAGGATGACGACGGAGACGAGTCCTCCCGCGGTCCCCGGGGTGTCCCAGAACCCGGCGATGAGCCCGAGGATCCCCCCGACCGCGAGTGAGAAGAGTGTGATGCTGAGCCCGATGCTCAGGTCGATCGGCGTCGCAGCAAGAACCCTCGAGAAGACGTCCCGACCGGCCTCGTCGGTGCCGAACGGATGGGCGAAGGACGGAGGGAGGTACTTGTTTCCGGAGGGGATGATGATGGAATACGGGACGATCGTCGTGGGGTGACCGATGAGCCCCGACAGGAGCGGCACCAGCCAGACGAGGAGACCGGTGATGCAGATGATCGCCACGATGACGAACCCTATCAGTGTGAGCGGGTTCGCCTTCAGTACGGCGTATAGGGTCGCCCATTGGTCCCGTCGGGAGGCCCGACGGTGGACGGCGGCCTCGATCGCTGCAGCGAGCTCTTCCCGGCTCTTCGGAGATTCCGCCGAAAGGTCGCCCGGCTCCGCCATCTAGCGCCACTCCACCCGCGGGTCAAGGACGCCGTACAGTATGTCGGCCGCCAGGTTCGCTACGACGACCCCGATCGAGAACACGATCACGGTTCCCACGACGCCGGTGAAGTCGTAGCTCTCGATCGATTCGTACGCGTAGTATCCGATACCGGGCCATTGGAAGATCTCCTCGATGACGACCGTTCCCGAGAGCAGATAGCCGGCGGTGAGCCCGAGCACCGTGACAGTGGTGATCAGCGCGTTTCGCAGGGCGTGCTTGTACAGAACCCAGACCTCGGTGAGTCCCTTCATCCGCGCGGTGCGCACGTATTCCAGGGGCAGCACCTCGAGCATGGAGGCCCGGGTCATCCGGGTCGCGATTCCGAGGTTAAAGAACGCCAGCGCGATGGCGGGCAGCGACAGGTGCTCGAGGGCGTTGAGGGTCCATGGAATGTTACCGGCGATCAATGCGTCGACCACCGACATGTGAGTGTACTGAGGGAACGGAGGGGTTCCCGTGAACGCCCCCGTCGGAGCGATATGGAGCGCCGGAGCAACGAGGATGGCGAGAACCAGCCCTCCTACGTAGGTCGGCACGGCCCAGCCACTCAGGTAGAACACCCGGACCAGGTGGTCGGCCCAGCGGCCGTTGCTGTTCGCCGCGATGACGCCAAGCGGGATGCCGACGACCACCATCAAGAACAGCGCCGCGATGACGAGCTCGAACGTGGCGGGGAAGTACTCCCCGATGAGGGTCAGGACCGGTTGCTGGTTCACCTGGTCTATGCCCCAGTTCCCCGTCAGCAAGGTCTCGAGGTACTGGTACAGCTGAACGTAGATCGGGTGGTTCAGCCCGAAGAACGATACGCAATGCTCGTACGCGAGCTTCCCCGCGTGGGGCCCGACCCACGCGATACAGGGGTTCGACGTCGAAAGATGGCTAACGACGAAGGTAACGACGATGGCACCGAACAGCACGAGCGCCAGTTGGACCATGCGCTTGGCGATGAACACGACCAGGTCGCTGAGGCTGCGTCCCACTGGTACCCCCCCGGCCGACGCCGACCGTTCGGTAGCGTCGGTTAGGGCTACGCCTCGAAAGTCCGCTGACTACAAATAAGCCCCGACGGGCACTTGTTGAGGCCTGGCGTTCGAGGCAAGTTCACGCCGTTCGGACTGAGGCTATTTCGCGTTCGCCGAACGAGCCCCCGCGGCGCCCGGTTTATGGCGTCTGTCGCGAACGCCCGTCGTGAGCTCGTCGTACGGTTCGACGGCCCGTGAAACGGCAGGGTGCGCCGGTTTATGGGAGATTGCGCCCGGGCGGAGGCGGGCTTTGCGCCGGGTGGTGCGGCGGAATCAGGCCGGGCTCCAGGGGTGGCGCCGGTTGAGGCCGCGCGGGGGAGATGGTAGAGGGCGGCACGGGACTCTTCTCCGCCGGCGCGGCATCCAAGTTCGACAGGGCCTCCTCGAACACTGCGAGTCCCCGCTCGAGGAGAGGGTCCTCGATCGTGAGCGGGGCCATGAACCGGAGGGCGTTGTCGTAGCTCCCGCAGGTGTGCATCAACAGCCCGTTCAGGAAGAGTTCGCGCCGCATCGCCTTCGCGCGCTCGTCCCACGGAGTCTTCCGGGCCGCGTCCTTCACGAACTCGACTCCGATCATGAACCCTTTCCCGCGCACGTCGCCGATCGAGGGATGCGTCCGGGCATACTCCTGGAACCGGGCCAGGACCTGCTTGCCCCGACGCGCCGCCAGAGCGATCCAGTGTTCCTCGCGCAGGACCTTGAGGACCTCGGTTCCGACGGCCAGTGCCAAGGGGTTGCCGCGGTAGGTTCCTAGGTGGAAACCGCGGGGCAGCTCCTTGACGAGGTCATTCCGATACGCCACCATGGAGGCCGGTATTCCGCCCCCGATGGTCTTGGCGATACAGATGATGTCGGGAGTGACGTTCCAGTTCTCCACCGCCCAGAACTTGCCGGTCCGTCCCAGCCCCGTTTGGACTTCGTCGGCGATGAGGAGGAGGTCGTGCTCGTCGCAGAACTCCCGGAGCGACGGCAGGAAATCGTCCGGCGGCACCACGTAGCCCCCCTCCCCGAGGATCGGCTCGACCAGGACGGCCGATGCCCGGTCGACCCCCGAGTAGGGGTCGTTGAGAAGATGTTCCATGTACCGGATCACGCCCTGGGCGCTGTCCGGGCTGTTCAGGACAGGCCGATACGGGTTCGGGAACGGGATTCGTATCACCGAAGCTCCGTGGAACGAACTGGTCTCTCGGTACCGACGTCCCCCGGTCAGGTTTACTGCGCCGCCGTGGACGCCATGATAGGCGCCGGAAAACGCAAAGGTTCCGGAACGGCCCTTGGCGTAGTCGGCCAGGCTCACGGCCGCCTCGATGGAATCTCCACCGGTGATCGTGAAGAGCACCTTGGCATGGTTCCGGAGCGTGCCGGGCAGCGACGCGGTCAGCTGCTCCAGGAACTCGACCCGGGCTTCGGTGGGGACTTCGAGTGAATGCCAGATTTTCTCGGCCTGGCGCTGGAGGGCCGCCACGAGCCGCGGGTGCCGGTGGCCCAGATTGAGAACCGAGATTCCCGCGACCCAATCGATGAAGCGGTTGCCATCCAAATCCTCAATGGTCGAGCCCCGCGCTTCGCGGATGGCCATCGGGAAGTACTTCGGATAGGCGACGGCATCGGTCTCGAGTCGGGCTTGCGTTTCGAGCAGTGCCCGGGACTTGGGCCCGGGCGGTGGCGTCACGATTTTCGGAGCGTCCGGGAAGCTCAACCAGTTCTCCGCCATCGGAATTCCTCGGGGGCGCCGACCGGACGCCCCGAGTCGATATCAAGCCGTCGGCGACTCGGACGCGCAGTCGCACGAGGGGTTTTCCGCCCCGAACCATCCCGAGGCGAGGGCGATGGCAGAACTGGGTCCCCGAGTGGACGTTCACGTGCACCCGAGCCGGTATTCCCGGCACGGAGCCGCCTTCGCCGAAAAGAACCGAATCGAGTACACCCCCTCCGGCCTACTCGGGGAAATGGACGCGGCCGGAATCGGCTGGGGCGTCTTCCTGTGTCCGCGCCTGGCGCCCACCCTCGAAGCGGGTCTGGAGAACGTGTCCGAGGTGGCTTCGGCCAGCGGCGGCCGACTGCTTCCGACGGGAACGGTGGACCCGACGCGGGGAGAAGCCGAGGTGGCCCACGCGGTCGATCTCTGGTCGCGGAACCGGCCCCGTCTCCGGGGGATCAAGCTCTACCCGGGGTACCTCCCTTTTGATGTGACGGACCCGCGGCTCGAGCCGGTATACCGGTGGGCGGAGCGCGAACGGGTTCCGGTCTGGGTCCACCAGGGCGACACCGCGGACCCGGACGGATTGATCCGGTTCGCCCGGCCGATCTTCCTGGACGAAGTGGCGGTACGATGGCGCTCGGTCCGGTTCGTCCTCTGCCATGTCGGCAATCCCTGGATGGAGGAGGCGGCGGAGGTGACGTACAAGAATGCCAACGTCTACACCGACACCTCCGGGCTTCTGAATCCGTTCGCCGAGCACTACAACCTTCAGATCCGACGGATGCGAACGCGTCTCCACCACGCGATCTTGGCCGTCGGCGACGTGGGGAAGGTCCTCTACGGGTCCGATTGGCCGATCAGCTCGATCGTCGACGCGGTAGGATTGGTCGAAAGCCTCGACCTGTCGCGACCGGACAAGGAACGCATCCTGGGAGACAATGCGCGGGAGCTGCTGGGGCTTCCCGGCAGCGGTTCCGGGTGAAAAGGTTCGTAAACTCCGTCGACTAGCGAGCCGTGTGCCGGTTCTCCCCCTAGGGCGCCGCGTCGATGTGCATGTGCACCTGAGCCGGTACTGGCCGGACCTGGCGCGAAACTCGTACCGGTCCGGCCTCGACTTCACCGTCCCCTCGCTGCTGCGCGAACTGGACGCTCAGTCGGTCGGATTCGCCGTGCTCCTCCAACTGTACCTGTCCCCCAGCCCGGCCGAAGTGCTTCGAGAGGGGGAGGAGATGTTCACCAAGAGTGGGGGCCGGCTCCTGCGCACCGTCACCGTGGACCCCACCCAGGGAGAAGCCGCCGTCCACGAGACCCTGGAGATGTGGAAGCGGGCCCGCGACCTCGTGGCAATCAAACTCTATCCGGGGTACCGGTCGTTTTACCCTCATGATGCGCGCCTCCATCCCGTCTACGAGTTCGCACACAAGGCGCAGATCCCGGTGATGATCCACCAGGGAGACACTCTCGACCCCAACGGTCAGCTGAAGTTCGCCCGCCCACTCGAAGTGGACGAGGTCGCGGTCCGGTTCCGTGACGTGCGGTTCGTCCTTTGCCACCTAGGGAACCCGTGGATCGAGGAAGTCGCCGAAGTCGTCTACAAGAATTCCAACGTCTACACGGATACTTCCGGCCTACTCGCGAACCCGGCGGTGCCCTACTTCCGGGAAATGATGGGAAGGGCCCAGCGACGGCTCACCAACGCGATCGCCGCGATGGGGGATGCCCGCCGGGTACTGTACGGCTCCGATTGGCCCCTCGAGTCCATTGAGACGGCCGTGGGATTGATCACCGGCCTCGACCTCCCCGCGGAGGACAAGGAGCTGATCTTGGGAGAAAATGCGCGGGCGCTGTTCCGGATCGACGTTTCGGACTGACCACGTCCCTCCATGCCTGCGCGGAAGAAACGTTACGCGCGGCGCAACCCGCGTCGCCGTCCGAGCCTTGATATCGGTTCCCGCGTCCGGTACGTCGCTACGCACCGGTGAAGGACCGGTCCCTTTCTATGTCCCGTACTTTCGAGGCGGCGCTGTCGCGAGCGCCGGTGTTCTTTGAGCCGGTGCCCCCGTCCCTTCGGACCCGGCCGGACCGGGTCGATTCGTACTTCCAGGAGCTGGCCACGCGCCTCCAGTCCATCGAATCGCTGGATGCCATCGACGTTCCGGAACTGATTGACGAGAATCATGACGGCCGACCGTACTATCGGACGGCGGACCCACGCGAGATTGGCCGACGGCTGGCGGAGCTAGTCCAGCGGCCCGTCGTGGTCAACAAGGTAGTCGCTCACCTTCCCTCCCAAGCGGCCTTGATCGAATGGACCCGCCAAACGCTCGAAGGGGGCATCCGCCACGTGGTCCTGGTCGGAGGATCCAGTCGCTACATCCCCTATCCGGGTCCCCAGGTGATCGAGGCCGACCGGGCCTGCGCGAGCCTGCTCCGAGAGCAAGGCGGACACCTGGGAAACATTGCGATTCCCCAGCGGCAAGGGGAAGCGCACCGCATGTTGGCCAAGACGCGGGCGGGGGCGTCGTTCTTCACCACGCAGATCTTGTTCGATAGTGAAAGTCTGCGACGCACCCTCCAAGAATACGACGCGCTCTGCCAGAAGGCTGGCGTTCCACCGGCGGCCGTACTGCTCAGCTTCGCGCCCCTGGCCGACGAGACCGACGCCGAGTTCGTCCGCTGGCTTGGAGCGGACATCCCGGAGGCGGCCGAGCGGTGGATACTGAACGGAGAGGAGACCTCGGCGGGGGATCGGGCCATCGAGCATGCGAGACGGGTTTGGGCCGACACGCGAACGGGTGCAGAAGCCGACGGACTCTCCCTCGCGCTCGGCGTGAACGTGGAGCAATTGACGCAGCGTCACCTCGACGTGGCCCTGCGAATGCTCACCGAACTCTCCGACACGGTTCGGCAACGTTCGGTGGCCTAGCGGGTCCCGGCCGGCGGCGCGGTGCGGCGGAACACCAGACAGTAGTGGTGGTGGTAGTTCGGGACGAACGTCGAGGGATACCCCCAGATGCCGAGGGGTTTCGAGTCCTGGCACCAGACGCGTTCCCCCTGAAACTGGAAGGGGGGCTGATCCAGTCCTCGCGCGAGGTCCCAGGCGAGGGTCCGGATCGACCCGTCGACGTCGCGAAGGTTCTGCGCGACGACGACGAGGTAACGGCCCGGTTCTAGTATCCCTCCCGTCGCCCTCAGAACCTCCAACGTGGAAGAGAGGAAGTCCGCGTAGTCGTGGAGGTTCCCCAAGTCGTCCGGGTCCCGTGAGTACGTGGTGGACAGCCCGCTCTCGGCCCGGGTCCGGTGCGCGGAGCGTGACCCGCCGCGGCTTTTCCCGAGCATGTCCCAGTACGGGGGCGAGGTCAGGACCAATTGAGCCGGGGGCAAGCCCTCGTGCTCCCAGATCGCCGCAAGGTTTCGGGCATCACCCGTGACGATCCGGACCATTGCCCCGGGCGCGCGGGCCTTCTGTGCCCGTTCCTCGGCCAGGCGGGAGAAGGTCGGGTTGATCTCGATTCCGATCGCGTTGCGATGATGTCGTACGGCTGCAACGAGGGTCGATCCGGTTCCCGCAAAGGGGTCGAGGACCCACATCCCGCTCCGGGTGAAGAATTGAACGAAGGTCTCGCACAACGCCTCCGGAAACTTGGCGGGATGGGATCGCTCCGACGGAGTGCGGCGGGGCGGGCTCGCGACGAACCAGGATTTCGTGAACCGGACCCACTCCTTCCCTGAGAGGTCGTTCAGTCGGGGACGAGGCCCCGACCGCGTACCGGACGCCGGGGTCATAGCAAACCCAAGGCCGGCCCAAGGAAAAGGGTCTCTGTTCGGATCAGTCGGGTAGGAGCCGGTCCGCGAGGCCGGTGAGCTCTTCGAACCGGTCGATGCGGAACTCTGCGTCCGGACTCTCGGACCGGGGCGGGTTCAGGAGCCGTCCGTAGGTTGCTCCGTACCGTTGTTCGCCGGTGTACAGAATGCCCGCGCGGAGTCCGGCAGCCCGGGCTCCCACGATATCGGCCCACCCGTCGCCGACGTGGACGGCTCGCTCTCGTCGAGTTTCCAGCATCCCGAGGCAGTGCCAGAAGATCTCCGGGGCCGGTTTGGTCCATGGCAACTGGTCACTGAACGCCCACGCCTCGATGTAGCTCCCGATGCCGGCGCGGTCGAGTTGCTGTTGCAGGGACTCGCCGGGCTCTCCCAGGGCATTCGACACCACTCCCAGGCGGTATTCCCGGTTCCGGAGCGTCGCGAGGGTCTCGGGAACGCCTGGGCAAGGCCGGAAGGGGGTTCGTTCCACCAAGGCGGCGAGGGCCTGAGAATACTCGAGCGGCCGGACGGCTCGGCCCAGTCGGCGTGCTCCATGAAGCGCCTGCGTCGCGAGGGGTATGGAAACACCCCCTCGGGCCGCGGCGACGACCTCAGCGCGGACTTCCTCAGCGGCCTGCCGCGGGTCGTGGGTCGGCGGGTGGCGTCCTCGGGGCGAAGGCGGCCACTGCTCGAATACCCGGACCATCGTCTCCAGCTGGTCCGCCATGTATCGTTCCTCCTCGGCGGGTTCGAGGTACACCAGCGTGTGCCAGAGGTCGAGGAGGACCGCCCGCGGTTCCCGCATCTACGGCCAGGAACGATCGAGGAGGGTGAAAGCGTCGCCTCGGGTTCGGACCGTCATTCGCCCCTTCGAGCTGGGACTACGAGAGTGTCCCGGGGGTGTACCCGCTCAGCCCTCGGACCATGGCGGGGGTTGGGGTGGCGGCGGAGGCGGAGTTGCAGCGCCGGACGGCCAGGCCTGAGGCGGCGGTGGGCTCCGACGCCGACCCGTTACGGCGAGGACCAGGAAAATGACCGCCAATGCGGCGAGGACTCCGATGAGGACGTAGGCGAGCGTGCTCAGGTAGGTCGAGGAGAGGGCGGGCGTGGGGCTCAGGACGATCTTCGCCGAGGTCGTGGCGTTCCCGACGATATCGACCAGCGAGGCGTACGGGAGGTAGCCGGGGTCGGTCACGTCGATGGCGTGGAAGCCGGCGGGGAGTGTGATATTGAACGCCCCATTCACCACGGTCTCTATCTGGCCGTCCACGGTCACCGTCGCCGAAACCGGGGAGACCGTACCCGCGAGATACCCGGAGACCGCCGCCGTGGCCGTCAGTGCGATGGTCACCGTCGTGGTGCCCCCCGCCGTTACCGAGACGTTGTTGCGATAGGTGAAGTAGCCCGTCGCGGATGCGACAACCGAGTGGACGCCCGCGGTTACGGTCGTGCTGAAACCTCCGTCCGTCACGGCGACCGGCGCGCCGTCGACCTCGACCGTCGCCGTCGCGGGCTTCACGGTACCCGAGATGGTTCCTGAGCTGCCGGCGAAGACGATCGGGATCGTCTGGGCGACTCCCGAGACGGTCGGGCTCCCTGTCGCCGGAGAAGAGGCATATCCGGTTACGGCGCCCACCGTATACTCATAGGAGCCGTTGGTGAGGAAGTAGGAGATCTCGCTCGTCGAAGAGACGATCTCCCAGCCGTCCAGCCAGATCGACCATGGGGTGCCGGCCGGCAGTCCGCTCTCGGTGAACTCGACCGCGGACACGTTCCCGACCAGCGACCCCGGCGGGAGCGGCGCGGAATCGCCGCCGAGCGATATGTATCCGGTTTCGTCGTACGGCAGATCGCCGTACGGATTGTCCGGGAACGGGTCGAACTGGTCGCCGTAATCGGCCCAGTAGTTTCCGCCTTGCCAGGACGTGTCCGCGATACTGCCGACCAATGGGACCTGTGAGAATCCGGACGCGTGGGCGACGACCGACGCAGCCTCCGGGGTCACATTCCAAGTGTTGGAGTTCGCTTCGGCGACGCCGGTGAAGTCGTTGAAATCATACTCCTGCGCCAGGATAGGGTACCACAGATACGGATCGAGGAAGGCGTTGTTGTAGATGAGGTCCCCCGACTCCGCCTCCGTGAGGCCGTTATACGGTGGCGCGGCGGGTGGAGCCGGGCTCTCGGTGACCGGCGGGTTGACGGCTACGATCGTGTTTCCCCAGATCGTGTTGTCGGTGCCGCCGAAGAGGAAGATCCCCTGCACAGTGTAGTCGATGAGGTTGTCCGCCACGAGATTGTGGGAGGAGTTCCAGAACGAGATATCCGCCGGGGTTTCCGCGTCGTCGACGATGTACTCCACGTCGAGGAGGTCGAACCACCACGTACCGGGGAGCGCCGTATCCACCAGCGACACGTTGGAGACTTGCCAGAACCAATACGGCATGGAGTTCGTCGTCGGCACGTCGCGGTAGGGGACCGAGACGATGAGCGGCAGCTCGTCGACGATCTCCACCGACGCGTCCGTGTTCATCAGGAACACGCCGCTGTAGACCGGGAACGTCCAGTCGTTCAAGACTCCGAAGATGTCGTCGATCAGGTCGGGCTGACTGTTGTAGAGGATGTACGGGTCGGTCGGCGTGCCCGCTCCCCCCGAGGAGATCGAGCGCAATTGCGCGTTCGTCCAAGCCCAGAGCGGAGTGTAGATCCCCTCGCCCGGCGTCGACTCAAGACTTGCGGTCCAGGTCAGCGGCGCCGTGAGAGTCCCCTCGGCGCCCATTCCCGTGTAGCCGCTCAGCACCGCCACGAGATCGTAGCTGATGCCCGGACTGAGGTAGATCGTGGTCGTGTCGATCAGGGGGGCCCACTCCGGGTTTGTGTTATAGAAATTCGTCGAGGCGGAGGGGTAAACGAACACGAAGGCATTGGAAGGCGTGATATCGATAGTGATCGGCTCCGAGCCGGACTGTCCCGTGGCATTCCAGAGGCCGTCCAGGATCGACGGACCGGTGGTCATCACGCCGTACTGGTCGCCGGACGTTCCGGCCCAAGTTACCGTCGCGCCAGTGACCGTCTCCCCGGTGTCGCCCCCGTAACTGTAGGCCGAGGGAATGGGCTCTAGCTTCGAGCTGGTCGCGTTGAGGAAGTCGAGCGAGAAAGTGGCGTCCGCCGAGAAAAGGTCGACTTGGCTACCGCCCCCCGGGCCGCCGACATCGAGCTCGAAGTCCTCGGTGGCGTGGATCGCGTTGAAGGCGTACCCATCGGCGGTGAAGTTAGTGGGGTGCGTGATCGGAGCGGATGTGCCGCCGGTGCTGTCAAACACCACGTAGTCCCAGTCGGCGAAATTGTAGAGGGTGGTCCCGCCCCGGGTGATGAGGGTGGAGTACTCGAGTTCCTGCTCCCCGCCCATGGTCGAATTCACGAAAGACCGGGAGGTGAAGGAGAGCGAGAACGGGTAGGTGAGCGGGAAGGTCGGACCGACGGAGAAGTAGAGCTCGTCGCCCGTCTGGATGCTCCCGTACGGCCCATGGGCGAGAATCGAGCTCGGCAAAACCAGCGAGCTAGTCGTCGTGAAGTTCCAGGTGTCTGAGACGAGCGTCCCCTCACCGAGAATCTCGTTATAGTAGAGGGTGTCCTGGGTCCAGTACTCGAACGTGTGGTTGCCCCAGATGGTGACGTTCGTGAGCCACGCATTCTGCTGCACCGAGTACCCGCCGGGATTCGCGAAGTAGGAGTACGACGGTGCGAGGAGGCCCGCCCCCGTGGTCGTGAAGTTACCCTGAAGCTCGGTTGTGTTCAGGATATACGGTACCACCGTGCCTCCGGTGCCGTTCCGGAGCCCGTAGTCCGCGACCCCCATCGGGGCCGGCCCGATGGTGTAGAGGGGGCTCACGTAACCCTGCGCGAGCGCCTGCGCCTGTTCAGCGGGAGTGGCGGGCGGCCGTGGCAGGGAGATCAAACGCCCATCGGGTCCAGCTGTTCGAATGGCGGCGAGCGCCCGTTGGAGGAAAGGAGAGGACAAGTCGGGCGCGGTCTGGGCGGCTGGGGACGGTACCGACTCCGCCACGGAATGGCCGCCAGTCGAGGTTGTGGCGGGAGCAGCGGACTTGATCGAAGGGGCCCCCGCAGCCAAACGGGTTGTGGCCGGACCGGCGAACGATAGGAGACCGACGGCGGAGACAATCAAAATCGACGCGATTAGGACAACTAGGGCAGCGGTCGTTCGCGGCACGACGGGAAATTCAGTTACCGGGTCCTACTTGAGCATTATCAGTCGGTCGGGCGGGGGGGGGCTGACCTGGACCCCGACGTTTCGGAAGCTCGTTTCCATTGATGAAGCGGGGGAGACCGCGCAAGCGGTCCCCCGCCGGGCGGAGTTCCCGGCCTCTCGGAGTATACGGCGCGCCGCCCGGGAAGCGAGGGTCTCGTGCGGTTCAGAACCCGGAGCCGAGTGCCCCGTGCGACGCTAGAGGTACAGCTCGTAATGCAGGAAGGCCTCGTCCCGTTTCCAGCCGTGCGCCTCGTAGAGCTTCTGGGCAGGGTTATCGCGCGCGGTCTCGAGGCTGAGTCCGTCGGCGCCGGTTTCCCGTGCGAGTTGCTTCGCCCGGTCGAGAAGGAGGGAGCCCACTCCTCGTCGGCGAGCCGCCGGCACCACGTACAGATCGTAGAGCACCCACCACGGCTTCATGGAGAGGGAGGCAAAGGTCGGGTACAATTGGGTGAATCCGAGGGTGGTGCCGCGCTCCTCTGCGATGTACACGACACTTTCGCCACGACCCAGACGCTCCGCCAGGAAACGTCGGGAACCTTCGGGGTCCGCCGGCCGGCGGTAGAATTCCCGGTAGGCACCGAAGAGCGGGACTAGGCGATCAACGTCCTGCGGGGTGGCGCGGACAATGCGGAGTTCGGCGGTCGGGGCGGCCATACGAATGCCAACCAACCGGACGAGCGGTTGAACGTTGCGTAGGGCGGAGCAGATTCTAGGCCCGTGGTCCTCCCCGGTTTCTACGTCCAGACCGGGCCGGCCAGCGGCAACCGGCCCTCTCCCCTCGGGTCGATTCCGACCACGACTTGCGCGCCGACTTGAATACCCTGGCAGTGGCCCATTTGTGCGGAATGGCCGGGGCGCGGAACGGAGGGGAGGCCCCGGCCCGCCTCCGCGATGAGCGGCGCAGTCCCATAGATGGAAGCAGGGTAGGCGAAGCGGGGCGCGTCGATCGCTTCCTGGAGTGTCAGGCCCCGGTCCACAACTCCGGTGAGGACCTGCACCTGGACCTGGGGCTGGACATCGCCGCCCATCGTCCCCAGAAGGATAAGATCGGGTCCGGTCGCGGCCGTGGCCATGAGCGTGTGGAATGTTTTCTTCCTCGGGGCCACAACGTTGTGATGGGCCCGGTCGAGGGTGAAGTACGACCCCCGGTCGTTCAGGTTGATCCCGGTGCCCGCGACCGTGTGCCCGGACCCGAAGCCCTCGTAATTGCTCTGGATCACGCTCAGACCGATTGTTCCGTCGAAGACCGAGAAGGCAGTAGTATCCCGACCCGGGGTCGGGCCGCTCGTCGGCGAAACTCGCGGGGGATCCCGCGCGTTCGCGTCGATCCACCCCGGTGGAAGGGGCAGGCGATCGGGGTCTCCGATGTACCGGGACCGGAATTCGTACGCCGGGTACATCGTCTCAACAAGAGCGGATGCGTAGTCGGCGGGAGTCATCGAGGCCAAAGTGCTCCGCTCTAACCGGGCGAGCCAGTACAGAGCGGTAGCGCCTTGACTGTTCGGAGGCGTAGTGTACACGTCGTACTTCCGATACTGCATCCGTAAGGGTGGGGGCCGGGTCGGCTGAAACCGGTCGAGGTCGTCGAAACGCAGTAAGCCACCCTTCTTGATCATGTCCCGTTCGATGGTTCGTCCGAGTGCGCCATGGTAGAAGCCGTGGCCCCCATCCGCGGCCACGCCCTCCAAGGTGCGAGCCAAATCCGCCTGACGCAGGACGTCTCCCGGCGGCCGGTTCCGGTAGATGGCCGTCCAGTCCGGGTCGGCCCAGGGCATCGTTCGGATGGACTGGGCCAGAAGCGGCGTAATCGGCACTCCCTCGCGCGCGTAGCGGATCGCGGGTGCCAGCAGCTCTGGTAACCGGAGGCTGGCGCGCTCGGCAAAGAATGACCAGCCGGCGATCAAGCCCGGAACCGTGAACGACGAGAGAGGGCCGTGCTCGGGAATGGTCCGGTAGCCGGCGGCCTCGAACCTTTCCGGGGTCGCGAGGTCCGCCGCAGGGCCGCTGGCGTTGAGCGTCTCCACCGATTGCTCTCGGACGACAGCGAACAGGTCCGAGCCGAGTCCATTGGCTTGCGGGAGGACCACCGGGAGCGCGGCGCTCACGGCAAGGGCCGCGTCGTAGGCGTTGCCGCCCTTCGCCAAGACCGATCGACCGATGTCGGTGGCTATCGGGTGAGCCGTCGCCACGTCGCCGCGCATCGCCCTGGCTTCCTCCCAGTCCGACGGGGGCCGCGAGAATCAAGGCAGTTCTTAGAACCGCTGGACTCGGGGCCATGGCACGCCCACCCTACTAAGTATCCGAAGTCAGTGGCGGACCCATGAAGCCGGGACGCCGCGGAAGGGCCCGAGTATCCTGGCTCGCGCTGGCGATCGTTATCATTGCAATCCTCGCCTGGTCCTCGTCAGGACAGACAACCACTGCCCCGGCCCGAGGCCTCATATCGCCCCTCCTCGGGGAGAGGACCGTCTCGGCGCGGACGTCGGCAGTTCAGCCGCGTTCAGCCGCCGACACGAGTTCCCTCCCGGCCGACCCCACCCTCGCGTGGACTGAGCTTTCCCCATCTCCCATGCCCTCGCAGCGAGTCGATAGTGGGATGGTGTACGACTCCACCGACGGGTACGTTCTGTTGTTCGGAGGAGAGAACGACCTCAGCATCCCCGTGGCCTACTACAATGACACGTGGGCCTTCTCTCACGGAGTGTGGACGAACGAAACAAACTCCCATGCCCCGTCGCCCCGCTCGGGATTTGGGCTGGCCGACGACCCGATCGACCACGAGGTGGTCCTCTTCGGCGGATTCTCGGCGAAAGGAATCAGGTTGAATGACACCTGGACGTACTCGGCTGGTACCTGGAAGAACGTTACCCCGACGGAGGGGCCCTCCCCGCCCGCGACGGCATGGGGATCGATGGCCTACGACAACCAAACTGAGACGGTGATTTTGTTCGGTGGCCTGACGGGACTTAGCCCCAGTACCGAGTACACGAACGAGACGTGGTCGTTCCATGACAACTCCTGGACGGAGCTGTCTCCCGCAACCTCCCCTCCGGCGCGGAACAGTGCATCGCTCGTGGACGATGTGAGCGATGGTAGTCTCTTGCTATTCGGCGGCCAGAACGACTCCGGGCCCTTCAACGACACCTGGACTTTCTCGGGGACCGATTGGAGCCGGGTGGCGACCTCCACGGCGCCGCCGGAAAGCTGGGGAGCCGGAGTGGCCTACTACGGCGCCCAGTCCGAGGTGGTTCTCTTCGGCGGAACGCCCGCGTCCCAATACTACACGTACACCTTCCACGCGGGGACCTGGACCCAGTACGATCCAACCCCCAACCCCGGTCAGGCGGTGGGCCTCACCCAGATGACCTACGACTACGCGGATCAGTACACCCTCCTGTTCGCGGACTCGCCGGACGGGGTCAATTCGACCTGGGAGCTCTCCGTCACCTCGGGGCCGCCGCCTCCTGCTCTGTCTGTGGTGGCCTCCGCCACGCCGCAAAGCGGCGTGGTCCCCCTTCGAACGACGTTCAATTCCAGTATCTCTGGGGGAACTCCCCCGTACACAGTAACCTGGAACTTTGATGACTCGACGCCCGAAGTATCGGGCAGTCCCAGCACCGCGGGAAACACGACCCACACGTACGAGTCCGTGGGCCGTTACAACGCTACGCTGACGGTCGTCGATTCGTCCGATTCGACCGTTGTGAAAAACTGGACCATCGCCGTGACGCCCTTGGCTCTCACCCTGACGATCGCCGCGTCGCCCACGAGCGCGAAGATCAATCAAACGGTCAACTTCACCTCGCTTCCTTCCGGAGGTACTCCCCCGTACACGTATACTTGGACATTCGGGGATGGGGGAATGGCAACGACAAGAAACGCCAGCCATGAATACGCGACCGCGGGAAAGTTCTCTGCCGAACTGGTCGTGATAGACCATGCCGGGGTTTCGGTCTCGCGGACGGTCAACGTTACCGTGTCCTCGAGCAGCCCAGCCCCCAGCAGCTCCGCGAACGACTCATGGATCTACATCATCGCCATCGTCGTAGTGATCGTCGCGGCACTCTTGTTCGTGCTCCTCTACCGTCGCCGTAAGCAACAGAATCCACCCGCCTCGCCGCCGCCGAATCCGCCACCCGGCCAGGGCGGCGGCGGACCCGCCCACTAGGCGACTGCCTCCCCGGGCCTCCGCCGTCACGAAACGCAGACGCCGTCGAAATTCCGGAGGAATCGCTCACCGCGGGAAGGGGAATCCGGCCGGTTATTCACGGTGTGAACGGGTTTCGTAGTTGCTTCACAGACACAGCGCTTATAATGCGTTCTTCGGTTGAGCCGGACCGGTCGTCGGCTCATGGCGAACTTTCCCCTGTTCCTGGTCCTGGCGACCGTCATGGGTCTGTCGATCTTCCTGTCGCTTCCCGTCGTCTACAGCAAGCGGGCCCAAGGACGCTGGGCGGTGGGCCTCAACGCGGCCGCGATCGGGATCCTTGTCTTTCTCTTGGCGGACATCTTCTCGGACGTGAGCCCGATTCTGTATCCCGGCGGCAGCTACGTCTCCAATCTCGGTTATTCGCTCCTCTTTGGCGCCGCGTTTCTCGTGGCCTTCGTCGGGCTGTATGTCGTTGACAACCTGCCCAGCCGCGCCGCCGTGGCGGCGGAGGGAGGTCCGCGGCTAACCGCCATGATCATCGCGCTCGGGATTGGGCTCCAGAACCTAACCGAGGGTCTGGTGTTCGGTGCCAACTGGGTCAAGGGTACCCTCGGAATCCTAGCAGTGGTCTTCGTCGGTTTCTTTCTGCAGAACGTGACGGAGGGATTCCCCATCGCTTCGCCCTTCCTCGGAACCCCGGCGAAACGGAGCGGGGCAGTTATGGCGGGACTGTTCCTTATTGGGGGGCTGCCGACGATCATCGGCGGAGCGATCGGGTATTACTGGAGCAGCAATCTGTTTCTGATCGCGTTCGACGCGCTGGCAATCGGTGCCATCGCGTATGTCATCCTTCCGATGCTCAAGGTCGCGTTCCGGCCTCTCGAAACCCGGGAGGCCGCGGTGCGTCGGAACCGGCTCGTGTACATCGGCGTCATGGTCGGGTTTCTGATCGGGTTCGCGGTGAACGCCATCTGAGACCATGACGGCCACCACCACCTCACCCGTCGTCTGGGTGCAGGTCATGCAGGCTCTCGTGGCGCGGGAGCTGGTGGACGGGTTCGGTCTGCCGGAGCGACAGGCCGCGGCACTTCTCGGCCTCGTCCCCTCGTCGGTCTCCCAGTATCTCTCCGGCAAGCGGCTGGGACCCCGGTTGGCCCGTTACCTCGACAACGAAGCCGCTCGACGCATCGCCCGCAGCACAGCGCAACGACTCATGGAAGAGCCCGGGGGGCCTCCGGTCGTCCTGGAGGCGGCCATTGCTCTGGGGGAGCTCTATGATCAGCCGACCCGGAAGCGGAGGGCAGGCGCCGGGTCCTCGATACGGCCGGCGCTCCGACGGGAGGCGCCCCGCTGGCTCCGCAACCGTATCGTCGGAGAACAAAACGCGGTCGCCGAGTGCATGCGCCTCGCCCAGCGCTCTCGGGACGAGCTGACCCGAGCCCTGTTCCGTCAGATCGCTTCCGACAGCCTGCGTCACGCCGAGATTGTGGCGTCGCTCGCCGCCTATCTGGACCGGGGCGTCACCTCCAGCGTTCCGACGGGAATCACCCGGGAAGACGTCGAGCATCTCATCGAACGGGAGCATGAAGCCGAGGAGAACAGCGGCAACGACTTGGGTCCGGAGCTCGGCGGCGTAATGCGGATCCTGTGGAACAGCATGGTCGCCGATGAACAGAAGCACGAGCGGGTGCTCCAGGAACTCCTGCAGGCTGGCCTTGTCGCCGGAGTCAGGTCGCCTCCTCGACGAACGAAAGGAACCTCTTAGGGGTCGAGAACTCGAAGTCGGGGCACTCCCAGTGATCCCCTTCGTGGACCATTGTCTGGGCGAGAGGCACGGCCGTTACAAAGCACCGTACAATACGCGGGCCCATTGATTGAGTTCGTCAAGATCAACGTCGACGCTTGTCGTGCGACTCCGATTCGTACCCCAAAGCACCTGGGACGCCCCGCGCCTAGAGCTCGCGGGTCACCGCGAACAGTCTGTTCCAAGTAGACCAGCGGACTAGGGGCCCCCGTCGCGGAGCGGCCTCGGTGCAGCCTCGGCCTTCAGACACATCCCTTCAGGCTCCCGCGGGAACGGCCCGTGAGAGCGCGGGGCCGGCCCGGAGAATTCATCCGGATGTCTGGTCGATCTCCGTCACCAGTCTCTTTTCCGATTGGTCGTACGAGATGGTTCTCCCCATCCTACCTTTCTTTTTGATCTTCACTCTGGCCGCTACCCCGTTCCTAGTGGGATTGATCGACGGGGCCGCCCAGTTTGCTCAGAGCAGCATCCAGACGGTGGCGGGCTCTCGATGGGCGAATGGGCCGGACCGCAAGGTGCAGGGGTCGTACGGTTACCTCGCGACGACGGTCGGTCATGGATTGCTTGCGATCGCCATCGTCTGGCCCGAGGTTCTAGTGTTTCGAGTAGCGGCCTGGCTGGGACGAGGTTCGCGACAACCGATCAAAAAGGCGATCGTTGCCAACGCGACCACCCCGGAGAACCAGGGGATCGCCTTCGGCCTCGAACAGGCGTTGGACTCCGCGGGCGCGGTGCTCGGGACGATTACGGCCGTGGTTCTGCTCCTCGTGGGCGGACTTGGGGCGTTCCGGACCATCTTTGCTGTGAGCGTCATCCCGGGGTTCGTCGCCGTGGCGGTCCTCCTTCTCTTTGTAAAGGACCGTTCATCGCGGAATTCGTCGGGGGCCGCCCCTCGTCCATCGGTCCGATGGCACGACTTCCCCCGGACGTTCCAACTCTTTCTGGTGGCCGAGGCCGTCTTCGGCCTCGGCTATTTCAGCATCCTCCTGGCCCTGTTGCGGGTGGGAGAGAACTTGCTGCCGACGACCGGCGGCTCGGTGGTGACGGCCGTCGTGGCGGCCCTCTTTCTCTACCTTCTCTACAACCTGATCTTCGCCGGCATGTCGTACCCTGCCGGACGGTGGGCGGACCGTTCACCGGGAGTCGGCCTCGTGGCGCTCTCGTTCGGGCTGTTCGCGGTGGTTGACCTCCTGCTCATCCGCAACGGGGGACTCGTGGCCGGCGTACTGGCGTTCTCGGTCGCTGGAGTCCAGGTCGGCCTTCAAGGCGTGGCCGAGTCCGCTTGGGTCGCTCGAAAGATGCCGGCGGGGCTGGCGGGCCCCGCCTTCGGATGGCTGGGGATGGTTCAGGGACTGGCCATTCTCGCCGGTTCACTGCTGGCGGGGGGCCTGTGGACGTACGTCTCCGCTCCGCTCGCGTTCGGAGTGTCGGCAGCGCTCTCGGTGGCCGGCGCGGCTCTGTTGCTGCCGCTACTCCGGCCGCAATCAGGACATCCGGGGCCGGCCGCTCCGTCGTGACTTCGACTCACCGTATGAGTGTCAGCCAATGGGCGTACTGCTTCGAGCGCCCGTGGATCGCGTCGTCGTAGCGCTTCTGGAGCTTCTGCGTGATCGGGTACGTTCCGGTGCCGATCGCTCGTCCGTCGACCTCGCGGATTGGGGTGATTCCGGCCGCGGTGCCGGTGAACAGCAACTCGTCCGCGGTGAACATCTCCTCTCGCGTGAAGTCGGAGCGACGGAAGATGAGTCCCTCATCCGCCACGAATTGGATGACCGAGTCCCGGGTCACGCCGCGCAGAATCCCCGAGCTCGCGGGCGGAGTGCTGACGATGTCGTTCTTGACCCGGAATATGTTCTCCCCCGGCCCTTCGGCGACCATCCCAGCCGAGTTCAGCAGGATGGCTTCGTCATAGCCGGCGGCCACGGCCTCCATCTTGGCCAGCCCGCTGTTGGCATAGTTGGCCGCGCACTTCGCCTGGGGGGGCAGCGAACGCGAGTCCATCCTCGTCCAGCTCGATACACTGGCGCGAACCCCCGTGCGAGCGTTCTCCTCCCCTAAGTACGCCCCCCACGACCAGAGCGCTATGGCGACCTGGGTGGGGCTTCGCGTGGGGTCGAGCCCCATCTCTCCATACCCCGAGAACGCGATGGGACGGAGGTACGCGTCCGTGATCCCATTGTCCTTGACCAGATCGATGCACGCGCGTTCGAGCTGCTCCTGCGAGTAGGGGATCTTCATCCGATAGATCTTCGCGCTGGCGAGGAATCTCCGGATGTGCTCCGGGAGCCGGAAGAGCCCGGGGCCGGTCGGGGTACTATGGCAGCGGAGCCCCTCGAAGATCGCGTAGCCGTAGTGCAGGCCGTGCGTCAGGACGTGGACCTGGGCGCTTTCCCAGGGAACGAGCTTTCCGTCGAGCCAGATGCTTTTCAGCGCCTTGATCGCGACCATGGCGCGATGGGGATTCCCGGGTTGCGTAAAGCATCACGTCAACCCCGGCTGACCCTTCGACCCGGCAGGCCCTTCCGCCAAAGTGTCGCGATGTCAGTCGCGATTGACGGCCGGTTCATGCCCTCGTTGGAGGTCCCCCGGCCGGGGTCGCTCATGGAGTCCCATCATCCTTCCCAGCTCGTCGCGTACCTTCGGCACGAACAGGCGAATGCAGTACAGCTCTACCTCCAGTACAAGGGGTATCACTGGAACGTGAGGGGACCGCAGTTCCATGACCTGCACGTGATGTTCGACGAGCACGCGAAGCTCGTGCTCGACACGATCGACCCGCTCGCGGAGCGGCAGCGAATCCTCGGCGCCCCGGCCCACTACGACCTCGATGCCCTCGGCCGGTCCTCCCAGCTCGCCGTCGACGTCCAGCTACCCGGCACGGGGAAGGATATGATAGAACACCTCGCGGAATCCCACCGCCACATTATTCGAGACCTCAAGGCGGGCTTCGAACTGAGCACCGAGCTCCATGACCCGGGAACCGCGGACCTCCTCACTCGGTGCTTGGTAGTCCACGAGAAGTTGGAATGGTTCCTCCGGGAACTGCTCGAGAGCCGGGTGGACACGCTCGGAGAACTCAACGTGGGTCCGATGGTCATCCGAGGACACGGGCCGATCCAGACCGGGGTGGCCTGAACCGACGGCGTTCTCTTCGCGGGCCCGGCCGGGATCGAAATGGGAGTACCGGGAGTTGCCGACCTCCCGCCGGGGACCAGGGGGACCCCCGCCTAGGCTCGGGAAAACGTCGTTCTCCGCCGTGCCGCCAAGGGTTTAATGGACCGTCTCGAGTCGATTGGCTCACGTGTCAATGGATCCGCAGCTAACGCCGTCCCTGAGTTCCAGATTTGACATCAAGGCGGTCACCGAGCTCGGGGAAGCCCGCCAGCTGGTCTTCGGCGATCTGTCGGACTGCTTCAATCCGTTCCTTCCCCGTTTCGTGCGGGAAGCGCTCCTGGGGGGAGGAGAGGTCTGGGTCTCGAGGGAGGATTCGGTCGTCGACGGACTTCTCCTGTACAATGTCATCGAAAGGGTGGGCTCCATCTTCACCCGCGATGCCCGAGTGGCGCGGAGACTGTTCGACGTCAAGGCCGCGGGCGCCTTCTTCTCCGAGTTCTCGCTCAGTACGAAGACCGAAATTTACCCCGTCTTTGCGGTCGAACCGACGGAGGGAGCGGACACCCACCCTTTCGCTCACCCGGTTCGGATGGCCCGGAGGTCGGAGCAACCGGCGATCATCCGAATGCTGAACGAGATGTACGGTCCCATCGACACACGGTGGCTGCAGATCGCCTCGCGCGAGGAGGAAAGATGCTTCGTGGTCGACGTCGCAGGGGAAATCGCTGGCGTCGGATGGGTTTCGGTCGTGGGAGCCCACGGTCGCCTCCACTCCCTCTCGGTACGCCCCCATTACCGCCGAATCGGGATCGGCACGGACCTCTGGCATGCCCGGGTCCTGTGGGCGCAGAAGGCCGGAGGCCGCCGCGTGATCTCCGAGATTTCGGAGCTCAACGTGGCCTCCCTTGCTATCGCCCGTGCCGGCGGGATGCGCCGGATCGGCCAGCAGTTCCTTTCCCACAATTCGGCGGGAGGACCTATCCCGGTCTCACCCTTGGGGAGCCCCGCAGAACGGGCAGACCTTGTCGGTCACGTCGATTAGGTTCCCGCAGTATCGGCATTTCACTTTGACGGTTTCGCGCAGCACCACCTGAGGTACCGGCTGTCCCGGGGGCGTCAGGTTGATCGGGGGCGGGCCCCCCATCGCGGCGAACGGGGGCGGGGGAGGGACCCCGTATCCGATGTTCCCCGGGGCGGCGTGCTGGGGAAGCCGCTTCGGCCGGTTCCGGGAGCGGAGCACGAGCCAGATCACGAGGACGATGATCAGCAAGAAGACGACGAGCCCGATCACGAGAGCCCAAGGGAACGGCGTCGACGGCGGAGGCGCTTGGGCGGGCGTGAGAGCGTACGTGGTACCCGTGACGTAGAGCGTGTCGGTCCACGTAAATCCATCGCCGGTACTCGAGTTGAGATCGTGCTCGGTGTACAGGTATCCGACGATGTAACCGGTGGCCGGGTCGAAGTAGGACTGCCACGTGTAGGTGGCGTTGAAAATGCCGTACGCGTCGTCCCGCTCGTAGCTCCCGGTGCCCCGGGCCTCGATCGTGGCGACGTACCCGGTACCGGGGAGGTCGTAGGCGTAATCCCTGGAGACGACGCTCATCTCCGTGTTGAGGAGGTAGAACGTGTCCCCGGGGCTGAACGAGTTGTTCATGTAGAACCAGACGTACGGGTTCGTGTAGCCGGTTTGATTATCGGTCCCCTTCACGTAGAGGAACGAGTTCGCGGAGAACGTGAAGTTCCCCGACGCACCACCGGTCTCGTGCGAGCCGGTGTTGTTGCTCCACGACCAAGCGTTCTCGAAGGAGGCCGATTCGGTCCCGTTCGGCAGTACCCCGGTCACCCCGACCGTGCCGTTCAGGTACGTGTTCTCGGTATAGCCCGAGTAGTCGTAGCCCGTCCCGTCGTTCAGCACGATGGTCTCGTAGTAGTAGAACCGGTCGCCGGACCGGGGGACGTAGTGGCCGCCCGCCCCGGCCGCGCTCGGAAGGCAGAGGAGGAGCACCAGTGCGAGGAGCCCCACGATCCGTGGGCTCATCCCACGAACCCTCCCATCGCGTGGGCGTGGGCCGGATGGGCGCCTCCGAACCCGCTGTAGGTCGAGAAGTACGCCCCGTGCCCGACAAAGACCGGCACGAAGAAGAACCACATCCCGGGCATGTAGTGGAAGTTCACCGGCGGAGCCGGGACGGCCTTGCCCGTCGTGTCGAGTCCGGTCACGGTCTCGGCCCGGATCCCGTGGATCATGCGCACGGCGAGGGTGATCAACTCCGGTTGGGACATCATCATCGCCCGCTTTCCCAGAATGTCGTAGGCCTGCTCGAGCAGTCCGAGCGTCTCGTTGGCCTCGAGGACCGGGATCGAGGCAAGGATCGCGGCGGCGACCAACGGGTACTGAAGGTACGCGCCTAACCCTCGGGTCAGGACCGCCAGCTTCGGGCTAAGACCGTCCATCGGCATATCGGACACGGCAAGGTACGCCGACGAGAGCTCGACGTCCTCGGAGGGGGCGAACCCCCATCCCCCGAACATGGAGCGGAGCCCGGTGAACCGGGCCCCGATCTCATCGAGGGGTCGGTTCACGATCGCCATCAGGGCCGCCGACTCGTACGAGGGGGTCGCGTGGAGCCAGGTCGCGAGGTTGTCGGTGGCGAACGTGCCGTCGCCGCGTTGACCGAGCAGGATGATCGAGGAGACCCCCAGGGAAGATTCCTTGGCCACTCCGAGGGACCTCACCTGAGCGTCGAGCTGTTTCAACAGGGGGAGGCTGTCGCCGATGCTGCGGGACGACGCGGTCAGGATCTCCGCCGACATGAGCCGGTTCTCGTCGTTGTGCGCGAGGTCGCGAAGGCCATTGTACGCGTCCAGGAATCCTTGGGCGCCTTTCTGGAGGTCGCTTTCCCGTTTCGCGAGACCGATCGAGATCGCCCACAGGTACGTTCGGTCGGCGGAGGCGAGCGGTTCCACCAGGAGCGAGAAGTACTGGGCGCCCAGGTTCGCGATATCGTTCAGTTCCCGATCGACCTCCTGGGTTTGGCCCATGTACGAGGCGAACGGCAGATCGGAGACCCGGTAGAGCCGGGTTCCGAGGTCCCGTAGGGAGAGGGCGCCGAGACTCGTCAGGCCGACGTACCCGTCTCCGTACGGGGTGAGGCTATCGAGCAGCGCCCGCTTCCCCATGTTCTGGTCGTACTCCTTCTCTTCCGCTGCGAGGTCGCTGTCGGCCGCTTGGAGAGCGGCCTGGTCCTGGGCCTGTTTCTGCAAGTCCGTGGCCTGCTTGTCCTTCGCTTCGAAATGGAAGAGGATCGAGTGGGACTTTTCGACCTCCTGCCCCAATTGGTTGGCGAGCTGCGCCCGGGCCGCGGCCTTCGCGGCAATGTCCTGCTGGGCGGGGAGCAGCTGTTGAACGTCTTGCGCGAGTTGGGCATACTGGGCGGCGCCCACGACCTGGAGCAGGCTGAGCTGCTGCAGCGACGTGATGTCCGCCGGAGGCAGGCTCGCGGTGACCGACCGGTTGCTTACCTGGGTCATGAACGTGTACACGTCCTGACAGTTCGCCATGCTACGCATCGACCGCCCGGAATTTTGTATAAAAGAATTCCTCTTCGCAGCGGTTCTGGATGAGCAGGTCCAGACTCCCGTGGAGGTTCTGGACCTCGACGAAAGGGTCGGCCTTCAGCGCCTCCCGGAGCACGCCCTCGAAATGTCCCTTCCGACTGGCCGAGACTCCGAACCGTCGGCGCCGTTCCCCTTCGATTTGTTCGTACGCGAACGTGAGCTCGTAGAGGGACCGATGGACTTGGTCCTCGATCTTCTCCCGCACCATATCCCGATCGAGGGCTCGCTCCACGATCCCCTCCAGGTCGACGAAGTACGCGGACCCGTTCGGAGCGAGCACAGCGTCCTTGTCCAGCCACACATCGTCGAAATCTAGGCCCACGTATTTTCCTCGGGACGAATCGAAGGCCATCGTACGCGCGAAGAGGGTCAGCATCGCCACCGTGCTGCGGACGAAATTGGTCTCGAACTGGAGAGCCCGGGCTTCGGAGTCGATACCGAAGAGCTCGAAGATGTGGCGGATGTTGTGCCCGACCGTGCTTTTCCCGTGGAAGTAGATCCGTACGTTGGAGGGCACGAGTCGCAGTTCCTGCACGAAGCGTCCGCCATACTTCCGGTACCAATGGATGCTCCGCAGCCGCTCTTCGAGCGATTCCGGCAACAGGCAGATCTTGACGACCGGTGCGATAAGGAAGCCGGCCACCGAGGTGAGGTCGGCGCGCTCCGAGACGTGGAGGGCCGTCGAGGCATGGTCCAGGCCCTGGCCCCCGTACGGCGAGCCGCGAAGCCAGACCTCCCCGGTAATGATGCGGTCTGTGGGCGCCGCGGGCTCGCGCCGCAATCGCCCCCGCACTTCCGGGTCATCCGAGAGTTCCGCAGCGTAGAAGCGGTCCAGGGCTCGCCAAGAGTAGGGGTCGATCGTCGAGCCGATACCCTTGACCGATAGGAAAAACGGAGTTCCATCCAGGGTCACGATCGATTCTGGAAATATCGCCCCCCGGTTGTCGTCCTCGACGAACTCCCGTCTGTCGATTGGCGGCTCGTCCATTAGGCCGGTCATGGCGCAGGGGAGGTAGAACCGCTCCAGCCGCGTCAGGTCAAAGGTCTGGAACCGCGGATTGGTAATGCAGTGGGCCGGGTACGCGGCCAGCTCCACGGGCATTCCGGTGAGTTTCGGCGGTTCGGTGCCCGCTGTAGGAGGCGCAGGCAACGGGGGATGAGGGGCGGTTCGAGCCGACATCGAAATCCTACTTGGCGTAGTACGCCGCGACGGCGCGAAACGCCTCCTTCGGTTCCCACGGCACGTCGGGATACGTCGACCCGTGACCGTGCTCCAGGGTTTTGACCAGACTGAGCGCCGACATGTCTAGGTCGTAGTACGGTTCCTCGGAGTACGGCGAGATGGGGTCTACGAATGTGTCGATGAAAACACCATCGACCCCCGCGCGGTCGAGGAGTTCCAGCACGGAGGTGAGTTGACGGGCCTGGGCCCCCTCGTCGCGGACGTGGGCGCCCGGCTTGAGGTGCGGCCGAACGAGACGGCCCACGACCGGCAGACTGTGCCAGAACTGTGATGCCGGGTCGCCGATCCCGAATCCTAGCGTACCAGTGGAGTGGGCACCCTGGTAAGCACGGGAACCAGTCCCGGTCACCACGACCGGTTTTCCGGCGGCGAAGAAGGGCTGGAGCATTTCGATAAATCGGTCCCGGACCCGCTCATCCCAATAGTGATCGACGCCGACGAGATCGAACGGTGTCCAATCCACCCCTTCCCACGGCAAGGCGGCGTACGCGACCGGGCCTTGAAAGACGCGGCGAGTTGCCGCGCTTGCCTCTGCGAGGAATGCGTTGAGCGCGGGACCCCGGCTTCCGGTCCGGATGATGTGGCGGAGAGAGGGATTGTGGAGGCGTTGCAGTAGCGTGCGACCGGGCAGGATTCCGTTCATGAAGAGCATCAGCTCCTGCCCGACGCAGTACACGAGTTTCCCGCTCGACCTTTGCCGAACCCTCTCCGCGACCTGAGCGGCCCGGGTGATGTACGAAAGGGTCTCGGACGGGGGCCTATTGAAAAGGGCAGGAGAAAACCAAACCTCGAGACCTAGTTCCAAGGCATAGGACGCGGCCCCCGCGATCCGATCGGTGTCGTAGCCAACGACCTTGATTGCGGTACAGTGGAGGTCCCGCTGCACCGTCTCTAGCTCCCGCCGCACGACGTCGTCGACGAAACGCGGTCGCGTCGATATGCCCAGCGCGTACCGAGTACCGACGTCGTAGGAAACTCCCTTCAATCTCATGAACGCCAGCGCCAGAGCAGGTCTTGCCATTTATCCCATCGAGGGTTTCGATCCGGTGGGAGGAGTGCGAGATCACGGAGACAGAGGAACCGGTGTGTTTCTCCTGCCTACGGTATGGATTTCCCGCCGGCACGATGGGGCCCCCTCGTCTTCGAGTGGTCTCTCGTTCACGTGACGCGCAAGCTCGCCGGGAACTGTCCCACGTCCTTGAGGGTGTCGATAGAACATCTAAAGTTCAGTTTCCTCTCGAACCCCCGGTTGCGATGAGGTCATGAGCCTCGCTCCGGTCCCGATCGCATCGGCCGCCGTGCCGGCAGAACCTGAGCCGGTCATTTCCGTCCAACATCTCGTCAAGCGGTATGGCGACGTAGTGGCAGTCGACGATGTTTCATTTTCGATCCGTAAGGGAGAGATTTTCGGGATAGTCGGGCCGAACGGGGCGGGTAAGACTACCACGGTGGAGTGCATCTCAGGTCTACGGGTTCCGGATTCCGGTCGGATCCTCGTAGAGGGATTTTCTCCGCGGACGGATCGCGACAAGATACGACAATTCGTGGGAGTCCAACTCCAGGATTGCGCGCTGCCGCCCCGCATCACGGTGGGTGAAGCGGTCGGACTGTTCGCCTCCTTCTATCGCGACCCGCTGAATGCGGACGAGCTGCTCGAATCGCTGGGGATCCGAACGATCGAGGAAAAGCAGTTCCGAACGTTATCCGGGGGCCAGAAGCAGAGGCTCTCCATCGCGCTGGCGCTGGTCGGGAATCCGACGATAGCCGTCCTGGACGAGCTGACCACCGGGCTCGACCCGGAGGCTCGGCGGGAAACCTGGGGCCTCATCGAACGAATCCGAGACCGTGGTGTCACGGTCGTACTCGTGACCCACTTTATGGACGAGGCGGAGCGACTTTGCGACCGGATCGCCCTCATTGATCACGGGATCGTTCGGGCATTGGACACTCCAGAGGCGATCGCGGCGCGCGCGGGAGGATTCCGGGTCCGATTCGTTCCGTCGGCTCCCGTCGACGATCAGACACTTCGGGCGATTCCGGGGGTGGAATCGATTGAAAGAAAAGACAAGTACGTCACTGTCAGGGGCACGGGGGACCTAGCGGCCTCGGTTGTCGACGCGCTGGCGAAAGCCGGCATTCGCGTTACCGAACTCGAGGCCCGGGGAGGGAGCCTCGACGATGCCTTCGTCATGCTGACCCGGGAGACCGGTCCCATGGGGCGTGACCGGGCTTGACGTCGGTTTCGGATTCCGCCCAGCCCCATGTCCGCAGCCGGGGGGCGTTTTCCGAACTGTTCAAGGTGCAGGGACGGCTCGCCCTAAGAGAACCGTATGGGGCCGTTGGACTCGCCTTACCCGTCGGCCTTCTCGTGGTCTTTTGGTACATCGGAACGCTGAATCCCGGGGAAGTGGGCAGTACCGGATTGACCATCCTCGAACTCTGGATTCCCACCATTCTCGTGCTATCGTACACAGCGCTCGGCCTGATCGGGCTCCCGGCGGTCTTTGCCCGGGACCGGGAGATTGGTTGGCTCCGCCGAGTATCGACCACGCCGGTCCGGCCGTCCCGGTTGCTCGCCGTACAACTACTATTGAACGTCATCATCGCCGCGATAGCCACCGTCATCATGATCGTGGTCGCGGTGACGCTCCTCGGCGCCCCGCTGACAATCGGTGTTGAGTTCGTGGGCGTCGCGATTCTTGCCATCGCCGAACTATTTTCGCTGGGCCTCGTAATCGCAGCGATCGCTCCAACGCAGCAGGCGGCGAGCTACATCGCGGGAGGGTTGTTCTTTCCCCTGTTGTTCTTCTCGGGTCTCTGGGTTCAACCCGCCCAGGTCGGGGGCTCGTTGGCGACCATCATGTACTTCTCGCCGACGGGCGCGGCCGTACGGGCGCTTCTGTACTCGGTTTTCAATGCCACACCGCCGTACACGACCGTCGTGACCATGGCGGTGTACACCGTCATCTTTGCATTCCTGGCGGTCCGATTTTTCCGGTGGGAATAATCGCTCGGGTCGGGGCGAGAACGTCCCCTCGCGGGGGAATTCTTGCGTGGGTCGCCGGGTCAATTTAACCTGCCTCAATCTCGGCGCGCGGTCGAACGCCACCTGGCCGCGGTCGTGTTCACGGACCTCGTCGGTCTCCCCGCGTCGGCGCGTTGCTCGAGGCGAGCCACCTCCCGACCTATCGCCTGGAAAGGCTGTCGGCGAGGAGCGAGCACGGTCAAGTCACCCCGTCGTGATGTGGATTTCATCCTCTTCGGGGGCCTGAAAAGCGAGAACAGGTTCGTGCTTGGGTCCTCGAAAGTCGCCGTTCGGTCTGAGTCTCGCGAAGAGTCCTCTCAGGCGGGGCCGTTCCCCGCTCCACGGGGGGGTGGAGAACTGGGAGCCGGCGCTTAGGTAGGACAACCCGACGGCGTAATTCCTCACGTCCCAGCCTAGTAATACTTCTCTCGTGCACGTTTATTCGGGACGGAATGGCACATTCTCCACCCAGTAGGCGATTCACGTCATGGCGTTGGCTGATCATCACAGCCGTTTGCGTCGCTTTCGCGGTCGTCCTGGCAGCGTATCTGTACTGGCCGACGCTCGAACACGAGGTCACGGTCACCCACGCCACCATTCGTATCGTCGAGGGCAAGACCCCTACGGACTGGTTCGGAAGTCCATCCATCAACGAGACGACCGGGTATCCGTTCAGATCCACAACGGGCGCTGCGTTCACCGTCCCTGTGCATTTGATCAATTTCGATTACAACGAAACCCACGTCATTGTAGGGGTGAACGTCTCGAGCCCATTCGTCTTCGTGGGCACGTCTCCTTCGCTGCCACTTTACGTGGGCCCAGAGGATTCGGTCCTATTCAACGTCACAGTCGATTGCCCACCGACCGTGGGCACGTACGCACTCACGATTACTCTCAGTGCGCTTTGACGCATGGAGAAGGAATTCCCCGGGCTTCGGACCGCTTGGTGGCGAGAGCTCAATCCAGCCGTCGGCAGGTCGCTTAATAGTTCGCTCAACGCTTTTAGTTAGGACGATGGGCCCGCGGTTAGTATTGGCTGCCGTTGTGTGTACGCTCGTGCTTCTCGCGGTCGCCGTGTTCGCGGTATCCTCCCTCGAAGGAACCGCACCGGGCACCGCGGTCGTTCCTGCGAACCGGACCCCCGCCTTCGATGGATCGGACGCCCCAGGGGCGAACCACGTCATCGCGTCGCTGTCAGTCGGGAAAAATCCGCTGCCGCCAGTGTACGATGCTGCGAACGGCAACTTGTACGTGGCCAACTACGACATGACCAACGTGAGCGTTATCTCGGCTACTGGGAACGAAGTCGAAGCCACGATCACTGTCCCTGCTCAGCCCATCACGCCCACCATCGACTCGGGCAATGGAGACCTGTACGTCGCAACCCAGGTCTCGGACAGCGTGAGCGTGATCTCTGGCCTGACGAACGCGGTGATCGGCTCCATCCCTCTCGGTACGAATGTGGAATCTCTCCCACCGGTGTACGACAGCCGTAACGGGGACCTGTACGTCGCCAGTGCATTTTCCAACACTATCGCCGTGATCTCGGGGGCGACGAACACAGTGATTGCCAACCTTTCCTTGCCGGGGTATCCTCTTGTGCCGACCTACGACGATGGGAATGGCAACATCTACGTCGCCATCGAGGGGACCGGCATTGTGAGCGTCATCGACGGAATGACGAACACGTTGTCGGCGAATGTGTCGCTGGGTTCCCAGTATCTCCAAACCGGGGCGTACGACGTCGCGAACGGGAACCTGTACTTTCCAGAAATTCCCGCCGGGCCATCGAACCCCCCCGGATCCGTGGTGGTGCTTTCCGGGGCAACAAACACGGTGATTGGGACCGTTCCGGTCGGAAAGCTCCCAGAGACTCCGGTCGTGGACGCCCAGAATGGAAACCTCTACGTGGCCAACTACGGAACGAACAACGTGAGCGTAATCTCGGGGACTGCGAACGCGGTGATCGGAAGCGTACCAACGGGCGCGGGACCCAATCCTCCGACCTACGACGGGGGCGACGGAGACCTGTACGTTACCTGCGATATCTCGAACAACGTCACGGTGATTTCGGGAGTCACCAACACCGTCGTCGCGAACGTGCCGGTCGGTCTGACCCCCGAAGTCGGATCGTACGACCCTACCACGGGGTCGGTGTTCTTCACGAACAAGGCGTCCAACAACGTGAGCGTGATGGCCGATGGAACTGTCCCGATGTATTCCACCACGCTCACGGAAACCGGTCTCCCGGGAGGCACCAAATGGTCGGTGACGATGGATGGAGTCGTTCGAAACTCGACTCAGGATTCCGTTGTGTTTCTTCTGCCCAACGGCAGCTACCCTTACTCCATCTCCTCCGCTCGGTGTGCTGCGACTTCGCCCCGAGGGACCGTTACCCTGAGCGGAACCGAGGCAGCGGTCGCAGTCCCATTTCCTCCAGGAAAATGTTCCGGCGCGGTGGGGCTGACGGACCTCCAGTATACGGGGATCGGGATACTGGCTGCGGTCGCCATTGTACTTGGGACGCTCGTGGCCACAGGTCGACTCCCACCAAGGAGGATCGGTGGGAAGGGAGGACCTGAGTCGACTACCTCTTCCCCGGACGGCCAAACGTCCCCGGTACGACCCGAGAGCGGCGCCGAAGGAGCGACGAGCCGTTTCCGGAAGGACAAAAGGAGACGGCGGGTCCGCTGGACGGTCGCCGCCGGGGTCGTGGTTCTGATGGTGATTGCCGCGTACCTTGTGGTCATTCCCCCGACCTCTCCGAGTCGATCCAGTCCCGGGTCACCCTTCGCCGGGGTTGCAGTCCATCTCGGAAACTCCTCCTTGGACGTCGTCACTTGCGGAACAGGGACCTCTGTGATCGCCGAACGAGTCCCTTGGATCTCCGCTACGACTCGAGTCACGACCGCCCAGATCGTGATGCTGGTCTCGGATGTCGATGGAGACATTCTGTCGGATACGGGTCCGTCGCCCAACGTAACCTCGTCGAATTCCTGCGCAGGGGCGCCTCCCGAGCCGCGCCCGCTGGCGGGCGTCGGCAACGACTTCAGCTGGTATGTGGTGTTAAGCAACCCCAACGGGACGAACGTCGCGTTCTTTACCATCACCCAGGGATGGGTCCTGGTCCCCGCCGGACCGTCGACCCCGCTGACCGTGGCCAACGGTTCAGCGTTGACCCTATTCTGTACGCCGTCCGTCTCCCGGTTGGGCCCCTACAACTTCGAGGGCACCTACGAACTGAAAGTCGGAATCATTGTAAATGGCAGCACGGGGGTCCTCGCGGCCGTCCCCTTGTGACCGGGCGGCCGCTCCCACGTCTCCTGCTCAGAGCTCACCACAAACGTTGATGGTCGGGGCCCCGACGTCCCCCAGCACGCACAGGGCGAAAGAGAGGCCAGCGTACGAGGGATCCGACAGGACGAATAGAGTGGAACCGTCCGCGATGGTGATCCCGACCCCCGGTTGGTTCAAGTTGACCCAGCCTTGGGAATAGCTGAAGAAGGCAATGTTGGCGCCGGCGGGATTCTGCAGGACGGCGTACCAACTTGTCCACGCGCTCTGGACCGGCGCTCCGCAGAGGTAACTCGCAGAGACCGAGGGATAGGCAGTGGGCCCTCCATCGATATCGCCGTCAATGAGTTCCTGAAGCTCGAGCGCAATCTCGCTCGTGGACACTGGGGCGCTGGAGCTCACCCACGGAACGCCCTCGGTGGTTGTTGTTTTTCCGTCGGAACATGTTGTGGTCGCGACCGTGGCGGGACCTAGATTGACGGTCACGCTCCCCGAGGGCCCCGACGGGGAACTCCCGCCGCTGGACGCGCCTTGGCTTCCGCTCAGACTGGCCCCTGGCGCAAAGAAGAGCCCCAACGCGACGATCCCCACGACGAGGAGGACTCCGAGGACCGTTCGACGCCGTTGGTCACGGCGGTAGCTCCGAACCCGGAACTCACTGGCCCGGGCGGGCCGAACTGGCTCCGCGGCGCCGTTGGCCGCCGGAGTGACCACGCCGGTCGGGGGAACGGCCGATGGGCCCGAAGGCGTGTACGCTGGGGGTCCGTTCATCCCAGCGTCGGCCTGGGCGGGGCGGGCCGGTCGTTGCAGAGATTCCGACACCTTCGGCCTCTCTTTCCAGGTCCTATCCGGCGGGGTTAGCGCCGATGACCTCCAGGTACGCGTCTTCCAGCGCCGGGAAGGCGCTGGTAAAGCTCCTTACCGGGCCGAGGCGCAGGGACTCCTCCAAGATCCGGGAACGCGTTTCGGCCCGGCCATCAAAGCCGAGTCGGTATCGGCGGTCGCTCACCCTCGCGTAGTCCTGTATCCAGGGCTTCAGGGCTTCGAAGGCCGAGGGTCCCACGGGGGTGGCAAACTCGACCTCCACGAGACGGCTCTCGGTCCGCCCAGCAACGGCGTCCGTCGAATCCTGCAGGAGAATCCGGCCGCTGTCGATGAAGATGAGCCGGTCGCACACTTCCATAACATCGGCCATCAGGTGCGAGCTCATGAGAATCAAGTGGTCCTTTCGAAGCGTTTGCAGCAGCCTCCGGACCTGAACGCGACTGGTAGGATCCATGCCGTCTGTGGGTTCATCGAGCAGCAAGACCCGGGGATCCCCCATCCGGGCGGCGGCGAGGGCCACCCGCTGCCGTTGACCCTTGGAGAGCCAACCGCACCGCATCCCCAACTGAGGGAGACCTAGCTCCTCGTTGCATCGGTCAATCTCCTGGTCGATCTCCCTCGTGTCCAAGCCCCGCAGGATCCCGACGCGGTTGAGCGCGTCGAAGACCGTCTCAGAAGGATAGGCCTCCGGATTCTCGATGACCGCTCCCACGTCCCAGAGCGCCCTCTGTCGGTTCTCCCTGGGGTCGACCCCGTTCAAACGTGCGGCACCGGCCGTGGGGAGGAGCAGCCCGACAAGGAGCTTCAAGGTCGTCGATTTCCCGGCGCCGTTGGGGCCCAGGTATCCGATCGCTCCGGCGCCTTCGTAGCGGAAGCTGACATGGTCCAGCGCCGGCGCTCCATTTCGGTATGATTTGGTCAGTTGTTCCACTTCGATCGACGGCTCCGTATCCTCACCCCCGGGACTCCTTTCGTTGGTACAGGACGATACTCAGTGCCAAGAACACCACAAGGTAAGCGGCCATGATCGCCGCCCCTTCGGCAGGGGAGGCGGACCATGCCGTGAGATACTTGCCCCCGCCCACCGGGATGACCTGTTTCGGTGTAAACGCCCAGTCGAGCGCTGAGGAGATGGCACCCCCGGCGTAGTTGAGGGACCACCACGGCTCGTACCCAGTGATCTGCACTACGTTCTGCAGGGTCGTGAGCGCGACGAAAAGGACCAGGATGGTCACGAGGACCCCGGTGGCGGGTGCCTTGAAGAGGGCGCTGAAGCTGAACGCGACGCTGACCACGGCGAGAGTGAACAGCACGGCCAATGCCAGCGAAGTTCCAAGGGAGCCCCAGGGGATCGCGTTCCGCCCGAACGCGAAGGACGCGCCGAGGACGCCGAACACGGTGTACTCCAGCACCACAATGAGCGACACTGCCGTGGCGGAAGCGTACCGGCCGGCGAGAAGGGTGCTGCGTTCTACTGGCAGCACGAGGGTGTAATAGCCGGCCCCGGTGTTGAAATCGACGCTCAACGCGTCTCCGCCGAAAAATGCCGCCGCCAGGATGATCCAGAGCGGCGTGCTCTGCGTGTAGTCCGTCAGGAATTCGGAAACGGAGTTGAGGAAGCTCAGCCGTACGATGCCGGTCCCCGCCTCTACCAAGAAGAAGAGCCAAAGGCCCGCCACCACTCCCACGAATGCGACGAGCCCGAGGAACCGGTAGGTCCGCAGATAGTTCCGAAACTGGCTACTGGCGATCACCGCCCACTGGGTGAAGACAGACACCCGACGACGCGTCGGACGGCTCGCCGCCATCTAAGTACCGACAGTACAATTCTAGAGTCGGCTATTGAAGCGTTACGGGTGGGACATTCTCTCGTTACGAAAGGAGAGAAGATTTCGGAAGGAAAGGCCACCCCCGTCCGACGTGGGACCCTACAACAGGGGAGTCGTGTAAGTGCCATTAATCCATATCGTCGTGTCGGGGGGAAAGAAATCCCCCAGCGTGACCATCTCAACCGTGAAGGTGAAGGGCGATCCATGCCCTGAGAACGTCCCTGCGCCTCCCTGGGCCCATGTGACGCTGAGATTGTAGGGGTTGCCCTGCATGTACTCTGCAACCGCTAGGTAGACGGGTGAGCCGTTCGACTTTGTGATGTTCAATTGGGCCGACCCGTTGGAACCGATCCAAGTTACCCACCAACTGAAGTCGACGGTCGCCTGCGACGGGAATCCGTATGTGTCCTGAGTCACCAGGGCGCATCCACACGCCGGAGCAGCAAAGGAGAACGAGAAATGGTGCGGCGACGTGGTGGCTCCTGCTAGGAGACGGGCTCCAATCACGACCGCGAGCACGACTGCCAGGACCGATACTGTCGTCCAGAGGATGGTACCCTTACGGCGGGTCCATAGCTCCGTCAAGCGGGACGAAAGGGTCGCCATACGCGATCAAGAGGTCGTGAGGAGAATTTGGACTCTAGCTTCCATCTAGCGGCAAATGTGAGGGGTACCCCGGGGACCGGGTAGAGCGTACGCTCATTAGCCGTCGCGGCGCTTTTAAGAACGAAGAACAGGCGGGCCGGCGGGGAGTCACCCACCTAGCCCATCCAAGAGGAGTAGCGTGAGATCCCCTACCATCGTCGTCTTCGCGGCCCCTTTTCCGGGCGCAGTTTCGACAGGGTCTCACGCGGCCCGGTCCCGACCAGGAGGGAGCCTTTGAACAACACCCCCTCAGCCGGCGCGAACGATTCTCAAGAGGATACCCAAAGGGTAGCCCGAACCGCCAGAGGTCCGCGGAGCAGAATCAAGGTGGTCGTGGCCGTCGTGGCTATCCTCGCGATCATGATCGTTACGGCGGGGTGGCTGGCCGGGTGGTTTGCTCCGACCAGCGCGGAGGTTGTTTCGAAGAGGTGCGCGGCAAGCGTGGAACTTGCAGGGGTAGGGGCTTACTCCGTAGGCCCGGCGATGCGCTCGTGGTCCGCCGAATTCAACACAACGGCCTGCGCGACGGTGACCTATGCGAGCGTTAGTTCGGGGGTTGATGAGCTGGCAGCGAAGACCGTGGACTTCGCCGTTATCGACACTTCCCTTAGCTCCTCGGAGGCCACCGAACTCGGCTTGGCAGCGATTGTCCTTCCCGTGGCCCTCGAGGCCACCACGGTGGTCTACAGTATTCCCGGCGTACCCGCCGGCCTGCATCTCAGTGGCGGCGTTCTGGCAGCGGTCTATCTAGGGGAGATCACGAATTGGAACAGCTCGGCGATCCAAGCGCTCAATCCCACGGTCCGGCTCCCGTCGGATCTTCCTATCACCCCCGTCCATTGCTCCGGAAGCTGCGCGACTACGCTTGCCTTCACAGGGTACCTGTCGCGGACAAACTCGACGTGGAATGACACGGTCGGGTCGAGCACTTCGCCGACCTGGCCGGCCGTGGGGGTGGGGGAATCCGGTAGCCTCGCAGTGACGAGCGAGGTCGCCCTTACCCCTGGGGCGATCGGATACGCCGAGCTCCCACTAGCCCAACAGGCGAATCTGACGTGGGCGGACCTTCAAAACCCGGCGGATTCGTTTGCAGCGCCCTCCCCGGCCAACACGACCGCCGCCGCGGCGAGTGCGTTTCCCACGCTGCCGCCCGAAACGGGCCTTCCCTCGAACCAATCCATCCTGAACGAGGCCGGTCTCAACAGCTACCCAATGGCCACGTTATCGTACGTCGTTGTCTACCAAGACCTCGGCATCGCGTACAACGGAACGCTTGCGAAGGTCACGGCCCAGTGGTTGGGGGCTTACATTCTCTGGGTCACCACCGCGGCACAGCCGAACGGGGTTCCGCTGGGGTATGCTCCCCTTCCGGCGATCCTTGTGACCTGGAATCAGGACTCGCTGGAGAAGCTACTTTACGACGGTGTGAGCGTTCTGCCCGGGGGCGATTCCGGCGGAGAACCCTAGTCGGTCCGAGAGCATCCCTCGCTTCGTGAGGGCGCGCCGCCACGGCGGCCCCCCGGAATGACCGCTTCTGAATGCAATGGTCCCGGGTCATCCTTCTTGGGTGGCTACAGTGATTGAGATTCAGTTCCACGGGTGGGCCCGCCCGCCATCGCCTCGCCCGAGGGCCGGTCGGTCTTTCGGTACCTGAAATGCAGGTTTAACGGGCCCAAGGGGATTCGAACCCCTGATCTTGCGGTTAAGAGCCGCCTGCTCTACCGGGCTGAGCTATGGGCCCGCCTCGTCGGGCTCGCCCGATTTCGGGCGGCCCACTTAAGGCCTCGCTCTTCGGACCATCGGCCGGCCTAAACGTTCGAGGGCGGCCCCGACCATCCAAGGCAGCAGTACCGTGATGTCGCCGTCGACCGTCACGTGATGTGCTGTGGGCTTCACCTTCCCCCACGAGACCGCCTCGCGCGTCCGGGCACCGGAGAGACTCCCGTCCCACTCGACGGCCGATGTGATGTAGAGCGCCGCGTCGAGGCCTTCCCGGAACTGGTTCCACCATATCGTGTGGTGCTTCGAGATGCCCCCCCCGAGGAGAATCGCCCCACTTCGTTTGGCCTCGAACACGAGGTCCGAAAGACGTTGCTCGTCCGGCAATAGGTCGACTTGGAACTCCTTGTGCATCTGCCAGAACAACCAGAGCTGCGAGCCCACCGCGCCGTCGGTGATGCCCGGGACGATGACCGGGATCATCCGCTCGAAGGCTGCCCTCGCGAGACTTCCTCGGCCGGCCCGGTCTCCTAACGCCTCCCCGATCTTCCAGACAAGGTCGGTGGTGGAAATCCGGCGAATGCCCGCTTTCCACAGACGGTTCAAGAGCCTCTGCATGAACCGCTCGACGGTGCCGCCATAGACCTTCTCTTCGATCACCAGATTCCCGAGCCGGTAGAGTCCCTTCGCGCGCAGGGCAGCGTCGTCGAGGAGCCAATCGCCGTGAAGATACGGCCCGTAGGACCGCGCGATGTCGTGGTCGAGCGTGCCGCAGGTCGTCACCACGGCGTCGACGTATCCTCCGGCGAGGAGGGTGTGTAGCACCCCTCGGGTTCCCGTCGCCACGATATCCGCGGGAAACGAGAGGAAGGTCGTCATCTCCCGATCGCCGAGAATTTCGGTCAGCACGTCGACCCCCTGGGCGAATCCCTTGGCCGTGAACCCTCCGGCCGCGTCGAGGCGCCGGGCCAGCGTGTCGAGCGAGGGTCGGTCGTCGATCCGAATGTCCTCCACTCGACGACGGGCCATCGGTGCGCTCCGCTCTTAGAACGTCAGGCTGAAGCCCAGCCCCAGATGATGGAAGATGAGCAGATAGAGGATAATGTAGCCGGCGATGGCGCCGCCGTCGAGGAATGGGAGTCCGGCCTGCGGGTTGCCCGACCGGGCCCGGCGCATGAGGAGAGCATAGCCGACCAGCGAGCCCACGATGGCGCCGAGCGCAGTCCAGAGGTTCGCCCCGATCCCGGCTAGGACCGGGTGGCTTGGAAGCCAGATGTACGCGGAAGCGACGAGGGCTCCCGGGATCACGACGTCGCCGAGCCCCATGAATGTCGCCTCGCGCTCCTCGACCGGCTGCTCTCTCTGGGCGTTAAGGGAGGGAGCTTGCGTGTAGTCGTAGCCGGCCGAACTGGGCATGACCATCAGGATCGGCAGTCGCATCTCGGTCACGACGTCCGCGAGACTGATCATGTGCTTCGTTCGGTAGACGGCGATGTAATCGTAGATGGCGAGGGCGATCAGGAGGATGAACACCGGAAGGATGCTGAAGGAGATCCCGAGCAGCGCGATGAGCGCGCCGGCGGCGAGAAAACCGGCCGCATCGACCACGTACCACTGCGGTTCGATCCAGAGGGCGAGGAGGATCGTCACCGCGATGGACCCCGCGATGGTGGCCGCGGGGTCGAACAACAATCCCGCCTCAGCGGGGGGAATGAAGTGGGTGGCGGGCAGCAGGAGCTCGAGCGTGTAGTACAGCGTCAGGTTGAGAGAGGCCGCGATGGCGACCAAGAGGACGACCCGGAGCGTGGCCACCCCGCCCTTGCGGCGGGTGAACCAGAGGATGAGAAGCGGCGCCAGCACGATGGCGACGATGATGACGAGTGGCGCTGCGGGGCTGTTGGGGTTGGACGTCGACGCGAGCCCGGCCGACTTGAACGGCGACGCGAGGGCCAACGCCACCAGCTGGGCGCCCACATAGAGGGCCAGCAGTCCGAGCGAGCGAAGGTTGCGCATGCCGGCGGGTTAGGGCTGCACGATGGCGTAGGCGTTGTTCCCGAGCACCTTCGTGATCTTGGCGTTGACCGTCGCCCCACGGGTCGTGGCACCTGTCACGAAAACGACGAACCCTTCCTTCCGGGCGACGCCGTCGCCCCGTCGGCCGATGTCCTCGATCGTGAGCCGGTACACCTCTCCGGCGATGACGGGGGCCTTTGGTTTGACGACCTCGACGACCCGGCGAACGGTGACCGGTCGTTGAGCGCCGCACGCCTCGCAGACCAGGAGGGTGAATTTTCCCTCCTTGACGAGGTGGGTGTCCGGTCGCTTGCACTCGGAGCAGATCACGTATTTCTCGGTGTACTCCCGGATGCGCTGGGCGATGGCCTCCTTCGGGATGCGGGACTTGAGAACGCCCCGGGGCAGGTCGAGTACACCCGGGCAGCCGAACTCTCGGGCGAGGTAGCCGATCAGGTGGGCCGGTTCGCGGCGCAGGACGCTCGCGATCTCCTGGAGATTCCGGATGACCGTGTTCTTCCCATCGGTCATCACGTCGGGTTCGGGCACCTGGAATCGTTCCCCGCTGGTCCGGACCTCGGGCAACTGGGACCGGGCCCGGTCGAGGAGTTTCTGGTAGGCTTCCATTCCGCCGATTGAAGGCCGAGCGGCGCTCAAAAGCCTATGGGCCAGCCCGAGGGCTCTTCGAGGCCCGGGGGCCCTCCTCGGTGAGGGGGCCGATGACTCGGCGCAGGTCCTTCTCCGTCACGATGTGGGTAGCCCGACGCCGGACGTGCTCGTCCTCCGGGAGGAACGCCACCGCGATCCGCGACCGCTCGAACATCGCCACATCGATCTGGGAGTTCCCCACGGCGGCGCATTCACTGACCGAGAGGCCGAACTCTCGCTGGAGCCCGGCCACCACATCCCCCTTTCGTTTGATCGGGACGCGGATAATGCCCTCGTCCGTCAGCCGGCCGTGGCCGTCGAGCACGAAGCCGTTCGCCAGTACTCGGTCGATGCCGAGTTCCCGGCCGATCCGCTGGGCGATGACATCGAGACCCCCGCTGACGATCGCCGTACGGATCCCACGCGTGTGAAGCGCATCGAACAGCTCGTGGGCGCCCGGCATGAGGGGCACCGAGGCCAGGATGGACACGAGGTCATCTTCTGTGATGTGCGGCCGGTGACGTCGCCAGAGTTCGAGGTCCCGGCGCATGAACTCCTGGTCGTCGATGCGGTCGTCGAGAAAGAGCTGGAGGGCCTCGGTGTTCTTCTCTCCGAAGAACCGGTGGACCTCGGCCCATGAGCTCGACACGTCGAGCAGGGTGCCATCCATATCGAAGGCGACGAAGCTAACCGTCATGGCCCAGAGCGATCGCATCGGCCCGAGCCAACACCGCCGCCGTGGGTCGAGCCGCCCAGGCGGCGAGGACCTCATCCACCTGAGCCGGCTGGCTCGCGCCGAAGAGCGGTGCTATGCCTCGCTCCGACAGCCAGTGCAGCGCGAGCGAGGCCATCGGCACTCCCGCCTCCTCGGCAAGGGTGTGGAGTCGGCGGGCCCTCGCCTGCATCTCGGGGAGCTGCTCGCGGAGTCCTGTGCTTCGAGCCGGCCCCACGGGGATGGATCCCGATAGGTACCGTCCCGCCAGCAGGCCGCGGGCCAGGGGGGTGTACGCCTCGATGAGGATCCCCTCCTGCCGACAATAGGGCAATACCTCGTCGCCGTCGGCCCGCTCGAACAGGTTGTACAGTACTTGGTTCACGACCACGTCGGTCTCCCGGAGCGCAGCGCGGGCCTCGACCAGCTGCGCGGCAGAGAAGTTGCTGACCCCGATGGCGCCGATCTTTCCCTCCTTCCAGAGCGCTTCGAGTGCTGACATCGTCTCGGCGATCGGAACCCGGGGGTCCGGGGAATGGACCAGGTAGAGGTCGACCTTCGAGCGGCCCAGCCGTTGCAGGCTACCCAGGAGAGCGGGCCGGACCTGGACCGGCCGAAGGTGCTCCCAGGAAAGTTTCGTGACGATCAGGGCCTCGGCCGCGGCCGGCCCCGCCCGGTAGAACACGTCACCGAGGATGCGTTCCGATCGGCCCGCTCCATAGACCTCCGCGGTATCGAACCACCGGATCCCACGTTCGAGCGCGTGGCCGAGCGTGGCCTTCGTCCGCGCTTCGTCTTCCGGCCGCCAGCGACCGAGGGCCCACAGTCCCAGACCGAGCGGTGGGTGAATTTTGCCAGTCTTCCCCAGGGGGAAGCCGGGTCCCACCTCGGAGACCGGGCGAGCGACCGACGTCGTCCGCCGTCGGGTGCCCGCCTTCCGGGCCGGTTGGGAGGGCGCCTTCTTTTTCGTCATCCGGTTCCGGTCGGGGTGTCCGCGGCGAGGTGCTCGTCGATTCGCCGGACCCGCTCGGCCAGGTCCTGGGCCTTCTCTTCTGCCGCTTTGAGGACTTCGGGAGGGGCCCGGTCGCGGAATCCGGTGTCGGCGAGACGTTGTTCGGTCTTGGCGAGCAGCCCGGAGAGCTTCGCGCGCTCCCGCTCGAGCGCCCGGCGCTCTGCTGGAGTGGTTTCGGTGGGCAGGGCCAGGAAGAACTCCCCGTGCACCGTCACGCTGGGCGCAGTGCCGGCCGGGGGAGGGGCGCCGGCCTCGAGGAAGTCCAACGCTCCCACGCGAGCCTGCTGAAGAACGAGAGCCTTCTGGGCGCGGAGGACCTCGGCGGTTTCCTCTCCGGACGGACGGACCCAGGCGGGCGGAGATGAAGAGGGAGCGAGCCGATTCCCGGCGCGGAGACTGCGGAGAGTCCGGATCGCGTCATAGACCACCTCCATGGCGACGATCGCCTCGGGGTCGTCGGGGGCCTCGTTGGACCGGGGCCACGGCGCGAGCGCCAGCAGGGTTCCTCGGTGGGGGATCGCGTGCCAGAGCTCCTCGGTGACGTGCGGTACGATCGGATGGAGGAGGCGCAGGGTACGCTCGAGGGTGAAGAGGAGCACCGCTTGGGTCTCTCGCCGAAGAGGCTCCCCCCGGTGCCCGGAGAGCGCCTCCTTACTGACCTCCACATACCGGTCCGCCAAGTCGTACCAGATGAACGAGTGGAGGAGACCGACCGCGCGCGTGACCTCGTAACCGGCCAGGGCCTGCTCGAACTCGTCCACGGTCCGCCGCCATCGAGCCAATATCCACCGATTCTCGAGCGGTGAGTCCTCCGTCAATATCGGCGCGCGATCGGGCGCGTCGACCCCTTCGGGAAGGTACGCCTGCGCGAAACGCACGAGGTTCCACACCTTCGTCAGGAAGTTTCGGGCATTGTCCAGCGTCGCCAGGCCAAAGACCCCGTCCTGGTCGACCGGGCTCGGAAACAGCAGAGCGAACCGGAGCGCGTCGGCGCCCCGTTCGTGGAGAAGCTCGACGGGGTCCGGGGAGTTCCCGAGGTGCTTCGAGAGCTTTCGGCCCTCGAGGTCGCGCAGGATCCCGGTGAAGGAAACGTCCCGGAACGGCGGACGACCGAGGAAGTAGTACGATGCCATCATCATCCGGGCGACCCAGAAGAACATGATGTCGCGGCCGGTTTCGAGAAGGTTGGTGGGGAAGTAGTGGGCCAGGTCCGGCGAATCCTCGGGCCACCCCAGGGTCGCGAACGGCCACAGCCACGAGGAGAACCAGGTGTCGAGCACGTCCGGGTCTGGGGTGAGCGGAGCATGTCCGCACTCGGGACACTTCGCGGGCGGTTCTTCGGCCGCCGTCTCATGCCGGCAAGCGGGGCAGTAGTAAACCGGGATGGGGTGCCCCCACACGACCTGACGCGAGATGCACCAGTCCTGGACCTTCTCCATCCACCGGTAGAAGGAGAGCTCCCACCGGGCCGGGTAGAGCCGGACCTCACCCGAGCGGACCGCTTCGACCACGGCCGGGGTGAGAGGGGCCATTCGAACGAACCACTGGGTCGAGAGGCGGGGCTCGATCACCGCGTTGGATCGCTCGGATCGTCCCACGGCATGGATGTAGGGTGTCTCGTGGTCCACGAAGCCGCCGGAGCGGAGTGCCTCGGTGACCCATTTCCGCGCCTCTTCCCGGTCTTGGCCACGGAATTGCTCGGGGACCCAATCGGAAGCGAGTCGTCCGTCCGCGTCGATGACGTCCGGGGGCATCGGGAGACCGGGATGCCGCTGGAAGATCTCGTAGTCCAGGAGGTCGTGCCGGGGAGTGATCTTGAGGGCGCCGTTCCCAAACGTCGGGTCGACGCCGGGGTCCGTGATGACCGGCACCTCCCGATCGACGAGCGGTACCCGGACCTTTCGGTCGACCGCCGCGGCGTGCCGCGCGTCGTCCGGATGGACCGCGACGGCCACGTCGCCGAAGATCGTTTCCGGTCGCACCGTGGCGACCAGGAGACCGCCCGGCGATCCGTCGGCCCAGGGATACCGAAGATAGAGCAGCGAGGTCGGCTCCTCGGAGTGCTCGACCTCGAGGTCCGAGACCGCGGTTTGGAGCACCGGATCCCAGTTCACAAACCGCTCCCCCCGATAGACCAGCCCCGCTTTGTGGAGCGCGACGAACGCTCGTCGCGTGGCCCGCTCGTACGCGGGGTCCATCGTGTATCGGTACCGACTCCAATCGAGCGAGAAGCCTCCGGCCCGGAGCGCCGCCAGGATCCGTCGTTCGTGGTCGCGCTTCCAGCCCTCGACCTGTGCCAGGACCTGGTCCCGCGACATGTCCTCCAGCCGGATTCCCTGCTTCGCGAGGTGGGCCCGGACCGCGACCTGCGTCGAAAGTCCGGCGTGGTCGATCCCCGGGAGCCAGAGGGTGGGGACCCCGGACATCCGGGAGCGGCGCACGAGGAGGTCCGTCACGGTGTTGCCGAGGAAGTGGCCGAGGTGCAGGTCCCCGGTGACGTTCGGAGGAGGGAGGACGACGGTGAACGCGGGCGTGGGAGGCCGGTCGGGTGCGCGGCCCAGCTCGGCCTGGTCCCAGGCCTCCTGCCATCGCCGCTCGATCGCCCCGGGCTCGAACCGGGGCGGCAGGGGGGCGGAGGTCAGCCGCGTCCCCTCCCGGGGAGACCGAGGGCGAAGAGGGAAAAGATCGCGAGCTCGGCGAGGGCGACGCCGCCCATGCCGATGAACGACTGGATCGGGGAGACCCCGATGAACTGGAGCACACCAAAGACCAGGATGGGGAAGCCGGCGATGGCGATGCCGGGCAGCACCACCGTGGTGGCCCACCAGGCTCCCGAGGACATGAGGGAGACCGGTACGCCGGCCTCCTGCGCGCGGCGGAACAAGAGACCGATCTCGAGGAACGCGGCGGCGACAAGACCGGGCAGCTCCGCGACGATGAACGCGAAGAAGAGCCAGATGTCGAGCAGGCGCAGGACCGTCAGGCTGACGACGATCGCCGATGCGACGACGTAGATGAGCACGATCAACGACGATTTTCCGAAGAGCATCGACCGGTTCGTCAACGGAAGCGTCCGGGTGTACGAGTAGCCCATCACTTCGGTCGCGAAGAACGCCGGACCGAAGAAGGTGGCGAGGATCGCGGTCGTGGAGACGGCGGCGGCGGCCAGGTCGAAAACGCTCTTCGGGGCCGGCGCGCCAATGTACGACGAGAGGCCGATGACCACCGCATCGATGAGCGGTAGCAAAATCACGAATGCGTACCCCGGCGTTCGGGAAGCGGTTCGGAGGTCCTTGAGCAGGATGGCCGCCGGGGCCCGGACCGGGTGGAGCTTCGCCCCCCTTCGTTCGTCGGTCAGCTCGACCTCCGGGCTGAGCCGACTCAGCTCGCGCGGAGCGGTACGCAACCACCACGCGACACCCAGCGAGAGCCCCCCGTACCCGAGAGCCGCGAGACCAATGGCCCAGGGGACCCCGCCGGGAAGATAGGAGATCGAGGCGGGCCCGCCGAGTCCGAAGACCGGGATGAGCCCGAACGGAAAGGGGAACACGAGGAGGAGGCTCCCCAAGGCGGCCGGAGCCGTCCGACCGAGGAAGGAGAGTCCATACATGATCTGGAAGCCGAACGACACGAAACCGTAGATTCCGAAGGCCGGCACCGCCCAGAGGAGAAGGTAGAACCACCGCAGGACCGACGCACGCAGGCCGCCGCGGGAACCCTGGACGTGCTGGACGAAGAACCGGCCAGTCCGGAGCGAGAGGCCCATGGCCAGGATGATTACGACCACGACGCCGGGTATCACGAGGAGACCGACCAGCACGGAGTCCAGTGCGATCCCGAGGGCCACGGGGGTGAGCACCAAGGCCGTCACCGCCGGAGCGTCGAAGAGGCGGAGCATGACGAGGAGGGCCACTCGGTCGAGTTTCTTCTCCGGGATCGGCAGCGTCTCCAGTACCGGCAGGATCTGCGAACCGAGGAAGGTCGGGAGACTCTGCAATCCGACCATCCAGAGAAACGAGAGCTCCAACAGGAGAAGTCCGGCGATGACCGTGCCGATGTAGAGGGGAAGCGGTACGGGGTTGGGGACCAAGGAACCCAGGAAGAGCCTCTCCACGATGCTGGTCAGCGTGAGCATCGACCCGCCGACGAGGAAGACAATCAGGAGGCTCACGAGGAACTTGCTCTGGGCGACCCGTCGCCGGGCCGTGTTGGCAAGCTCGCCGGGCTCCCGGGGTGCTTCGGCCGCCAGGACGTTTCCCTGCCGGAGTGCGTAGACGGCTTGGAAGCTCAGCTCGAGGTAGGCGATCTCCGAGAGACGCAGGGCGCTGGGAGGGGGTGAGGGCGAGCCCGGGAGCTCAGGTTCCGCCGAGGGCCCGGACGGCCGCGTACACACCCTCCTCTTCGCGGGTCAGTCGCAGGAAGATTTCCTCCAGCGTCGCGTCGCCTTGCGCGGTCTGACCCCGGAGGGCGTCCATCGTGCCTTCTCCGACCAGACGGCCACGGTCCAAGATACCCACTCGGTTGCACAGTCGCTCGGCGACCTCCATCGTGTGCGTCGAGAAGAGCACGCCCCGGGGAGCTTGGGCCACATACTGGGTGAGCAACTCCCTCACC
>JASHPV010000090.1 GCA_030037875.1 Thermoplasmata archaeon
GGTCCCAGCGTGGCGGTCCAGATGGGATACACACCAGAACAACTGGCGGCCGTCCCCCAGGGGGCTGACTTGGGTCTCGGATGTGGTAACCCAACGGCCATTCTCGCCCTGAAATCCGGCCAATCTGTTCTCGATCTAGGGAGCGGAGCGGGCCTGGACTGCTTCCTGGCGGCGAAGAAGGTGGGTCCGAAAGGATCGGTCATCGGGGTGGATATGACCCCCGAAATGTTGACCACGGCCCGGGAAAACGCGCAGAAAGGTGGCTACCGGAACGTCGAGTTCCGGCTTGGGGAGATCGAGCATCTCCCCGTCGGCGACGCCTCCGTAGACGTAGTCATCTCGAATTGCGTCATCAACCTCGCCCCGGACAAGGGGAGAGTCTACCGGGAGGCGTTCCGCGTCTTGCGGCCGGGCGGCCACCTGGCCGTTTCGGACGTGGTCGCCACCCGCCCGATCACGGCCAAAGAGCGCGCCGATCCGTCGCTCTGGTCCTCCTGCTCTTCCGGGGCCCTCGAGGCGAGTAAGGTGAAGACCCTCCTGAATCGTGCGGGGTTCGTTGATGTCAGAATACGGCTCCGAGACCTCGAAAATGCCCCCGATTCGCTGAAAGGGCAAGCGTCCCTCGGGGTCGTCTCGGCCGACATCCAAGCCACGAAACCCCGGGCATGAAAGCGATGCCCAACAGGCTCGTGCTCTTCGTCTGTGTGGAGAACGCCTGTCGGTCGTTAATGGCGGAGGCGATTTTCAACGCCGACCCGCCGCCCGGTTGGCGAGCGATTTCCGCCGGGACGCGCCCGGCCGCCTCGCCCAACCTGCGCACCCAATCGATGCTGGAAGAACGAGGGTTCCTGCTCCCCGATCATCCCCCTCAACTCCTATCGAACGAGATGATGGACGCGGCACGGGTCCGGATTACGATGGGCTGTCTCGACGACGCCAGCTGCCCGGCGCACCTCAAATCGCTGGAACTCCGGGACTGGGGCCTACCGGATCCGGCCAAACTGGACGATGCCGGGTTCCGGGAGGTACGGGACCAGATACGGACCCGCATTGAGGGGCTTCGAAGAGAACTCGCGCTCTCGGACCGGCGCGCGACCGATCGCATTCGCAGCGGACGCCGGTGAGACGCTCCCTCCCGGCACGGGCCTCCGCCGAGGCAGCGGGGACCGCAATTCTGGTCGGCATCGGAACAGGAACCATTGTGGCGTCGGCTCGGCTTGGCGGGATTCCTCTGCTGCTGATGGCCTGCGCCTGGTTTTTCGCGGTCCTGATTCCCATCTACACTTTCATTCGCCTTTCCGGGGCCCACCTGAACCCCGCCGTCACCCTGGCGCTCGCGGCCAGCGGCCGGATCGCCTGGCGAGAGGTCCCTTTCTATGTTCTCGGCCAAACAGCTGGAGCGTTCCTCGGAAGCGCAACCGTCCTCGGAGTGCTGGGCAACGTCGCTCACCTGGGGGCCACGGTGCCGGTCCAGGGTGACGTCATACGAGCCTTCCCGTCGGAGCTGGCCTTTACTGCGGCGCTTGTCACCGCAGTGTTTGTTTTAGCCGACTTTGGTGAAGGACGAGGTCGATGGCGGATCCTCCTCCCACCCACGGTCGTGGCGTTCTCCACGTACTTCATCGGACCTTGGACGGGAAGCTCGCTCAACCCCGCCCGCACACTCGCGCCCGCTATCCTCTCGGGGACGTACACGGATCTTTGGGTCTATCTGACAGCGGTACCGCTAGGAGCCCTTCTCATCGCGGCTCTTTGGAAACCCCGGTCCGTCGATCGCCTCGACCGGGGTCCGGGCCGAAGGAAGATTACGAGTTAACAGGTCATCACGCCAAATCCGGCCCCACCGCGTCCCGGAAGGGCCCCGATTCATCCGTTTCCGCGTGCGAACCCGACACACGCTCCCCTCGCCGGCAGACGTAATATGGAGCCACTGCCCGCGGGGACCACCCTGCGGAGATTCTCCGCCGCTGCACGATGTCCGAGCTGTCCATTCAGACCCAGCACCTGACCAAGACGTTCGGTAGCTTCACCGCGGTGAGCGACCTCTCCCTCAATGTCCACGGGACGAAGTGCGTCGGGTTCCTCGGCCCGAATGGCGCGGGGAAAACGACCACGCTCAAGATGCTCACGGCGATGATCCACCCTACCTCGGGCCAGGCGCTGATCAACGGGATCGACGTTCAGGCGCACAAACGGGAAGCTCTCTACAGCTGCGGGGACCTCATCGAAACGCCCGAGATCTATCCCGCGCTCACTCCCCGGGAAGCCCTCTCGTACATCGCGGAGCTGCGCGGCATCCCTACCCAGGAGATACCGGACCGGATCAAGGCGGTTCTCGACCAGGTCCGGATGACGGATTGGGTCGACAAACGGACCGGCAAATTCTCCAAGGGAATGAAGCAACGCGTCAACATCGCGGCAGCGTTGCTCCCCGACCCGGACATCATCATCCTCGATGAGCCCTCGACGGGACTCGATCCCCGGGGCGTGGTCGAGGTCCGGGATATCATCCTCGACCTCAAGAAACAGCAGAAGTTGATTTTCATGAGTTCGCACCTGCTCAGCGAAGTGGCCGACTTTTGCGACGAGGT
>JASHPV010000091.1 GCA_030037875.1 Thermoplasmata archaeon
CGGACTCGGACTTTTGCCGGCCTACGGAGGAACCCAGCGGCTTCCCCGGCTCGTGGGTCCGTCCAAGGCGAAGGAGCCGATGTTTACCGCCGCCCTCATCCCCGCGGCCGAAGCGCTCCGCATCGGCTTGGTGAACAAAGTCGTGCCTGCGGGCCAGGAGCTCCGGGCGGCCCGGGACTGGGCCCACACGATCGCGCAGAAGGCGCCCCGCGCCGTCGCCGCGACGAAGCAAGCCATCAACGGGGGACTTGATGGCCCGCTGGCAGATGGCTTACGGGCGGAACGGGAGGCATTCCTCCGGGAAGTGATGGCGAGTCCCGACCTCGAAGAGGGCATCGCCGCGTTCGTAGAGCACCGGCCGCCGAAATTTACGGGGGCATGAGCCATGGCGATCGAGTTCTCGTTCACGCCAGAACAGGTAGCGCTCCGGGACGCCGTTCGGACCTTCGCGCAAAAGGAGATCGCGCCGGTCGTCGCCGAGATGGACGAAAAGGAGCTGTTCCCGACCGCGACGGTCGCCCGCATGAAGGAGGAGGGCTACTTCGGAGTGCCGGTGCCCGAGGAGTACGGTGGCCTCGGCCTCGGTAAGGTCGGCTACTCAATCCTCGCCGAAGAGCTGGGCCGAGTCGACGCGTCCCATGTCGCGATCGTGGCGGCCCATACCTCGCTCGGCGCCACGCCAATCCTGTACTACGGCACCGAAGAGCAGAAGCAACGGTGGTTGAAGCCCGCCGCGCAGGGCAAGAAACTCCTCGCGTTCAGTTTGACCGAGCCGGGCTCGGGCAGCGATTCGGGGGCCTTGAAGACCTCGGCCGCGCCGAAAGGGGATTCCTGGATCCTCAACGGGACCAAACTGTACGTTACGAACGGGAACGAGGCGGACACGGTTCTCGTGATGGCGGCCAACGACGTGAAGAAAGGCCCTCACGGTGGCATCTCCGCGTTCCTCGTGGATAAGGGAACGGCGGGGTTTCGCGTCGGCCGATGCGAGAAAAAGATGGGCCTCCACGGAACGTCGACGGCCGAGCTCATTCTGGAAAACGTGGAGGTAGGCCCCGAGACGGTGCTCGGAGGAGTGGGGAACGGATTCCGGGCCGCGATGACCGCGCTCGACGTGGGCCGGGTATCTCTTGGCGCCGCCTCACTGGGTGGCATGCAGACGGCCTTACAGGAAGCGCTATCCTTTTCCCAGAACCGGACGCAGTTCGGCCTCCCGATCAGCGAGTACGAGGCGATCCAGTTCAAGCTCGCCGACATCGAGATGCACATTCAGGCCCTGCGTTATCTGGTCTACAATGCGGCTGCCCGGCAGGACGCGATGGGCCATGATCCCTCGAAGTGGAGCCGCGCCGAACGGGAGGCGAAGACCCGCGAAGCCGCGGCCGTGAAATGTCTCGGCAGCGAATGGGCCGCGGACGCGATCGACGAGGCGCTGCAGATCCACGGCGGCCTCGGGTACATCCGGGGAACGCCGATCGAACGGGCCTACCGCGACGCACGCATTTCGGAGATCTTCGAGGGAACGAACGAGATCCAGCGCGTCGTGATCGCGCGCGACCTCATCGCGCGGGGCCTGTAGCGGCCGCCGCCGGGTTGGCGGCGCCGGCCGGGGCGGCGGGTCCGACCACTGCCTGGGCTCTCAGCTCTCGGCGCAGTACCTTCTGAACCCCGCTCCGCGGCAACGCGGTCCGGAATTCGATCGCTCGAGGCGCCTTGTAGTGCGCCAGTCGCTCCCGGACGAACTGAACGAGCTCGTCGGCGGTCACGGTCGCTCCCGGCTTCTTCACTACGAACGCCTGGACGACCTCCCCGAGCGAGGCGTCCGGCACCCCCACGACGGCCGCGTCGGCGACGGCGGGGTGCTGGAAGAGGACCTCCTCGACCTCGCGCGGGTAAACCTTGAACCCGCCGACGTCGATCATATCCTTCTTCCGGTCGACGATGAAGCAGTACCCATCGGCATCCAGGTACGCGATATCCCCGGTCCTGAACCAACCGTCCTTCAGTACTGCGGCCGTCTCGGTGGGCTGATGGTAGTAGCCCAGCATCACCTGGGGACCCCGGATGCAGAGTTCTCCGGTCTCCATGGGCGGAAGGATCTTCGTCCCGGTCTCCAGGTCGACGACCCGCTCGTCGGTGTCGGGCAGGGGTAGGCCAACCGACCCCGGGCGTCGCTCGCCCTTGATCGGGTTCGCGTGGGTGACCGGTGAGGTCTCGGAAAGACCGTATCCTTCGACCACGCTGCCTCCGGTTTCCGCTTCGAACTGCTTCGCGACCTCGAGGGGAAGCGGCGCGGAACCGCTCAGGCAGATCCGGATCGAACGGAGGTCGTACTTGTCCCGCTTGGGATGGTGATTGATCGCGTTGTAGAGCGAGGGGACCCCGGGGAACTGCGTGGGGTGATGCTTGTTGATGAGCTTCAGGATCTCGTCCACGTCGGGCCGGGTTTCGAGCACGATCGTCGCGCCCGCGAACAGGGGATAGGTCATTGCGACCGTCATCCCGTACACGTGGAAGTACGGGATGGAGGCCAGTACGACCTCCCGCTCGTTCGCGGCCACGTTGAACCACGCCGCGCACTGGAGCGCGTTCGCCACGAGGTTGCGATGCGAGAGCATCGCGGCCTTGGGAACCCCCGTGGTGCCTCCCGTGTACTGCAGTACGGCGACCTCGGTGGCCGGGTTTACCCGAACCGGATCGGGCGCGCCGGGGGTAGCGAGGGCCGCCTTCCACCGTCGAATCCGGGGACCGGTCGGAATGGCGGTCGGAAGGCCTCGCCGCCGGAGGACGCGGTTCACGAAGAGCCGGGTGGGGAACGGGTACAGTTCGTTCAGGCCCACGACGCAGGTCAAGGGGACCGGGAAACTCCAGCTCAGCTTCTCGAGGTTGGGCCATTGGAGGTTGAGGCAAAAGATCGCGTTCGGGCGGGCGTCTTCCAGGAGATGGTCGAGGTCCTGTCCGATGTAGAGCGGACTGACCTGGACGACGGTGAGTCCGGCCCGCAGCGCGGCGAAATACGCGATCGGATAGACCGGGCAGTTCGGGAGATAGAGCGCGACGCGGTCCCCGCGCCGGAGCCCCTCGTTGAGGAGAAACTGCGCGACGTGGGCCGACGCGTCCCAGAACCGTTGGTACGTCCACTTCGCGCCGTAGTAGTTGAACGCCACGCGATTGGGGTGCTTCAGCACCGATTCCTGGACCAACTCCACCAACGATCGGTCGGGGATGTCGATCGAAGGGGGAACGCCCGGCGGATAGTGCCGGAGCCAGAACTTGTCCGTGGAGGACTCCATCTCGGGTCTTCGGGAGCGAATTCTTCGCTTAACTACTATGCTTTGGGAGCCGACGCCGGAGTGGGGTCCCGTTCGAACTGGACCCCCGGTTTGTACGAGGGGACCCACCGCACTCGGTCTCCGATGGAAAGGTCCCCGACGGCCCGGACCGATGGCATCCAACCGCTGAGTCGGCCCCCCTCGTCCAGGTCGACCAGGACGTACGCGTATGGGGCGTCGTTCACGAACTCGTCGGAAGGTACGTTCTGTACCGTGTACGCGGCCACCGTCCCTTTGCCTGACAGCGCGAACTCCGTGAGGTCCCGACGGCCACACCGAGGGCACCGGAGTCCCCACGTGGCGGTGACGAATCCGCACGCGGAACGAAACCCTCGGAGCCGCTGCTCCTCCTCGTAGCCGTGCTCGAACTCCCGGATCGAGTGGGCGGCGGACGGCTCCGCCGGGGGCCCGGGGGGAGCAGAGGCGTCGCTCATCGTCGGCCGAATATGTGCACCGACGCAGAGCTGCCAGTGGCTCCCACGTTGTGAGCGAGAGCGACACTTGTCTTGGGAACGGCCCGGGGCCCTGCGAGGCCGTTGAACTGTTCGAATATCTCGACGACCTGGGAGGCGCCGGTCGCGCTCACGGGGTGTCCCTTAGCCTTGAGGCCTCCGGAGGGGTTGACCGGCAGTTTCCCGTCCCGGGCCGTGAGCCCTTCAGCGGTGGCCGCGCCGGCCTGCCCACGAGGGAAGAAGCCCATGTCCTCGAGCGCCACCAGTTCGGCGATCGTGAAGCAGTCATGGACCTCCATGAAATCGATCTGGCCCGGTTCGACGCGGGCCTGGCGGAAGGCGGTCTGAGCGGCTCGCTGACTGGCCGGGAGGCTCGTGAGGTCGGGCCGGTCGTGCATGTCCGCGATCGATCCCGCCCGGGCGGACGCGCGGATCACGAGCGGTTCCGTGTGCGGGTTGGGGTATTTTTCCGCCGCTACGACGACGAGCGCTGCCGCGCCATCGGAGAACGGACAGCAATCATACAGCCGAAGCGGAGTGGCGATCATGGGGGACTCGAGGTACGTGTCCATGGTGATCGGCTTCTGAAAGTGCGCGTGCGGGTTGAGCGACGCGTTCAGGTGATTCTTCACGGAGACCGCCCCCAGCTGCTCCCGCCGCGTCCCGTACCGTTTCATGTGGGCATCGGCGATGGTCGCGTAGAGTCCCGGGAACGTCGCTCCATTGTGCGACTCGAAGGGGTAATCCGCTCCGATCGCGAAGTAGCTCGTGGCCGTCAACGTGTCCAGTTGCGAGAGCTTCTCCACGCCCACCACGAGGGCGGCGTCGAGGAACCCACCGGCCACGTGAACAAAGGCCTCGTGGAGTGCCGCGCTGGAGGAGGAACAGGCGGACTCGACAGTGCACGAAGGAACCTCGGGGATCCCCAGAGCGGTGTTGATCAGCGGTCCCACGTGGGCCTGTTTCTCCGATAGCCCGAACGCATTGGCCACGAACGTGTATCCAATGTCCTTGGGCTCAATCCCCGCCGTCTGGATCGCCTCGAGCGCGACGCGAGCGCCGGCCTCCCGGCCGCTCTCCTTCATCTTGCCGAACCGGTTGCTCGCCGCGCCCAGGACCCAGGCCTCTCTCGTCATGTGGTGGCCTTGGTCGTGACACCGCCGATGCGAGCATAAGGGTTGTCGGGCGCCGAGGTCAGTGGCCCGGTCTCGACCCGGTTTCACTTCTCGACGGAGGGCAGGCCCAGCATCCCTTGCAGATGCTCGAAAATCGCGGCCGCTTCGGTACTGTCCTTGGTCTTGATCAGCACCCGACCGTCCCGGCTCAGCGTCACTTCCCGTTCGAGCTGGGCGATGAGCATCACCCGGGCGTCCACCACTGAAACTCCGTGCAACTCCAGCGTACCTTTGACGCGGCGGAGGTCCAGGGTCAACCGCGGGGCCGGAACGGCCTCGAACGCGCCCCCTCCGGCGCATAACCTCAAGGAGTAGTACCCCATGACAC
>JASHPV010000092.1 GCA_030037875.1 Thermoplasmata archaeon
GCGTGCTCGGCGCGAGCGAAGTCGGCCGAATTCTCGGAGTAGAAGGGGGGAACGTGGGCGTACCGACCGAAGAGCACGTAATCGAGGATGGGGACGTTCTCCTGCGGCTGTTCCTCTTGGGGCAGCCACGCCATCCGCTGGGCCCGCTCCCGGAACGAGAGCGCGGCGATCGGGGTCCCCTGGATACGGATCTGGCCTCCGAGGGAAGGACCAATCCGAGAACGGCGCGGAGGAGCGTCGTCTTCCCGGCGCCGTTCGGGCCCGCGAGGGCCACGAGTTCTCCGGGACGAACCGTAAGGGACACGTTCTGAAGCGCGGATCGCGACCCGTACCGCACCGTCAACCCGGTGATGTCCAGGAGCGGGGGAAGTTCGGTCATGAATTGGCCGGAGTCTGCAGTGTCGTCGGTCGTCGGTAAAGGAGATACAGGAAAAAGAGGGCCCCCGCGAACGCCATCGGCACCCCGACGGGCACCTCCGTGCCCGGGAACGCAACGAGCGCCAGGTCGCGGGCCCCCAGGACGAAGATGGCACCCACGAGTCCGGAGGCGGGGATCACCCGGCGGTAGTCGACGCCGAGCAAACGGCGCACCACGTGCGGCGAGACCAGGCCCACGAATCCGATGATGCCGGCGAACGCCACCGCGAACGAGGTGCACAGCGAAGCGAGCAGGATGGTACGGATACGCACTTGGCGCGCGTTCACTCCCAGGCTCTGGGCCACGTCGGAACCCAGTTGCAACAGGTTGAGGTCCCGGCCGTACAGGGCCAAGAGCGCCCCGGTGAACGCCACTCCGGAGAGGACGATGCCGTCCTGCGTCCAGGTCGCTCCCTCCAGTCCGCCCAGGAGCCAGAAACTCACCTGGAGGTCGCCGTTCACGTTGTACAGGAGCGCCAGCACCAGGAGCGCGGAGAAGAACGAGCTCAGGGCGACGCCCGTGAGCAGAAGGGTGGTCACCGTGCTTCGAGGGCTGCGCGCGGCCAGCAGTACCACGAAGCCGCTGAACAGGGCGCCGCCGAACGCGAACAACGGGAGGCTGAGGTCGGCTTCCGCGAGCCCGATGTGCAGGACGAACAGCAGCGCAGCGCCGACGGCCGCGCCCGAGGAGAGCCCCAGGAGGTAGGGGTCCGCGAGGGGGTTGCGGAACGTGCCCTGGAGGGAGGCGCCCGAGAGACCGAGCGCGGCCCCCACCAGGAGTCCCAGGAGCACCTGAGGAACGTAGTTCTCCCACACGATCTTGACGAGAGTGGAACAGCGGATCACCGAGAGGGATGGAGTGGCACACGCCCCGCCGGGCAAGGCCCCTCCCAACAGCCGCTGGGCCACGATTCCTAGGATGGTCGTGTACGGAATCGGGACGTCTCCGAGGAGGACCGAGCCGAGAATCAACGCCGCGAGTCCGGCTAGCAGAATCCCCAGGTTACGCGCCCGGGCGGGCCGTACGAACGGCGGGGCGGCCGACGCTCCCGACACGTTCCCGACGCGGGAGGTAAACGGTGGATTGCCCGCGGCCACTGCCCTACGCGCCCGGCAGGTCCGGATAGAGGATGTGAGTGAGCATCGGCAGGTAGAGGACCATGGTGGGATCGACCTCCGTCATGACGGTCACGTCGATCCCGGTCAGGTTCCCGTTCGCCACCGCCGGAATGCTCGACCAATCAGGACCTTGCTGGTACTGCGTCAGGTTGACGCCGAAGCCGGTGCCGTAGACCACTACCGAGGGGTTGTCGAAGAGCACCTGGCTTCCCGACAGCTCGGGCGACGAGGTCGGAGCATTCCCGGCGACGTTCACTCCGCCGGCCAGCTCGATGAGTGATTGTCCGAAACTGCCGGGACCGAAGGTGTAGTAGCCGGCGTTCGGCTCCCCCGCTGGAACGGGATAGTATGTCATCAGTACCGACCGGAGCGTCGTTCCGTTGTCCGTTAAGTTGGTGAGGAACGCGGACGATTGGCTGAGCGTGGACTGCAGCTGGGAGACCAACTGCGAGGCGGCGGCCTCGACCCCGAAGATCGTCGCCACCATCTGTACATCGTACACCACGCTTCCGAGCGTGCTCGGGCCGAAGAAGACCACCGGAATCCCGTAGGTCGACGACCATTCTTCCAGCCCCGGCACGGAGAGGATCGTCGAGGCGAGGACGACCTGCGGGGTGCGATTGAGCAGGTCGGCGGAGCTGACCTGGGGATACGCGAGAACGCACATCGAGGGCGCCAAGGTCCAGAGGCTGATCTGGGCCGGGGTGTAGTCGCCCTCGAGACCCCCCAACGTGGCGTTCGAGCAGTCGACCCCCACGACGTGACTCCGCAGACCGAGCCGGAACATCGTGTCCATGACGTTCGGGCCGAGCACGACGGCCCGAGAGGGGACGGCAGGTACGGTAACCGAACGGCCCAGATCGTCAGTTACCGTCACAGCGGAGTGCGCCGCCGGAACCGGCCGAAGCTCGAAGTACACCGCAGTGCCCCCCGCGGAGACTCCCGCCACGAGGATCGCCACCGCGATGACCAGGGCCACCGGAACGGCCCGACGCGGGGTCGGGCCGGGAGGAACTGGGGGGGAATTCAAAGACATTGTAACGCAGGCAAATACGATTTACTATAAACACTTCTAGTCCCCCGACCCTGCCGGGCGTCGCGCCCGGGTCTCCCCCTACGTTTCGATGCGGTCGAACGCGTCCGCCGGGCCCGTCCACGAGAACGTATCCGGATGGAACAGATGGGCGAACAAACGGGCGCCTTGGGCCACCCGAGGACCCGGTCGAGAAACGTAGGAGTCCGCGTCGACCGCGTACACCCTGCCTTGCTGGACGGCCGGGATCGTGCTCCAGCCCGGTAGCTCCCGCAGGCGACGCGCCTCGTCTCGGGCCTGGGTCAGGTGGTACCCGCAGGGAGCGACCACGAGTACCTCCGGGGCCCATCGCACCACGTCTTCCCAGGGGATCCGGACCGACTCCTCGCCTCGCCGCGCCAAACCGTCCACTCCCCCGGCGATATCGACCATTTCAGGGACCCAGTGCCCCGCACAGAAGACCGGGTCCGCCCATTCGATGCAGAACACCCGCGGACGGGAAAGACCACGGGCGGTCTGGGAACGGAGTGACGCGAGATCGGCTCGCAGGCTCTCGATGAGACCGGTGGCCTCCTTCGCGCGACCGGTGTGATGTCCCAGGTCCCGGATATTCTCCAGGATTCCCTCGAGAGAACGCGGCGACATCCAAAGGACTTCGGGCGGGGGACGGAGACCGGCGAGCGCCCGCGTCACCTCCGTACCCGAGGGCGCACAAACCTGGCACAGGTTCTGGGTCATCAGCAGATCGGGACGGGCCGCTTTGAGAATCTCCTCGTCCACTTCGTACAGAGTGCCCTTCTCGTGGATCTGGCGGCTGACCCGCAGATCGATTTCGCGAGGGGAAAGCCCGGCGAGGTCCACGGCGAGGTGCACCACCACCGGCTTCGTCTTTGCGTCGTCCGGATAATCGCACTCGTGCGAAACAGCCCGTAGTTCGGGACCGAGTCCCAGCGAGTAGGCCATCTCGGTCGCCGCGGGAAGGAACGAGACGATGTTCATGGCCGGCCCCTTTGACGAGTTCAAGCGTCCGCCACGACCCCTGTGTAGAAGACCTCTCCGGCGCGGTCGGGACAGGTTTGATGCGCGGCTGTGGTCTGGCCGCCCGGGGAGGCATGGCCACGGATCCCGCCAGGTCAGTTCTGTCGGCTGCATCCGTGCCGTCAGAAACCTCGTCGGAGCTGCTCGAGGCAGCCGCGAAGCTGAGGGATCTCGTGATTCGGGCGGTCGAGCGTCGCCCCGCGGAGTGCATGTTGCTGTCGGGCGGGCTCGATACGGCGATCCTCGCCCCGCTCGCTGACGCCGGGGGGACTCGCGCCGCGGTGACCGTCCTGACCGGTCCAGACGCGCCGGACCGTCCATACGCGCAGGCAATCGCTTCACATCTTGGCTGGACGCACTACGTGGTTGAGTCGCCGTTCGAGGACCTGTTGACACAGACCGACTTCGTCGTCCGCGAGCTCCACAGCTTCGACCCGATGGAGCTCCGAAACAGTCTCGTGATCGCACGGGGCCTTCAAGAGGCGGCCCACCAGGGTTACTCCAGTGCGATGACCGGCGACGCGGCGGACGAGCTCTTCGGCGGCTACTCGTTCATGTGGGACAAGAGCCCCGCAGACTTCGAGGAGTACTCGCGCCGGATGGCGGCGAGCATGAAGTTTTCCTCCCAGCCGCTCGGGAAAGCGCTGCGGGTGGAGGTCCTAGCCCCTTACACCGACCCGGATGTGGTCCGCTTCGCCACCCAGCTGCCGAAACGGCTCAAGGTGGCCCAACGGAACGGGATGACCGTCGGGAAGTGGGTCCTCCGGTGGGCCTTTCCCGAGTGCGAAAGCCGCTGGCGACGGAAGGACCCTATCGAAGTGGGGTCCGGTTCGACCCGCCTCCCCGCCTGGTTCGCCGAGCGGACCCCGGCCGAGAGGCTTGGTCAGGAACAGGCGCGGGCCCTTCGAGAAGACCGGGTCGAGATACGGGACGCGGAGCACCTTGCGTACTACCGGGCATTTCGGCGGGTCCTCCCGAACGCCCTCGAGGAACGGACGTTCGGTGAGAACGCGTGTATCCACTGTGGCTTCGACCTGCCTCGACCGGACTCGACCTTCTGCACGACGTGTGGTGCATTCCCGGCCCGGGCCTGAGGGTCCGTGAAAGGTCACGCAGCTTCCCAACGGAGTCGTTCGGCGCCGCCCCGCGCCGTGATCTCTTGGAGCAGCGGGAAGGACGCCGCCTACGCGCTTCACGAGGTTCGGAAAGCCGGCAGTTTCGAGGTCGTAGCCCTGCTGACGACGGTGGTCGCCCGAACGGGCCGGGTGGTGACGCACGGGATCCGGGGCGAACTTCTGACCAGGCAAGCGGCGTCGGTGGGCCTTCCGCTGACGCGCGTGATGCTCCCCCCGTCTCCGTCCAACGTCGTGTACGAGAAGGCGATGGCCTCTGCGCTGCAAGGTTTTCTGAAGCGCGGTGTCCGCCACGTAATCTTTGGAGACCTCTTTCTCGAGGACGTCCGGCGTTATCGCGAGGGCCAGTTAGCGGCCCTGGGGATGGTGGGCGTTTTTCCGTTGTGGGGACGGGAGACGCGCCGGCTCGCCCAGGACATGATCGCCTCGGGTCTAGAAGCGCGGCTCGTCGCGGTGGATACTCGCCGGCTCCCCGGCTTGTGGGCCGGTCGGGCCTTTGACGAGGGCCTCCTCAGGGAGGTACCTCCGGGCGTGGACCCGTGCGGAGAAAACGGCGAGTTCCACACGTTTGTGACGGCCGGTCCCATGATGAATGATCCCGTTCCGGTGCACGTACAGGCGATCCGCGGACGAGGCGGAGTGGCCACGGCCGACCTCTCGCTGGAAGGCACCCCCCGGCCGGGCCGCTCAGGGACCCATCGGGCACGCCCCGCCGGGGCAAAGAATAAGTCGCGGGGCGCTCCCGAAGGAACGGGAGGGAGCATAGGCTAATCTGGCAGACCAGCGGGCTCCAGTCAGATCTCCCGTGAAGGGGATCTTTGCATTGGGTCAGCGGAGGGACGCTTCGGCGTACCGATGACGAGTGACTGGAGCGCGCGGAGAGACCCGCATATCGGGGTTCAAATCCCCGTGCTCCCATTTCCCCCTCGCGCCGCGCACCGGCAGTGCTCGACAATCACGGCATGCAGATCGGAACACGTCGTGGGTGATGTTCGCGTCAGTTAGGACAGCGACCATGCTTTCGCACGATAGAATCTACATTGGCCCCTGGGGACATCGCCGAACGCGAACGTTTCGGATCGCCACTTTTTACTGTTCCAGCATACCGGGAATCGACTCGTCCCCACCGGGTCCCGAAGGTTCTCCCGCAAATGCAAACTGAACGGAACCCGGACTCGGTGTGGGTCTCGCAGCTCGCGGAAGTTTCCGAGCGACGATCGCTCGACGCCTTGCGTCAGGCGCAGGAGGAGGGTGCTCTCTTCCGACACCTGGACCGGATGCACAGCCTCGGAGGCCGCGCCTCGTACGTCGAAATCGACGCTCCTCTCGAGCTCTACGCACTCGTTCGCCTGCTTCGGCCAGACCATGTCGTTGAGGTGGGCGTCTCCTCGGGGGTCTCCTCCGCCTACCTTCTGAAGGCAATGGACCGCCTCGATCACGGGACGCTCCATTCCGTCGACCTGCCGAAGATCGAACCCGCTAGACCTGGTCGTCCACGGAGCCGGTTCCCTTCCTGGGCTCTACCTCCGGGCCGGTCATCGGGCTGGGCTGTTCCCTTCCCCCTCCGGAAGCGATGGGACCTGCGGCTCGGCGACAAGCGAGAGGTTGTACCCCTGCTCGCGGACGAGCTCTCCTCCGTAGGCCTCTTTGTGTACGACGTTCCCCACGCCGAGAGGCAAGCCGGCCGAGAGTTCATGGCACTCGATCGACGGCTCCCCAAGGGCGCAGTGGCAATCGCCGACCACGGTCCGGGCGGGGGTCTGTGTATCCCCCTTCGCGATTGGGCCACCGCTCGCGGTGCGCGACCGATCCGCCGAACCGGTCTCGGTCTCTTTGGATTCCGCTGCGAGCGACCGCCGCGCCGGATTCCGCGCCCACGAACGAGCCCATCTGGACGGTAGGAAACCGAGCCCGACCTCGGTGCGGTCGCGGCGAGCTCCGGCCATTCCCGACCCCGGGCTCAACCCTTTAGCCGTCAGGCCGTTCAGGGGCCGGAGAGGAATCACCCATGGGATCGAAAGGGAAAGTGATTCTTGTGGCGGGCGTGGGGACGGGACTAGGCAGCGCCGTTGTGAGCTTGTTGGCCACCGCGGGAGCCACGGTCATCGGCGTGGCTCGGAGTCGTTCGTCCCTCGAAGCTCTGGAGAAGCATGCGACGAACCGCGGTTGGTCGTTCCGGGCCGTCACCGCCGACCTCCGAGTTCAGCCCGAAGTGACGGCCGCCGTCGAGGCGGTGATGAAGGAGTTCGGCCGACTCGACGGGGTCTCGATCGACGCGGGACACTGGATCTCCGGCGACACGTTGCTGCACCTGACCACGGAGGAGGACTGGTCGGCGGGTCTGAACGACAACCTGAACGCCATCCACCGGTTGGGTCGAGCAGCGTTGCCCCCCATGATTCAGCAGGGGCACGGCTCGGTGGTGTTGGTGTCCGCCGCGGAGCGGGTTCGCCGACTCGGAAACCCCTCCTACTGCACGGCCAAAGGCGGCATCATCGACCTGACGGGGAAGTTAGCGGCGGACTACCGCCGGTTCGGGATCCGTTTTAACGCGGTCCTCCCCGGCAACATGGAACGCCACCTGGAAACGTTGGACCCGCCGGAGGGCGGGACACCGGTCCCTCTTCTGACCAACGCCGGAGTGGACGCTTGGCAGGTGGCTCGGGCCATCCGTTATCTGCTGCTCGAAGACGGCGAGTGGGTCACCGGCGCGGTACTCACCGTGGACGGCGGTCAGTCGACCGGCGGTCCGGAGCCGGCCCGCTGAGCATCGCGGTCGGGAGTACCGGCCCGGAATTCCTCAAGGGGACGATCCGGATCCCCCCGAGGCCGGGCCGGAGGACGGAGTCGACTCCTTCCGCTTCTCCTCGGAGACTCCGGCGATTAGGAAGATGACCACGAGGACAATGATGAGGGTCGAGAAGAGGACGATCCCAACGGGAAGACCCAGAACGTCGGCGGTCAGGCCTATGCCGACCACCGGCACGCTCAGTCCGAGATACGAGGCCACGTAAAATCCGGATAGGATCTCTCCTCGTCGGTCCGGGGGCGCCACCTCGTTAAGGGCTCCAAGCCCTCCGAGGAGCAGAAGGCCGAATCCCCATCCGCACAGCACGGTGCCCAGGAAGAAAGGCCACGCCAGGCCCGTCCATACCGCCGCCGAGATCGAAATGAGACCGAGGGGCGCGAATCCGGCTCCCGCCCGAGCGATCCGGGCGTTTCCACGGGTGCGCACGATCCACTGCGCCAAGCCGGCCGACCCGAACATCAGTAAAACGGTCGCCCCGCTGACGGCCGTCTCCCGGATTCCCAGGTCGACCGACAGAAAAGATGGTGCGAGCCCGCTGAAGACACCCGCTAACGCGAAGCCGCAAAACGCCGCTACCACGCAGAGGAAGAACACCCGACGGATCTGGGGTGGAACGCGGAACCCACGCCCCGACTCGGCCGCCGTCGGAGATTTCCGGGGAGGCTGATCTCGGGTGGTTAGCGCGAGGCCGAAGGCCACGACGAGGAGGCCGAGAAGTACCCAAAAGGAGAGCGTCAACGGGTCGGGCGCAAACTGTGCCAAAAGTCCCGCGTAAAAGGGTCCGATGCCGACTCCCACCACAGTAAGCGCCGCGGTTACCATCGCGGCCCGGCGAAGGTTGCCTGCCGGCTCGTGATCGCTCAGTCCGGCCGAGGCCGCGGGAGCGGCCAAACCCACGGAGATGCCAGAAAGAACCCTCGCGGCGATCAGCCAACCCACATTCTGGGCGAGCAGAAAGACCCCCGTGCTGGCGATGGCCACCGCGATCGCCGCGATGAGAACCGTCCGGCGGCCGATCCGGTCGGACGTTCTGCGGAATACGAAGAGGACGAGCAAGAGCCCCAATGCATACGCCGCGAAGACGATGGTCAGCATGCCGGGGGAAAAGTGCCACTCGCGCTGGTACAGGACGTAGAGGGGGGTGGGAAGCCCGCCGCCGATGATCACGATCAGAAAGACGATCGCGATCGCCAGAAATTGCGACGCCGAGGCTTGATTGGAAGCGGCCGGACCAGAAGGGATTGCGTGGCACGTCGCCGCGGGCACGGCAGGATTCGGCGGCGGATCCCCGCTGGTCGTCCCCGTGCTGAGCCCACCCTTCAGATTTCGATCCGCGCGCGGGAGACTCTTCGGGGTCCCGGCGAAACTTCGGGCCGGCGGTCTAACAAGATCCACCGAAAACGTCCCGCCCGGTCAGTGCGAAGCGCACGCGGCCGGTCGGTGCGGGGGCGGCTGTCGGATGGGTTGGGCCGGGGGAATCACCATTCGGTGAGAGCCTCGAAACGGTGTATCCGCCGAAGGTGGCCACGGGAGACCAGCTGGGAGTGATCGGAGGCGCGGCCGGGGCTAGTCCCGAGAACTCCCCAGTGGCGTAGACGGGTCGCCCGCCGACCACCGTGAGCAGAGACTCGATGCCGTTGATCGCCTCCTCTTCCACCGAGAAGTAATCGGCGGAAAGCACGGCGAGGTCCGCCAACTTCCCTACCTGGATCGAGCCTTTCTTGTCTTCCTCGCGGGAGAACCACCCGCCATTGACCGTGTACAAACGGAGCGCATCCATCCGGGACAAGAGGTTGTTGGAGGAGAAGAGAGCGGTGCCGCCCACCGTCTTGCCGGTAACGAGCCAGTACAGCGACACCCACGGATTGTAGCTAGCCACTCGCGTCGCATCGGTCCCGGCGGACACCGGGATACCCATCTCCAGCATCTTGGCGATCGGTGGTGCCCGCTCGCCCATCTCCTCCCCATATCGGGCCACGAAGTGCTCGCCCTGGAACGCCATACGGTCTTGGATGGCAATCCCGCCGCCGAGCCGCTTCACCCGTTGGAGGTTCTTGTCGGAGATCGTCTCGGCGTGGTCCAGAAACCAGTGGAGGTCGCCGATGGGTGAGGTCTCGTTCACTTCTTCGAACACGTTGAGGAAACGTGTGATCGATTCCTCGTAGGTCGCGTGGATCCGGAACGGCCATCTTCGGCCGGCGACAAGTCCGACGACCTCCTTCAGCTCCTCCTCCATGACCGGGGACAGCTCCGGCCGCGGCTCCATGAAGTTCTCGAAATCGGCGGCCGAGTAGACGAGCGTTTCTCCGGCGCCGTTCACTCGGTAAAAATCGTCCCCGTCATACAGCCGCACGGATTTCGTCCATTGGTCGAAATCGTCCAACTCGTGCTTCGGCCGCTGGGTGAAAAGGTTGTACGCGATTCGCAGGGTCAGCCGGCCGGCTCGGGCCAGCTCACCGGCGGCCGCGTAGTCCTGAGGATAAAATTGGAAGCCACCCCCCGCGTCTATCGCGCTGGTGAGACCGAACCGGTTGAGTTCCCGAAGGAATAGAATGGTCGAACTGAGCTGGTCGGCGTGCTCTAACTTGGGCTGCCGGTCCAACGTCGCGTAGAGGATACCGGCGTTTGGCTTGGCGACCAGAAGCCCCGTCGGATTGCCGTCGGCATCCCGTTGAATCTCCGCCTCCGGGGGGGTCGGGGTATCCTTGCCGATACCGAGGGCCGTGAGGCCCGCCCGATTGAGCATGGCATCGTGATAGACGTGCAGGACGAATGCGGGGGTGCTGGGCAGGGCCTGGTTCAATTCCGCCAGCGTGGGAACTCGTTTCTCCTCAAATTGGAACTCCGACCAGCTTCCCACGACGCGCGCCCACTGCCCGGGCGGCGTCCGCTTCGCTTGATCGACGAGTCTCGCCATCGCCCCGGCCAGCGACCGGACACCGTCCCATCGGGTCTCGAGGGTGTATTGCCGTCCCTCCCGTACGACGTGAATATGCGTGTCGTTCAGTCCCGGAATCACCGTCTTCCCCTTGAGGTCGAGGATTTTCGTTCGGGAGCCTTTGTACTCCAGGGCGTCGGAGTCGTTGCCCACCGCCACGAATCGGTCCCCGCGAATCGCCGCCGCGCTCGCGAATGAGGAACGGGAATCCAGAGTTGCGATCTTCCCATCCAACAGTATCAGGTCGGCCGCACGATCGTCTTCCAATGTTCCAGTTCCTCCCTTTCCCTCCGCACCGTGGAATCGGTCCGAATCTCGATTCCGACTCTCCCCCGACTAGACGAGTCCACCCACGGACCAAACGACGACGACGATGAGAAGCCCGAAAAGGACGAACTCGAGGACGATGCCCATCCAGCGGCGCGCGTTGTAGGCGCTGACCTCCTGGACGCTCGCACCGGATCGAAGGGGAGGATCGAACTCGAGATGCATTCCGTTGCCCACGGCAATCCCGAACAGGCCCAGAATGATCAGGATACGGGCCGCCATGAGTCCGTAACCCGCGATCTCGATCGCCCCCGCACTGCACCCCGAGGCGGCGCAGCTGGGTGGATAAACGCCCGCGGTCACGGCCACGAGGCCACCCACGAACAGCAAGACGATCGATACCGACTGAAGGACGAAGGCCAAGGTCTCGAATGGCAACTTGGCCCCAATCTCGGCCGGACTCAGTCGTTCGTTGAGAGGCTCGGCGGCCGTAGGTGGCGGAGCTACGTTACCGGCCATGTCGATGGAAGGCCGTCGAGTCGGCGGCCGACTTGGTCACCCGGAACCCTCTCAGCGATGGTCATCGGGAGGGGCCTGATAAAGGGGCCGGTGAAAGGGCGGGGGCAGGGGATTCCCGGGAGCCCGGTTTGCCCATTCTTGCGAGTTCACTCCGACGCTATCGCGGCCAGAGTTTCCGGGGCGGACAGCGGCGGTGCAAGATTGGCCGGCAGATGGAACCGGGCCCGCAGATACTCGGGGCTGTTGTAGGTCGTCCAGACTTTCCCGCCGGCGTCTTCCCAGACTAGGATTTTGAGAGGCAAATCGAGCGCGATACTGGGCGCGGCAAGCATGAGAGGAGTTCCGGCCGTCGGGTTTCCGAAAATCAGGAGCTTCGTGGGAGGCATTTGCAGCCCGGCGCTCTTCGCTTCCCCGCTGTGATCGACCAGGGCAAACAGCTTGATGCCCTTCGCCGTCAGCAGTTCCTGAAGTCTCTCGACGGTCCGATCGACCGAATGATGACTTGCGACACTTACCACCCCGTTGCCGTCTTTCGCCGTCAAGAGATGCCCCGAGCCCCGATGCCGCTCCATGTAGATGCATCTGGCGAGGCCGGAAATTCCCGCCTTAGCCTAGCGGCTGGGGATCAGGGCCGCTTCCGTTCCGACTGTTTCAGCGCCTTGAGCAGCGGAATAAACTCGTACTGTCCGACGTGCAGCGTTCCATTTACGAAAAAGGTCGGAGTGTCTCCGACGCCGGCCTCATTACCACTTTCGAGGTCCTCGTCGACTCGCCGGGCCGCGGTCCCGGACGATAGGTCTCGATCGAAATCCTCCATTTCGATGGGGAGTCCCCGAGCTATCTCGCGCAGTACGGCATCGGAAAGATTGTCTTGGTGGGCGAAAATTCTGTCGTGCATCAACCAGAACTTTCCCTGGAGGCCCGCGGCCTCCGCCGCCTCCGCCGCCGGCCGAGAACGGGGGTGGATGGCCGGCTGGGGATAGTTGCGAAAAACAAAGCACAGGTCATCTTGGAGCTCGCGGACCAGCTCGTTCACGGGACCGAGCACGTTCTGGCAATGGAGCGACGTGTAATCGCCGTACTCCACGAGCGAGTATCGGGCCGACGGAGGGCCGAGACAATTATCTCGCGCTTCCACCGGAAGTACCAGTTTAGGCAATCCCTTCTTCCCGCTCATGCTTCTCCGACCGGGCGAGACGTGTTCGGTCTTTTGTCTTTCGGGCTCCGGTCGCTCGTCGAACGGAACTAGGGCGAGCGGAACCCATATCCTTCCAATGGGCTATCGGCCCCGTCCACCCCCGGGGGCGGTCCGATACCGATGGCAGGGATGGAGGAATCGCCTCGTGAGCTGCGAGTTGTAACGAGCCGCATTGACCTCGAGGACGTGTCGGGCCGGGTCCTGTTTCCGACGCCGGTCCAAGGCCCCTGGTTGCCTTTCCTTCGCTTTGCCGACACCATCACGTCTGGCGCGGGGGACGACCCCGAGGGACACACCCATCTCGAAGAGGAAGCGCTGAACTACGTCATCACCGGCCGGGTCGACTACGACGACGAGACCGGCCATCGCTCCGTGCTCGGCCCCGGGGCGGTCGAGCTTCTCACCGCCCACGAAGAGACTCGTCACAAGGTGATGGGGGGTGCACAGGCCCCTGGCACCCGATGGCTGTCGGTCGTCGTCCGATGTCCACCCACTTCGGGAGCCCGCGGACACCGTTTCCAAGTTGCCCCCGGCCCACCGCCGATCCCGGTGAGCAAGACGGTAGAGGAGCGGTTACTGGTCGGGCCGGACGCCGCGGTCGATTCCGGTGCCGGGCTCGAATGCGTGGACCTTCATTTCCGCAAGGATGGGCGCTCCGTGTGTCCCGTGGGAGCGGAGCGGAGAGCGGCCGCCTACGTCTTCGAAGGTTCGGGGTCAATCGACCGGCTGCCGGTCGAGGTGGGAGTCGGTGTGCTAGTCGAGAATTTGACCAAGATTACCATCCAAGCCAAGTCCGGTACTCGGGTACTGGTGGCATCCGTTCCCCGAAGGCCCCTGTAGGCACGTTCGGGGCCAACCCAAGGGGACGATCCCGCGACCCGGTTGATCGGTCTCTGAAAAGCTGGATCCCCTACACAGCGCCAGAGCGTTGGGCCGCTGCCGAGGATGTTCTCTTCAGAAGAGATTCTCCTGAGTACGGGCCTGGACCGGCGCGGAGACGGTCATCCTTTTCCACACCGAGTTCTCCGGAGGAGCCGGAGGGCACGGTCGGGCCGATGAACCTGCGGATGCTCTCAGAGAAGTAGATGACCGACCTGGATACGACGTGCATCAACACGCTTCGATTCCTCTCCGTAGATATGGTGGAGAAGGCGAAGTCCGGGCACCCGGGGCTTCCTCTCGGCGCCGCCCCGATGGCGTACGTGCTCTGGGACCGTTTCCTCCGTCATAATCCCGCGGACCCCCGATGGCCGAATCGGGATCGGTTCGTCCTCTCCGCGGGTCACGGCTCCGCCCTCCTCTACTCGTTACTCCATGTCACCGGGTACGACCTGCCCATGAGCGAGTTGCAACAGTTCCGCCAGTGGGGCAGCCGTACCCCCGGACATCCCGAGCACGGGCGGACTCCCGGAGTAGAGGCCACGACGGGGCCGCTGGGTCAGGGGTTCTGTATGGGGGTGGGAATGGCGATCGCGGAACGCCATCTCGCCTCAATCTACAACCGGGCCGACTTTTCGCTCGTGGACCATTTCACGTACGGACTCGTTTCCGATGGGGATTTGATGGAGGGGATTGCCTCGGAGGCGGCGTCCCTCGCGGGCACGCTGGGTCTGGGCAAACTGATCTACCTGTACGATGACAATCACGTCTCACTCGAAGGCCCCACGCAGTGGGCGTTCACCGAGGACGTCGCCGTTCGTTTCAAGGCGTACAACTGGCAGGTCCTCCGGGTAACGGACGGCAACGACCTGGCTGCCATCGATAGCGCCATTCGGGAAGCGCAGGCAGAGACCGCCCGGCCGTCGTTGATCGCGGTGCGGACCCATATCGGGTACGGAAGCCCGGTGCAGGACACCCGGGAGGCCCACGGCGAGCCCCTCGGGCCCGCGAACACTCGCGCCACCAAGGAAAAGCTCGGATGGCCGCTAGAACCTCCTTTCCTGATTCCCGACGACGCGCGTTCCCATTTTCGTGAAGCGATCGACCGCGGGGCGAGCTGGCAGAAGAAATGGGAAAGTCTCCGGGAATCATTCCGAGCCCAGGACCCCCAACGGGTCCGGGCCTTCGAGGACCAGCTCTCCGGCGTACATCCCGTCGGGTGGGACACGGATCTCCCTACCTTCCAGTCCACCGAAGGGCCGATGGCAACCCGGGACGCCTCGCAGAAGGTCATCAATGCGATATCCCCCCGGCTCGTCGCCTTGCTGGGGGGAGCCGCGGACCTTTCGCCTTCGACGAAGACCCTCATTCCCGGCTCGACGGACGAGTCGGCAACTGACGGGAGCGGGCGGAACTTTCACTTCGGTGTCCGCGAGCATGCGATGGTGGCCGTCATCAACGGAATGGCGCTCTACGGGGGGACGCTCCCGTACGGTGCCACCTTCCTCAACTTCTCGGATTATGCCCGCGGAGCGCTGCGCCTCGCCGCTCTGCAGCAGACCCATATTATCCTCGTGTTCACGCACGACAGCATCGGGCTCGGGGAGGACGGCCCGACCCATCAACCGGTCGAGCAGCTGCTCGGCCTGCGATCGATCCCGGGGTTCACCGTGATCCGACCCGCGGACGCGAACGAAACGACGGTCGCCTGGCGACTCGCCGTCGAGCGAAGCGGCCCCACCGCCCTTGTGTTCACCCGACAGAAACTTCCGATCCTGGACCCGTCCGCCTATCCGATTGCGCGAGGAGCACCTCGAGGGGGGTACGTGTTGTCGGAAGCGACCTCGGGCACGCCCGAGGTAGTATTGATCGCCACCGGTTCTGAGGTTTCCTTGGCGCTCGAAGCCCAGAGGAAACTGAAGGATTCGAACGTCCGCGCGCGGGTCGTATCGCTCCCTTCGTGGGAAGTGTTCGACGAGCAACCCGTGGAGTACCGCGAATCGGTCCTTCCTTCGGGTATTGCCAAAGTGTCCGTGGAAGCCGGCGTGACCCTGGGCTGGTCCCGGTATGTCGGGAGCGACGGGGCGAGCATTGGCGTCGACCGGTTCGGTGCGTCGGCCCCGGGGCCTGTGGTCATGCGCGAGCTCGGTCTCACGGTGGACCACGTCGTGGAAAGCGTGGCCAGGGTGATGAAGGCACGCGCGAGGTCGGCATGACGCGTCTGTCCGCTTTGCTCGCCGAGGGTCAGTCTCCGTGGCTGGACTACATCCGACGGAGCCTCCTGACCTCGGGCGACCTCAAGCGAATGGTCGAGGTCGACGGCATCACCGGGGCTACGACAAATCCCACGATCTTCGAGAAGGCGATCGCCGGCAGCCATGACTACGATGAGGCGCTCAAGACCCTGCTTCGTCGAGATCCCGCTCTCTCTCCCGCCCAGCTCTTCGAGCGGTTGGCGGTCGAGGACGTGACCCTGGCCGCCGACGTTTTCCGCCCAGTGCACGACCGCACCCAAGGAAAGGATGGCTTCGTCAGCCTAGAGGTCGCCCCCGGCCTCGCCCACGATACCGCAGGGACGATCGCAGAGGCTCGGCGGCTATGGCGTGAAGTGGGCCGCCCGAACCTGTTGATCAAGGTCCCCGCGACGGCGGAGGGCATCCCGGCCATCGAGCAACTGATCGCCGACGGGATCAACGTGAACATCACGCTGATGTTTTCGATGGCCCACTACGAAGCCGTCGCCCAGGCCTACCTTCGCGGACTCGAGCGGGCGGGGGACGCGTCGCGCATCGCCTCGGTCGCCTCCGTTTTCGTGAGCCGCATCGACACCGCGGTGGACCGGGTCCTGGACGCCTCCCCCGCGCCGGATGCGAAGGCGCTCCGGGGAAAAGTCGCGATCGCCAACGCCAAGATGATCTACGTTCGCTTCCAGGAGATTTTTCAGAGTGCGGCGTACGCACGAGCGGTCGGGAAAGGGGCCCGCCCCCAGCGCGTGTTGTGGGCGAGTACGAGCACGAAAGACCCCGCCTACCGCGATACGTTGTACGTGGAGGAACTCATCGGGCCCGAGACCGTCGACACCATTCCTCCTGCCACCATCACCGCCTTCGAGGACCACGGGGTCGTCAAGGGTGCGACCTTGACCCAAGGGGTGGCCCAAGCCCGGGAGCAGCTCCGGCAGGCGCAGCGAGCCGGCATCGACCTTGCCCAGATCACGGAGCAGCTCCAGGTCGAGGGCGTGGCTGCCTTCGCGGCGTCCTACGCGGAGCTCCTCAGCGCCATCGAGACGAAGAAGAAGGCACTCCTGGTCGGCGCTCTCGACCCCCAGTCGTGGAGCCTGGGAGCCTACACCGAGAGAGTCGACTCCCTTCGAAGGGACTGGGAGAAGGAAGGGGTGGCGGCCCGGGTGTGGCGCCAGGACCCCACGCTGTGGCCGGCCGCCCCGCCAGAAGACGTGGCGGATCGCATGGGCTGGTTGCAGCTGCCGGAGATGATGCACGAGCCGCTTCCCGAGATCTTGACGTTCGCTGAGGAGGTCCGGAAAGAAGGGATCCGCCACGTAGTCGTGCTAGGAATGGGCGGGTCGAGCCTGGCTCCCGACGTTTTCCGCGCGATGTTCGGTCACCGACCCGAAGCTCCGGAGCTCATCGTGCTGGACAGCACCCATCCCGAATGGGTGGCCAACGTCTCGCGGCGCATCGACCCCCGACTCACACTATTCGTCGTCTCAAGCAAGTCCGGCACGACCACCGAGCCCCTCTCCTTTTACCGGTATTTCTGGGAGAAAGTCCGCGCCACGGGGAAGCCCCCCGAGCGCCAGTTCGTGGCCATCACCGATCCGGGAACTCCCCTCGAAAAGCTCGCCGAGGAGGAGAGATTCCGTGCGATCTTCCGGGCTCTCCCGACGGTCGGGGGGCGCTACTCTGCCCTCACCATGTTCGGGTTGGTTCCGGCCGCTCTCAATGGCGTGGACGTCCGGGGACTGCTGGACCGGGCGTGGACCATGGCCGAGGAATGCGCCGCGTCAGTTCCTTCCCTCGAGAACCCCGGTCTCAGCTTGGGCGCGGTCCTGGGCGAGCTCGCCACCCAGGGCCGGGACAAGCTCACGTTCTTCGCGTCGCACGGATTCTCGCCGTTCCCGATGTGGGTCGAGCAGCTCGTCGCCGAGAGCACCGGCAAGATCGGCAAGGGCATCGTGCCGATCGTGGACGAACCTCGCGTCTCGGTGGAGCAGTATGGGCGAGACCGGTTGTTCGTCGAGATCCAAGAGACGGGGAACACCGACCCAGACGTTGCAGCTCACGTCGCCGGCCTCGAGCGCGCCGGTCACCCGGTGGTCCGCCTCCGGGTCACCGACCGAGGAGACCTCGGCCAGGAGTTCTTCCGCTGGGAACTGGCAGTGGCAAGCTCTGGTATCGTCTTGGGGATCAACCCGTACGACCAACCCGATGTCGAGCTCGCCAAGGAGCTCGCCCGCCAGGCCATGGCGCATCCATCGGGCTCGGAAGGAAACGGGTCCGTGCCGACCGTCCGTATCTCCGACCTCGCGAACTCTCTGTCCGTCTCGACGAATGGATGGCCTCGTGTCACGCCGGGGACTATGTGGCGATTCAGGCCTACCTAGCACCCACCGAGGAAACGCAGGCCGCTCTGCGCGATATCCGCCTCCGGTTGTTGCAGCGCCTTCACGTCGCCACCACGCTCGGGATAGGCCCCCGGTTCCTGCATTCCACCGGTCAACTCCATAAGGGAGGGCCGAACACCGGCCTCTTTCTGCAGCTCGTGGACCGCCCCGACAGGGATCTAGAGGTTCCCGGTACCGGCTACACGTTCGGTCAGCTTATCCGAGCCCAGGCGCTCGGAGACTATCAGGCCCTTCGTCAGAAGCAACGCCGGGTGCTGAGGATCGACCTAGGGTCGGACGTCCCCGCCGGGCTTCGGCGTCTCGTCGGGGCCCTCCATGACTGAGATTTCTCTGCTTCTCTGGGACATCGGCGGCGTGGTCCTTTCCAACGGGTGGGATGAGACCGACCGGCACGCCGCGGCCGATCGATTCGGCCTCGATGCGGAGGAGTTTGAGCGCCGACATCAGAACGTCATGGTCGACTTCGAAACGGGTCGGCTCGGGGCGGAGGAGTACCTATCGAGAACCGTCTTCTACACTCCGCGCCCGTTTTCCCGCGAAGCCTTCCAGAAATTCATGCTGGACTGTTCCGTTCCGCTCCCCTCCACCCCTGGCACGCTCGCCATGGCCCGGGGATTGAGGGCCGGAGGAAAGTACTTGATGGCCGCTCTGAACAACGAGTCGCTCCTGCTGAATCAGTTCCGGATCGCATCCTTCCACCTCGCCGAGGTCTTCCAGGTCTTCTTCAGTTCTTGCTTCACGGGCCGACGCAAGCCGGACCCCGACGCGTACCGCTACCCCCTCCAGATCACCCAGCGCGCGCCGGAAGAGGCCTTGTTTCTGGATGACCGGCTCGACAACGTGAAAGCCGCGGCGCAGCTCGGGCTGCGCACGCTATGGGTGCGCGATCCCGCGACGCTCCGCGAGGAACTGGCCGGCGCCGGAGTGACGGGTGGGTGAGGGGAAATCGATGAAACTAGGAATGGTCGGACTCGGAAAGATGGGCGCCAACATGACCGTGCGGCTGATCCATGGCGGCCACCAGGTGGTGGGCTTCGCCCGCACCAAGGCGGTCGTCGACGCCGCGGTGGCTCAAGGAGCGGTCGGCGCGTACTCGCTCGCGGATCTGGTCCGGCAGCTCGAACCCCCGCGGGTGATTTGGCTGATGATTCCCGCGGGCGCTCCGGTGGACCAGACGCTGGACCAACTCCATTCGCTGCTCGCCCCCGGCGACCTGGTCGTGGACGGCGGGAACTCGTACTATCGCGACACGTTGCGTCGTGCCGCTCTCGTGACGGGCTGGGGAGTCCACTACGTCGACGTCGGGACCAGCGGAGGGATCTGGGGGCTGACCGAGGGGTACTCGATGATGGTCGGAGGAGAGGATGCGGATGTCGAGCGGATTCGGCCCGTACTCGAGATTCTCGCGCCGGCGCCGGATAAGGGATGGGGCCACATGGGGGCCGTCGGCTCCGGTCACTTCGTCAAGATGGTCCACAACGGCATCGAGTACGGCTTAATGCAGGCCTACGCCGAGGGGTTCGCCGTGCTCCAGGCGAAATCGACGTTTGCTCTCGACCTGCACCAAGTGGCCGAGGTGTGGCGGTACGGGAGCGTCATCCGTTCCTGGCTGCTGGAACTCACCGAGTCGGCATTGCAGGAGAATCCTACGCTCGCCGGCATCGAGCCGTGGGTGGCAGACTCCGGCGAAGGCCGGTGGACCGTGACGGAAGCGCTGGACCTGAACATTCCCGCTCCGGTCATTACCCTGGCGCTCGAGCAACGCCTGCGTTCCCGCGAAGCGGACCCTTTCACCGAGAAGCTTCTGGCCATGATGCGCAACAAGTTCGGCGGACATGATGTGAAGCGGGAGACCTAGGCATGGTCAGTGCGTCTCCGGAGCCCCACCTGTTCGTGGTGATGGGGGCCACGGGGAACCTCATGCAGCTCAAGCTGCTCCCGGTTTTGTTCAGCCTCCAAGGGAAAGGCCAGCTCCCCCCAGGCACGCGGGTACTGGGCGTCGCCCGCCGGGCGCTCGATGACGTGGGTTTCCGTACGCTCGCGGCCTCATCGCTGCGTTCCGCCAAGGTCGCCTCGGACGAGCAGGTCCGCGCGTTCTGCGACACCTTCCTGTTCTACCACCAGCTGGGAGGGGAGACCGAAGGGAGTTTCGCCGACTTACGACGACGCATCGAGCAGGTCGAGCACGACCACCAGCTTCCCGGTAACCGGATCCTCTATCTCGCCCTCCCGCTGGAGGCTATCTCCCCGACGGTGGAAGGTATCGGGGCGGCGGGGCTCAACTCGGGGCCGGGCTGGACCCGAGTGGTCCTCGAAAAACCGTTCGGTCGGGACCTCGCCTCTGCGCGGTCGCTGAATCAACTCCTCGGCCGGTACTTCGCCGAGCAACAGATCTTCCGGATCGACCACTATCTCGGAAAGGAAACGGTCCAGAACCTCCTCGTCTTCCGCTTCGCGAACATGTTCGTGGAGTCCCTCTGGAACCGCGAGCGCGTGGACCAGGTCGAGATCACCGTGGCTGAGCAGGTCGGCGTGGCCGACCGGGCGGAGTACTATGATTCGGCAGGGGCCCTTCGCGACATGATTCAGAATCACGCCACCCAGTTGCTGACATTGGTGGCCATGGAGCCGCCCGCCACGCGGGAGGCGGACTCGATCCGGAACGAGAAGGTCAAGGTCCTCCAGAGCGCGGTCCGGATACGGCCCGCGGACGTCGTCAGGGGACAGTACACGTCCGGCACGGTCAACAGCCAGGCGGTTCCCGGCTACCGGCAAGAGCCGGGCATTCCCCCGACCTCCGGGACCGAGACGTACGTGGCGTTGCGGTTGAAGCTCGACAATTGGAGGTGGCAGAACGTTCCGTTCTTCGTCCGAACGGGGAAGCGTCTCCCGGCGAAATCGACCCAGGTGATCGTCACGTTCAAGGCCCCCCCGGTGTCGATCTTCCAGACCGAGGAAGAGTACGAAGTGAACCCGGACCGGGTCACGATCCTGGTCCAACCCCAGGAAGGGTTCGAGATCGCTTTTGAGGTCAAGGTGCCGGGACGGGAGCCCCGGGTCCAGACGCACCGGATGAAGTTTCATTACGCGGACGTCTTCGGTCCGCTCCCCGACGGGTACGAAACGCTCCTCGTTGACGTGATGCTCGGAGACCCGACCCACTTCGTCCGCGCCGACGAGGTGGAGGAGTCCTGGCGGCTCTACGACCCCGTACTGCAGCATCCTCCGCCGCTGGTTTTCTACCCCGCCGGCTCCGAGGGACCCCGCGAGGCGGAGGCGCTGGTGGAGCAGTGGGGGCACCGGTGGTTCGCCGACTGAAGCCCCACGTTCAGGTCTATCCGAATCTGAGGGCGGAAACCACTGCTCTGGCCCGCCACATCGCCACTGTCGCCCGGAAGTGTGTTCGGGAACGCGGTGTCTTTCACTTCGTGCTTTCCGGCGGACGGACCCCCAAAGCGCTCTACCGACTCCTAGCCCGACGATACCGGGAGACGTTTCCGTGGCACGCGACCCAGGTGTTCTTCGGCGATGAGCGATGCGTCACGCCCGCGGACCCCGAGAGCAACTACGCGATGGCCCGCGCTGCGTTGCTCTCCCACGTACCCATCCCGCTTACCCAGATCCACCGACTCCCGGGGGAGGTTCGTCCCCTGTCCAAGGCCGCCGCGAGCTACGCGAGCCTGATCGGACCGCTCCCCTCTCGGAGGGGGTCTGCCTCCGTCCGGTTCGACCTTGTGCTCCTTGGGCTCGGATCGGATGGTCATCTGGCCTCTCTTTTTCCAGGGGCTTCAGCACTTCGTGAACGTCGTCGTACGGTGGTGGCCGTCCCCCATGCCGGCCAGCCGCCCTACGTTCCGCGGCTCACGCTCACCGTCCCGGCTCTGTGCTCGGCGCGCGAAGTCTGCTTCCTGGTCTCAGGGGAGGAGAAAGCGGCCGCAGTCGCGGCCAGTTTAGGGGCTCCTCACGCGGAGGACAGGCGTCTGCCCGCGAACCTCATCCACGGCGTTCAGGCTACCGTTTGGTTCCTGGACCGGGGGGCTGCGGTTTCTCTCCCGCGGCAGTCTTGGACTTCCTGAGTCCCGATCCCGGGCGAGGGGGAGGACGAGTCAATGCGGCGGCCCATTTGGCGTGCACGACCTGCCCCCCACCTCTCCAGAGCCGCACGCCACCCGTGAACGCATTGAGGTTGGTTCCTGCCCGAGCGCCAGGGGGGAGCTCCTTGAGCTTGCGAACATTTCCTCCCCCCAGGACGACGTAGTCGGGTTCGAGCGCGTCCC
>JASHPV010000093.1 GCA_030037875.1 Thermoplasmata archaeon
ACCCGGGGAACTCGAAGGAGCTGTCGGCGCCAAGGGCCATCATTCCGGTGACGGAGACGTTGAGCTTGACGAAGGCGTTCAGGACGTTGGGGTCGGTGGTGATGGTGGATTGGGAGAGCGTGACGGTGCCGGCGTCGCTGAACCAGAACACGTTGGCCAGACGCTGGGCGACCGTCCCCGCGGTTCCGATGAACTGAACCCAGTCGATGGTAAGCTTCTCCACGATGAGCGTGCCGCCGGCTTGGACCGAGATATTGCCGGCCTCGTAGTAGACCGCGGACCCTGTGGTTCCGGGGCTCAGGACGACGGTCTGGCCCGCCAACACCGTCAGGTCGCCGTGCCCGTAGCTCGCATCGGAACGGAACCCGCCGGCGGCCGATCCGGCCGTCGAAGGATGCGTCGCCGCAGGGGCGAAAGCGAAGAGGAATCCGACCGAGCTGAGTACCAGAATTCCCAGGACGAAGGCGACCGCCACACCATTTCCTACGCTAAACTTCACGAATGGGCCCCCATTTTCGCTAAAGCAATGGGACCGGTCTCGGTCCGTAGGATTTAGATGGGTTGGTCCCGGTATATGAACCAATCTCACGCAAGCACCGCCGATAGCGCCGGCCTGAGGTGAAATGAGGCGCTCGGCTACGTTCCGACGTCCGAAACGCTGGTCCGAAGCACCACCTTGCCGAACACGTCCGGAGCCCCCAGGCGTCGGAAGGCGTCGACCCCTTTCTCCCACTCCCACTCGCTATCCACGACGGGAACGAGGTGGCCCTGGGCTAGCTCGGCGTAGACTTGGTCGAACTCCGCTCGGCTCGCCATCGTGCTGCCACGGATCGAGCCTTGCCGCCAAAAGAGCGTCCGGAGGTCGAGCTCGACATCGGGACCTTCCGTCGCCCCGATCACCACCAGTCGCCCGCCTCGCGCAAGGGCACGAAGGGATCGAGGGACCGTTTCGGCGCCCACCGAATCGAAGATCACATCCACGCCCCGCTTCTTGGTCCAGTCCCAGAGGAGCCGATCGTGGGACCTTTCCGCGGAGACGACGAGACCCGCCTCGGCTCCCAGCGCGACGGCACGTTCCACCTTCGCGGCATTCCGACCCACCACCGCCACCCGCCCGCCGAGCCGGTGGGCGATTTGGACGGCGGCAGGAGCCACAGCCCCGCCGGCCCCGATGACCGCGACGGTTTCGCCAGGCCGAAGCTCGCCTACGGTCCGTAGCGCCCGCCAAGCCGTCTGAAACACCAAGGGGGCTGCGGCGGCTTGCGCCCAGCTCCATCCGGATGGCTTGGAGTGTACGTTCCGCCGTGGCACGACGACCAACTCCGTCGCGGAGCCTTGCGTGTGCTCCCCGAGGATCCGGAGATTCCGGCACAGCGATTCCTGGCCTTTGAGGCAATACTCGCAGGTGCCGTCCCAGAGCGCGGGGTTCACCAAGACCTCGGTCCCGAGGGGTACGTCGGACACGTCTTCCCCGACCGCGTCGACCACGCCGGCGGCGTCCGACCCGAAGACGTGCGGGAGCTCGATCGGGACCCCGGGGATCCCTTCCAGTACGAAACGGTCGAGCCGGTTGAACGCAGCCGCGCGTACGCGTACCCGCACCTCTCCCGGGCCGGGTTCCGGCCGGGGAATGTCGACCCAGCCTACCCGCTCGGGTCCGCCATGGGCTGCGAAACCGAGCCCCTTCACGCCACGCCGTCCCGTTTCCACTGCCACCGGGTCTCGGTGCCTTGGTCCTCCAGCACGATCCCGGCCTGGAGGAGGGACTGCCGGATCCGGTCCGCTTCGCCGAAGTCTCCCCGGTTCCGGGCCCGGCCCCGGGCCTCGATCGCGACCTGCACGAGGGCCGAGAACTCCACCGGCGCCTTGGCGCTCGTTCGTTCCGGGAACAGTCCGAGGACCTCCGCGGCCCAGCGATAGGGAGTTCCGAGGGTCACGAGCGCCGCGCCGGAGAGGCCTTCCAGCTTCGCGCTCCATTCGTTCAGCATCCGGCCCCAACCGTACAGCGCCGCGATGGCCTCACGCGTCTGGAAGTCCTCGGCCAGGATCTCATCGAGACGGAGCGGAAGCTCCGTCGCGGTCTTCGCGATCTCAGGGGGAAGCTCCCGGCCCGGGCGGGTGAGCCCCCCTCGAAGGAGCTCCTCTCGCAACCGACGATACGGTTGGGCCAGCGTCGCGTAGCCTTCGCGGGCCTCCTCGAGACTCTTGCCCTCCTCGTAATTGAGCGGGCTCCGGTAATTCGCGTTCAGATAGTAGAAACGGAGCACCTCCGGACCGTACCGGCGGAGGGCTCCTTCGAGCCCGCTGACGTTGCCGACGGACTTGGCCATCTTTTCGCCGTGCATCTGAAGCATGCCGCCGTGCATCCAATAGTTGACGAGCGGCTTCTTGCCCGAAGCGCCTTCGGCCTGGGCGATCTCGGCCTCGTGGTGGGGGAACTTGAGGTCCTCCCCGCCGCCGTGGATATCGTACTGATCGCCCAACAGCCGGCCGGTGATCGCCGTGTCTTCGATGTGCCAGCCCGGACGGCCCGGGCCCCACGGGCTCGCCCAGGCCGGCTCGCCCGGCTTCGCCGCCTTCCAGAGCGCGAAATCTTCCGGGGCCCGCTTCTTCGGGTCCATCTCCACGCGCGCGCCCGGGCGCAAAGCCTCCAGGCGCTGGCCCGAGAGCTGACCGTAATCCGGGAACTTCGCGACCTCGTAGTACACGTCGCCCTCGACGGCGTAGGCGAAGCCCCGGTCGATGAGGGTGGACACCTGGGCGATGATCTCTGGCATGTAGTCGGTGGCGAAGGGATAGAGATTCACGGCCCGGGCGTCGAGCTGGTCCATCCCCCGAAGCCAACCCTGGAAGTGGAATTCGGCGAGCTCGAGGGGGTCTCGACCCTCGGCCTGTCCGCGGGCGATGAGCCTGTCGTCGAGATTGGTCACGTTCTGGACGTAGAACACATGGTAGCCCCACCGGCGCAACGCCCGGGCCACGACGTCGAAGGTGATGGCCGTGCGGCCGTGTCCGATGTGGGCCTCCGCGTACGGAGTCAGTCCGCAGACGAACAACCCGACCCGGGGGCTCTCCCGGGGGACAAAGGCGCGGACCTCCCGAGAGAGAGTATCGTACACCCGGAACGCGCGAACCACATCACACCGCCCTGAGGCCGCGCGTCACGTCGGACACCAGGTCCCGGCTGTCCTCGATTCCGCACGAGAGTCGAACGAGGCCATCGCGGACGCCCCGGGCCGCGCGTTCGGCCGCGGGAACACTGGCATGGGTCATGGTGGCCGGGTGCTCGGCCAGCGATTCCACTCCGCCGAGGCTCTCGGCGAGCGTGAAGATCTTGAGCGCCTTGAGGAACCGTCGAGCCGCCGGTTCGCCACCCTTCAGCTCGAAGCTCACCATCCCCCCGCTGCCCGACATCTGACGGCGGGCCAGTTCAGCCTGAGGATGGGAGGCGAGGCCCGGATAGTGGACCGAGGCCACCCGGCGGTCCTTCTCCAGGAGGGCGGCGACCGCGTGGCCGTTCCGGTCATGGGCGCGCATGCGGACCCCCAGCGTGCGGATCCCCCGAAGGACCAGGAAGCAATCGACCGGGCTCGGGACGGCGCCGACGGCGTTCTGCAACCACGCCAGTCGCTCGCCCCATTCCGGGTCGGAGGTCACGAGGGCCCCCCCGATCAGGTCGGAATGTCCGCCCAGGTACTTCGTGGTGGAGTGGAGGACCAGATCCGCTCCCAGTTCCAGCGGTCGCTGGAATACCGGAGTTGCGAACGTGTTGTCCACGACCACGCGGGCCCCGTGCCGGTGGGCGAGGGCGGTGACGGCCGGGAGGTCGGTCAATTTCATCAGAGGATTCGTCGGGGTCTCCAGATAGACTACGGCCGTGGGGCCTTCCTCGAGCGCCGCCGTGAACGCGTCGACCGACGTGGGGTCAACGTACGTGATCGAGAGCCCGAACTGCCGCCGGTGGTGCTCGAACAGGCGCCAGGTACCTCCGTACAGGTCGTCCCCGGCGACGATCCGGTGATTGGAGGGAATGTCCTCGAGCAACGTCGCGAGCGCCCCGAGACCGGACGAGTAAGCGAGTCCCCGGCGACCGGTCTCGAGGTCGGCCAGGGCCGCCTCAAGGGAGGTCCGGGTCGGGTTCGATGTCCGAGAGTAGACGTAGCCCTTGTTCTCGTTCGGCGCCGACTGCTCGAACGTGCTCGACAGGTACAGCGGGGTGTTCACGGCGCCCGTCAGCGGATCCGGGCCACTCCCGGAATGGACGAGCCGGGTATCAAGCCGCACCGTGCGCCCCCCGATCCGATAGGTAAGTTAGGAGGTCATGGCGGGTGAGGAGCCCCAGTACCTGGCCACTCTTCGGGTCCCGTACCAAGAGGGCCCGGACCTCCTTGAGTCTCCGAAGGACCTCGCCAATCGGCTCCTCCTCCAGCACCTCCGGAAAGGTGGGTCCCATGACCGCCGTGACGGTCCGTTCGAGAACGGTCTGGTCGAGGAGGACGGCGCGCAGGATCTCCTCCTCCACGACGCTGCCCACGTTCTCCTTTCCCGCAAGTACGGGAAGCTGCGAGATGGAGTGCCGCTGGAGCAGGCCGAGGGCATCGCGCACGAGCGTCGTGGGGTCCGCGGCGACGAGCGCCGGTGCGACGTCCTTCCCCCGGACGAGGTCGCCCGCGGTCGCCCCCTCGTCCAGGAATCGGTTCTCCCTCATCCATTCGTCGGAGTAGAACTTCGATAGGTACCGGTCCCCCGAATCGGGCAACACCACCACGATGGTGGAGCCTTCGGGCACCGGACGTCGGGCCAGCCACTTGAGGGCGCCGGCCACCGCCGAGCCGGAGGAACCCCCGACGAAGAGCCCCTCCTCCCGAGCCAACCGGCGCGCCATCAGGAACGACTCCTTGTCGTCGACCTGGACGAACTCGTCCATCGCCTTGAAATCCACCGTCTTGGGAATCATGTCCTCCCCGATGCCTTCCACCTTGTACGGGGTAACGCGAATCGTTTCGTGCGTCTCGAAGTAGTGCTGCAGGATCGACCCCTTGGGATCGACCGCGATGATTTTGACCGAGGGCCGGTGGTCCTTGAAGTACCGTCCGATCCCGCTCACCGTCCCCCCGGTCCCGATGGTGGCGACGACGGCGGTCAGGGCGTCGCCGGCGCCGCGATCGATCTCGGGAGCGGTGCCCCGGTAGTGAGCGCCCGGGTTCTCGGGATTTTCATACTGGTTGGGATAGTAGGAGTTCGGGATCTCCTTCGCAAGGCGCTTCGCGACGGAGTAGTGGCTCATCGGGTGGTCGGGAGGAAGCTGGCTGGGAGTGATGACCACGCGCGCCCCGAACGCTCGGAGTAGTCGGATCTTCTCCGAGCTCATCTTATCCGGGATCACGAAGACCGCATGATACCCACGGACCGCGGCGACCAGCGCGAGGCCGACACCCGTGTTCCCGCTGGTGGCCTCGATGATAGTCCCTCCGGGTTTCAGCCATCCCTGCTTCTCCGCGGCATCGATCATCGTGGGACCGATCCGGTCCTTCACCGAGCCGCCCGGGTTGAGGTACTCGAGTTTGGCCAGTACACGGTACGGGTACCCCCGGGCCACCCGATTCAACGGGATGAGCGGGGTGCGACCGATCAGGTCGAGTATCGACCCGGGCTCAGAGGGCGGAGAAGCTCCCACGAGCCGGCCAGAAGCGGATTCCCCATTAACGCTACTGCCGCTTATTAGCGGCGAGAATCTACCCCCCTCCCGGAATGGAGCGGACGGTAGCGTTCGTACCATTCGAACGGGTAATGGTTAAGGCACCCCCCCGTCCCAAATTGGTCGGAGATTCGCTTGCTTGGTGCACTCGAAACGAAGGTTCTGGCCTCCCTGCGGGAGCTCGAGGAGGCCCCGGCGGCCCGTGTGAGGGCCGACCTGCTGAGGCGCGGCACCCGGGTGGCCTACACCACGGTGGCCACCATACTGAGCCGCCTCTGGGGCAAGGGCCTAGTCCGCCGTCGACGCGAAGCCTGTCGCGGGGGGGAACGCTACGTGTACCGGTACGCGCCCAATCTCGAGCACCGGTATCTGAGCGACCTCGTGAAGGGCGTGGTCCGCATGTTCGGTCCCGCGGGGGTGGTCCACCTCAACGAGGAGATCTCCAAGCTGCACCCGACCGAGGACCGGGAGCTCCGTCGGCGCCTCGGATTCGACTAGCGCGAGGCGCCCTGTGAGCGCCGCGTCCGGCCTGCTCTACCTTCCCGTCGTGGTATGGATCGCCACGGGCGTCGGGCTGCTCATCGCCTACCGGAAGTCCACCCCGCGGCTGGTGCTCCGGCTGGCGGCCGGATTTCTGGCGTTGTGGGCCGTGCTCGCCACCACGGTCCTGGCATGGGTTCTCTTGAACGGTGGGGTCGACGGAGTGGTGACGCTCCTCCACTCGCCGCTGCTCCTATTCCAAAGCCGGTGGATGCTCGTGTGGCTCACCGGAGCCGTGGGGGCTCTCGCTGTCCTCACGGTGGCCTTCTGCCTCAACCAGGTCGTGGGCCATGGGCTCTTGAGGGTGCTCGCCACCGACCCGGTTCCTTGGCCGGCCGCCTTACCCACGCCGGAGCGCCCCACGTCCTTGCTCGAGTTCGAATCCCCCGCGGCGGAAGCGTTCTCGTTCACCCTGGTCGGGCTGGGTCTCAACGAAGGCCGCCTGCCCTTTCGCCGCGACGTGATCCTCGTCTCTCGACGCCTCCGAGCGCTGCTCGTCGGGAAGGAGTTTGAAGCGGTCGTCGCCCACGAGCTGGGTCATATCCGCGGCCTCGACTCCCGGTACCTCACTTTCCTTCGGACCTTCGCCCACATGATGCGGTGGGACCCTCTGCTGGCCTACCTTGCGCGCAGCCTCACGACGCGGGAGGAGTACCGGGCCGACCTGGATGCCGCTCGGATCACCCATCAACCCCTCGCGCTGGCCCGGGCGCTGTACAAGGCCGTCACGACAGCCGACCTAGTTCCCGCTCGGCCGTTCCCGGCGCTGTTGGGCGCGACCGGCCGTCACGGCCGAAGCGAAGCCTACGAGAGGATTCGACGGCTCGTGGCACTGGCCGAATCCGGCGCGTTCGAGGGGGGGTCGATTGTCTGAGCGGCGGGTGACCCGCCGAGGTCGCCGGACCTGGATCGCTGTGGCCGTCGTTGCGGCCGGAATTCTGCTCGTCCTTCCGGTGATCGGGACCCCGGCGGCCGCCGCGTACCCTGTGCTCCCGGACCGGGACTGGAGCCCCATCCTGGGCGCTCTCGGGGGCCCCACCCTCACACCGGGAGGCGCCGGCTCGGTGACGTTCCGCCTGGAGAACCCCTTGCCAGACCCGCTTGTCGGGACCCGGGTCTCCCTCCAGGTGTACGCGTTCAACCCGACGAACGGGGGCGCCGTTCAATCTCCTCCCGCCGGCTCGGCGCCCACGTTTCCCGGCGGAACGCTCGGCGACAACGCCACCCCGCCCGCCGAGCTTCCGTTCGGCACGAGCTGGAACGAGAGCCTGCCGGTCACCGTACCGTCCACCGCACCCACCGGGGACTACGCGGTCCGCTTCTCGGTGACCTTTTCGATGAACAACACGAGCTACCTCCTCGAGTCGAGAGGGTTCTTCTCGGCCACGGCGTGGGCCCGGGCGACGGAGTATCCGAACGGGACCCCCACGATCAACGCGAGCGAGCTGGGCGTCTCGGGGGTCGTCCCCGAGACCTCCATCCTCGTGAGCCCCTCGTCCACGCCGGCGGTCCTGTACGTGGTGCTGGGCGTCGGACTCGCGTTCGCGGCGCTGGGGGCTTACTGGTGGGCCCGGTCCGAAACGAAATCCAGGTCGGGCGCTCGCCGGCCTTCTCCGCCCCAGAGCGCCCCCACGGCCTTCGGAAGCAAGCGGAGTAACGATGGCGACTGACGGAGCAACCGGCGCACGACGTGCGTCGGAAAGTCGATGTCCCCGAACGCCACGATCGTCTCCGTCGTGCCGGATTCCTTGAGCGCCTCCAGAATGGCCTCGAGCTCCGTGTCGGAGAACTTGAGAAACAGCCGGCGGAGGTACTGCGCCTTGTCGAACTCCTCGCCGAACTCCCGGCGCCAGGACTCGTCGTATCGCGAGAGCCGGGCCGCCGACAGGTCGTCATCGACCAGGGCCTCGTGCACCACGTCGACCGCGAGTTCCGCGGCCCGCATCCCCGTGTAGATCCCTCCGCCCGAGAGCGGTTTCGCCTGCGCTGCGGCATCGCCCACGAGGACGATGCGCGGGCCGGAAATGTTCGGAACGGTACCGATCGGAATTCCCGAAACGAGATAGCCCGTGGGGTTCCGAAGGGGCTGGCCGAACCGCCGGCCGATCTGGGCGACGAGATGCTCGTAGTACACGCGGGCGGGCGTGCCGTCGGCGTTGGACGCGACGCCGACACGAGCTCCGCCGGCGCCGTCCGGGATCCACCAGCCGAAGAGGCCTGGAGAGATCGTGTTGCCGACATAGACCTCGACGAGGTCCGGGTCTCCCGGTGACTGGGGAAATTCCGCCTCGAATGCCGGCAGGATCTCGACGGGCCGTCGGAGCCGGAAGGCCCGGGCCACGGCGCTCGCCACCCCGTCCGCGCCGACCACGATTCTCGCTTCGATCTCGCCGGGACGGTTCCCGTGGCGGGTGACCTTGGCGCGGACGCTCCCGTTCGGCGGTCCCACAAGGCCGTCGAACCGGGTCTCGGTCTCGAACGCGGCCCCCGCGTTGGCCGCTCGGTCGGCCAAGGCGATGTCCAGACCGGCTCGGTCGATGACGAAGGCCCTTGGCTCGGGCGCTCGGAAGGAGAGGGATTTCAATTGGGGGCTGAACACGGTCGCGCCGTGTACCGGCCGACGGACGACCTGAGGAGCCTTCGCCAGGTCGAGCACTCGACGGGAAACGAGGCCGGCACACTGGACCGGATACCCGACTCGTCCGTGCTCTTCGATGACCAGGACGGAATGACCGTGTCGAGCGAGCCGTTCGGCGGCAGTGGAGCCGGCGGGCCCCGCCCCGACCACCAGGACATCGACCGCCGTCACGGGTCGGACCTAGCCCGTTCGCCACGGAGCGGCGACCAAGTCCGTGCGTTGACGGGGTTGCACGATCGACTCGGCGACGGGCACGGTGACGCCGGCATGGAACGCGAGCAAGCCGGTCCAGGCGATCATGGCGCCGTTGTCGACGCAGAGCGATTTGGCCGGCGCATACGAAGTCTTCGCACGGGATTCGGCCATCGAGCGTACCATCGTGCGCAGGCGTTCATTGCACGCTACGCCTCCGCCGAGTACGACCGATTCCTTCTGCCGGTGGGCCAGGGCCCGCTCGGTGATTTCCGTCAGCATCGAGTAGGCCGTGACCTCGACCGAGTAGGCCAGGTTCTCTCGGGAAGCACCGTGGGCATGCAGCACCTGGCTCGCGGTGAGCATGCCGGAGAAGGCTACGTCCATCCCGTGGACGGAGTAGGGAAGGGGGAGCAGCTCAACGCCCTCGAGCGCCGCCTTTTCGATCGCCGGGCCCCCGGGGAATTGACCTCCGAGCGAGATCCAGAGCTTATCGAGAAAGTTCCCGATCCCTACATCGAGCGTCTCGCCCAGCACGCGATATCGCCCCGAGCCGTACGCCATGACCTGGGTGTTCCCGCCGCTCGCGTACAGCAGAACCGGGTCGTCCAGGCCGCTCAGGACCCGGGCGATCTCGATGTGCGCCACGCAATGGTTGACGGGGACCAGCGGCCGGCGCCAGAGCAGCGAAAGGGTTCGCGCGACCGTCGCGCCGGTCCGAAGACATGGGCCCAAGCCGGGGCCTTGAGCGAACGCTACCGCCTCGATCTCTCGCGGGGAGACATGGGCCGCGGCGAGCGCGTGTTCGACGAGTCCGGGGAACACGTCCACGTGGTGGTTCGCCGCCTCCCGCGGATGAATTCCTCCGGTCGACGGCCGGTACATGTCGGACGCGAGCCCGAGGACCTCCGCGTTCTCGTCGACGATGCCGACGGACGCCGTATGCGCCGTCGATTCGATCCCGAGCACCACCATTGGGGTCGCAACAGTGCGGCGAGGTTAAAACGCCCCCGCGGGGAAGGAAGGTGGCGCCTACTCTTCGACCGACTCGATCCGGAAGTACACGCTCTTTCCGCGAAGGGCTTCCTGGATCTGGTCGGCGAATCGGAGCGAGTCTTTGACCGAGGCCTCGCGTCCCCAATCGTACACGAAATCGTATCCACTCCCCGCTTCGCGGCGGAAACCGAGGTCTTCGAGCGTGTCGGTCACCTCGGAAAATGGCGCTCCTTCGCTGTCGAGCTGAACGAGGAGGTAGGTCTTCATCTCGGAACGGGTCGACAAGGCGGAAGTGGGTATATCAGTGCTCTGGGGCCGGCGCGGCCTGCCGCTCCTCCGGCGCCTCCGGAACCGGATTTCGAGCATGGGCGGTCACCGCCACGGCGACGCCACGCACGAGGCGACCCATCTCATGGGCCGCGAGTTCCGCTCGGCCCACGGCAAGAAGTTCATCCGCCCGGTCCACGAGCAGCACGCTCGCTCCTGGCACGATGCCGGGATCCACCGGCCCGGCGAACCGCGAGAAAAGGCTGCGACCCTCTCGAACGAACGGGACCGCGTCGTCCAGTACGACAACCCGGAGGCCGGGGGGTTTCTCCCACCGATGAAGCAGGCCCGCTCCGATCCAGGTCGGGCGGGGAAGGCCGTCGTTCCCGATGCGGAATGCCGGCTGGTTCCGGAACGAGAACTCTCTCAGGCGTCCGGTGTTCCGGGACCGGATCCCGTGCAGGTCCGGTTCCTTCCGCGGAAGCGGGCAACCGGGAAACTGCCATTCCAGGAGGGCGTCCATCTGTCGTTGGGTCCACTCCGCCACGCGCTGGGATCGCTCCGACCCTTCGGGGAGCCGGAACCCCGGGGCGTCCTCCGGGTCGGTTCGTTCGTTCGGGGGTCGCTCGAACTCCTCGGGCCCGACCCAAACCCCGACGGGGTACACCTCGGAGAGCTCGAGGGGAACAGGCCCGATGGCCGTCGGCACTTCCCACAACAGCGGCTGCTGGTCCGGGCCGCGCACCGGGACCTCCGAGAGGCATTCCGGAACGAGAGGAACGCGCCGGTGGGCTCGGTAGACTCCCTTCGACAACCGCCAGCGCGATAGACGCTCCTGAAACCGGGCCACCGCCGGACGCTCCCGACTCGTCGCCGTCACCTCGCGGAAGGACGGCCGACTGTCCGGCTCCACGGCCAGAAAGACGCTCGAGCCCTTGACGGCCGCCCGAAGTCCGGCGAGAAGGGCCGGATGGGCGGAAGCCCGGCGCTCCACCAGCTCCCACAGGGCTCCCGCTCGAATCGCCTGGCGCACGCGACGTACTTCGGTAGCGCACATCCAGAGGTTGTGGCGAGCGATGGCGACCTCCCGCTCCGCCACCGGCAGTTTAGCGAGGCTCGTCAGGGGGCGTTCCTCACAGAGTCGGCACCCGCAGAACGGTTCCTTGATGTCCTCGAGCGCCAGGGTTCCTTCCGGAAACAGCAGGCTCCCCCGCCGGGCGAACTTGTGATACGCCGCCGAATCGAACAGGTCGATCCCAAACAGCGCCGCGAACGCGAACGTGATGGGATGTCCCGTTCCAAAGAGATGAACGGCGCGCTCGGGAGCGAGCGCCGGCCGGGCCGCGAGTAAGACCCGGGCCAGGTCGGCGAACCGATACTGTTCGAGCAGCGGCACCACGCCTCCCACCGCCAGAACGTCTCCGAGTGCCGAGGCCCCCTGCGCGCTCGCCCAGCGGAGCTCGGGAAACAGTCCGCCCTGCACCGGAACCGCGAGCAAACCGGCCCGGGCCGCCCGGGCCTTCCGGGCCCGCTCGAGGGTGAGCTCCACTCCCCGACGCGCCTCTTCTGCGGAAGCCCCGGGCTCTCCGAAGACGTCGAGGACCGCCGCGATGTCGCTACCGATCCGACCCTGGAAGTCGAGAATCTCCTCCGGATCGACCTCCACGTGTCCGTAGGCGTGTTGCTGGAACGCGCCGGAGTCGGTGAACACGGGTCCGGAAAAATTGAGGAGCCGGTGAATCCCCTCCCGCTCGGCCCTCTCTTTGAGCGGAGCCGATCGCCAGGTGATGTACGACGACGTGATCACCGCGGACAACCCGAACTGGGCGGCGATCTCGTTGGGCGGGATAGCCTGGTTCCGTGGGTCCGGATGAACCACCGGTAGCAAGGCCGGCGTGTCGACCGTGCCATGAGGCGTCGAGAAACGACCGACCCGCGCGAAGCCATCCCGCGCCCGGATCTCGAAATCGATCATCACTGGAAGCCCAGATACGCGCGTCTACGTCGACCCGTGGCCTGCGCCCCCCATTCCCGGCGACCACGATGATCGGATGTTGTCGAGGAGGTCGAAGAACATCCGAGAGGTCAGCTTGCCGGTGTTCGTGTTCTGCGGACTGGGATGGTACGACGCCCACATCATCGGGCGACCGGCTCCTAGCGGCACGCACCGGCCGTGCGCGAATCCCTCGCTCGGTCGGGCGATTCCGTAGAGATCCGGGACCGCGTCTCTCAGCGCATCCCAGGCGAAACCTCCGAGGGCCAACAGCGACCGGGCCTTCGGGAGGAGCCGGAGTTCCCGGGCGAGGAACGGGAGGCAATTCCCCCGCTCCGCCGGAGTGGGGCGGTTGTCCGGGGGAACGCATCGCACCGCGGCGGTGAGGTACGCATCGTCGTAGCGGAGCCCGTCGCCACGGGCCGTCGAGTGCGGCTGGTTGGCGAACCCCGCGGCATGCAGCGCCCCCACGAGGAACGCGGCCGAGCGGTCGCCGGTGAACACACGTCCGGTCCGGTTCGAGCCGTGGGCCGCGGGCGCGAGTCCGACGACCACCAGTCGAGCCTGGGGGTCGCCGAAGCCCGGGACGGGGCGTCCCCAGTAACTATCGTGGCGAAATTGCTTCTTCCGCTCGTTAGCCACCCGTTCCCGATACGCCACCAATCGCGGGCAGCGACGGCAGACCACGATCTCTTCGCGGAGCTGTTGGAGACTATCGGCCATGGCAGGACCTTAGCGACCGAGACCGGGAACGAGGTCGACCGTTTAAGGGCGGCTCGCCCGCAACGCTATACCCGCTATCCCGTGTGACCAGGGTAATGGAATTCGAGACGATCCAACTCCTTCCGATGGCGTCGAGCCACCGGGGCGCCCTCTCTCCCGGGTGCGAGCAGTGTCAGGAGGGAAAGAAACTCGTCCTGTTCGTGACGGGACTGTGCCGTTTCCGTTGCTTCTACTGCCCGGTGTCGGAGCGACGAAACCAGCTCGATGTGGTCTACGCCAACGAGCGCCGGGTCCAGTCGGATGCCGATGTTCTCGACGAGGCGCGAGCGATCGGCGCATCTGGCACAGGCATCACGGGCGGAGACCCGCTCGGCGTGATCGACCGGACCGTTCACTACGTGGAGCTCCTCAAGGCCGAGTTCGGTGCGAACCACCATATCCATCTCTACACCCACGAGCCCAATCCGGAAAAGCTTCGGCGATTGGCCGAAGCCGGGTTGGATGAATTCCGCCTCCACATTCCGCATTACTTGTGGGGTTCGCTCGGGAGTCACGGCTCGGCGTACCGCGACGTGTTGGCGGCGGCCCCTTCGTGGGGGATTCGTCGGGGCGTAGAGATCCCGGTCCTTCCCGAGAAGGAAACGGAACTCCGTCGTTTGCTCCGTTCGCTGGACCGGTTGCATCTGGATTTCATCAACCTGAACGAAATGGAGTTCTCCGCGACCAACGAATCGGCCCTCCACGGCCGAGGATACCGGGTCGACACGTGGAACGGGTGGGGGGTCAAGGGAAGTCGGGCGACGGCGGAGAGGATCGTCCGCGAGGTGCGGCTCTCGACCCCGCTCCACTATTGTTCCTCACGGTTCAAGGACAGCGTCCAGCTCCGGAAGCGTCTCCTACGTCGGGCGGAACGGACCGCTCCCGCGTTCGCGGACCAAACCGAGGACGGCACGATCCTCCTCGGGATCGTGGAAGCCGCGGACGAACTTCAGTTGCCGCGGGTGGTGGAAGCGATGGGCTCTATCGGCCGCGTTCCGGCGGCCGACTACCGGGTCGATGCCGCCCGGCGTCGGGTAGAGCTGGCTCCGGACCGGTTGCGTCGATTCGCTCGCCGGTTGCGTTTTCCGGCGTTCGCCGTGGAGCTGTACCCCACCGAGGACGCGATCGAAGTGGAGCGCACCCCGCTCAACGCCGCGGCATTTCCGTCGAACCGCGGTACGGGTGGATGGTAGTTCTCGTCGCAGACGTGGCTTCCGTGGGTCAGATACCGGACATCCCCTCGCTGGTGCTTGATGGAACACGGGCCCCACCCGTCGTCCTCGGCCCCGTACCACATCGGGCATTCCCGGCAGTGGAGGGTCGTCCCGCCCGGGCCGAGTGTGTTCGAGACCACGGGAAGCGTCACGATGGGCCTGCCGCCTGCATGTTCCACGCGTCGAGAACGTTTCGCATGAGCTGCGCCACGGTGACCGGTCCCACTCCGCCGGGGACCGGCGTAATCGCGTCGACCCATCCATCGAGGGAGACCGGGTCGGCGTCCCCAGCAGCCCGGACGTGCGAAGGGGCCGACGGGTCCGCGACGCTGCTGAGGCCGACGTCGATGACGACCGCCCCTTTCGGTACGACATCCCGGGTAAGGAGCCCCGGAATTCCCGCGCAGCTGACAATCACCTCATTTCCGGCGAGCACCTGGACCAGATTTGGCGTGCGAGAGTGGGCCACCGTCACGGTAGCGTCTCCGGACTCTCCGCGCGCCGACAGCAGAAGCGCCAACGGCAGGCCAACCGTCGGCGAACGGCCGATGACGGCGAAACGATGTCCACGCGTCGCGATGGAATAGTGACGAAGGATCTGAAGGACCGCAAGCGCGACCGCGGGGGCGTGAGCGGGCCGCCCCTCGACGAGCCCTCCGAGGTTCACCGACCCTACGCCATCCACGTCCTTCTCCGGTGAGAGCTCGTCGACTACCGCTCGGAAATCGACGCCCTTCGGCAATGGGTGCTGAACGAGAACGGCGTGAACTGAGCGATCTCCCTCGAGCTCCTGAATCTGTTCCCGCAATCGGGCCGTGGAAGTCTCCTCCGGCAGTGAAACGTCCCGGAATCCGACACCGACGGCCGTGGCCGTTCGTTCCTGCTGCTTCAGGTAGAAGGCGAACGGTCCCCCGGAGCCGAGATGCACGCTCGCCAGCACAGGAGGGGGTCGAGATCCGCTGCCGTGGCGGATTTGGGACCGTACCTCGTCGAGCAGCGCCTCGCCGACCGGCTTGCCGTACAGTTGTCGCGTCAGGGTCCCCACTTGCTCCGGAAGCGGCCGATTACCGGGTCGTCGTACATTAACGCGAGCTAACCTTTTTTGACGCGGAATCGCGCCAACCTGCACCACTAGGCCCAAAAATTCGGGATTCGGCTCTTCCAGACGCGTCCGGTCGCGGAGGAACCACCTAAACCATTTATATGGAGCCTCCCTCGTTTCGATTGAAGTGGTCACCCCGGGCAACCAGAGGACAATTTCGGGGGCAGATACGCCGGATGATACACCCGCGGCCGATACCGTCGCCCCCGTAACGCCCAGCACCGGATCTGACGAGCTCGAATCGTGGGGGAAGTCCCTCACGTACCAGAGCACAGGGCAGGTCGAGGTCCCCCCGAAGCTGATCGACCAGGTCATCGGTCAGGACGACGCGGTCGAGGTCGCCAAGAAGGCCGCCGCCCAGAAGCGACACATGATCCTGATCGGCGAGCCCGGGACGGGCAAGAGCATGCTCGGTCGGGCGATGACCGATTTTCTGCCGAAGGAACAGCTCCAAGACATCCTCGCCTACGCGAACACAGAGGACTCCAACGAGCCCAAGATTCGCGTGGTCCCGGCCGGAAAGGGCAAGGAGATTGTCGCCGCCCAGAAGCTCGAGGCCGCGCAGCGGAAGGAGCAGCGCACGATCTTCCTGGTCGTCGCCGCGTTGCTGGTGCTCGGTCTCACGGCGTGGATCGTCTGGACCTCGCACGATTACGACGCGATCCTGATCGGCATTCTGGTGATCATCATCCTATGGGCCGTCGTCCGCTTCGGTTCGGGTCGTGATGCCGGCGGCGTAGGCGTGGCGAAGCTACTGGTCACACATGCACCGGACGAACGTCCTCCGTTCATCGACGCCACCGGCGCGCACGCCGGGGCGCTCCTGGGCGATGTCAAGCACGACCCATTCCAGTCGGGTGGCCTAGAGACTCCCCCGCATGAGCGGGTCGAGATCGGAGCCATCCACAAGGCCCACGGGGGTGTGCTGTTCATCGACGAGATCAACCTGCTCAAGATCGAGAGCCAGCACTCGTTGCTCACCGCCTTGCAGGAAAAGAAATTCCCGATCGTCGGGCAGTCCGAACGGTCGGCCGGGGCGATGGTGAAGACCGAGCCCGTGCCGTGCGACTTTGTGCTCGTCGCCGCGGGAAATGTGGACAGCGTTCAGACGATGCACCCCGCGCTCCGCTCCCGGATACGGGGGTACGGATACGAACTGTACGTCAACACGACGATGGCCGACACGCCCGCGAATCGGATGAAGATCGTCCGGTTCGTCGCGCAGGAGGTCGTCAAGGACAAGAAGATCCCTCACTTCAGTCCCGCCGCGACCGTTGAGGTGATCCGCGAGGCTCAGCGTCGCGCCGGTCGCAGCGGCCAACTGACGCTCCGATTGAGGGAGCTGGGCGGACTCGTACGGGTCGCCGGGGACATCGCGAACTCGGAGAGCGCCTCGGTCGTCGGGCCGGAACACGTCGTTCGCGCGAAACGGGCGAGCCGATCCCTGGAACAGCAGATCGCAGACCGGTACATTGAACGGCGACGCGAGTATCGGATGTTCAACACCGAGGGGGCGGCCGTCGGTATGGTCAACGGCCTCGCGGCCATCAACGCCCAGACCGGCATGGCGGAATTCTCGGGGATCGTCCTCCCCATCGTGGCCGAAGTGACCCCGGCCCAGACCCGGGAAGGGGGGGTCGTTGTCGCGACGGGTAAGCTCGGAGAGATCGCCCGGGAGGCCGTGCAGAACGTCAGCGCGCTGATCAAGAAATACACAGGCGAGGACATCTCCAACCACGACATCCACATCCAATTCGTCGGGACCTCGGACGGCGTCGAGGGAGACTCCGCCTCGGTCTCGATCGCGACCGCGGTCATCAGCGCGCTGGAAGGCGTACCGGTCGACCAGTCGCTCGCGATGACCGGCTCCCTCTCGGTCCGAGGGCAGGTCCTCCCAGTCGGCGGGGTGACCGCCAAGGTGGAGGCCGCGGCCGATGCCGGCCTGAAGCGCGTGCTCGTCCCGGCCGACAACCTGTCCGACCTCGTACTTGAGAGCCGGTACCTGAACCAGATCGAGGTGATCCCGGTCGATACGCTCCGCGATGTGCTCCGCTACGCGCTGGTCGGGCAGACGGCGAAGAAAGAGTCACTGCTCGAGCGTCTTGCGGCCATGGTTCATGCCACCTCGCGGACCGACGTGCCGGCCGCGTCGCCGGTGAAGACCCCGGCGGGTCGTCCGGCGGCGGGATCGTGAAGGGCGCCACTCGCATCCCCTCGCACCGAGGATGGGAGCGAACGACCCGAGGGTCCCCGTTCCAGATCAATGCGCCTCCCGAGGAGAGTCGAGGCGAGGAGCGATTCTTCAATCGTCCCTGCTACGAGTTCAACGGAGCGCTGGCTCGCGGGATGGACGACACGTACTGTCGGCACTGCCGGCATTACCTGACGGCCCGCTGCCCGCACATCGACGAGTTCCTGGACGACGTGGACGATCTCGAGCCCGAATAGAGGGGGCCCTCGTGGCGGGACTGATCGTCGGCCGGTTTCAGCCCTTCCACCGTGGCCATCTCGCGGTGGTCTCCGACCTCCGCCGCGCACATCCCGACGCGCCGCTCATCCTGGCCATCGGAAGTGCCCAAGAATCGTACACCTCGGAGAATCCGTTCACCGCGGGGGAACGAATCGAGATGATCCTGCAGGCCCTGGTGGAGGCCCACCTGGAGCGCTGTCTCCCGGTACCGGTCGCGGACATCCACCAGCATGCTCAGTGGGTGGCGTACCTGCGTGGCCTATTGCCACCGTTCGACGTCGTCTACACGAACAATCCGCTGACTCGGCTTCTGTTCGAACGGGAAGGCGTCCGGGTAGAATCGCCCCCTCTCGTGAATCGGGAGAGGTTCCAGGGCGCCGTGGTCCGCCGACGGATTCTCGAGGGAGGTAACTGGAAGGAGCTTGTGCCCCCGGCCGTGGCCCAGTATCTCCAAACGATCGCCGCCCCCGAGCGGCTCCACCGGATCGCGGAGCGCGACGCCGCTTCTGAACCGGCTCGGTCGAAGCCCTGAGCCCCAGGTCTCGGGGCGAGTTTGGTCGCGGCCCGGCGTACGATTATAGGTGCGACCCCCTCGTCCTACCCCGACGCCACCGTAGCTCAGTTGGCAGAGCAGCTGATTCGTAATCAGCAGGTCGAGGGTTCAAGTCCCTCCGGTGGCTGCTTTTCCTCGTTCCTGACTTATCGTCCTTGGAGCTGGAGCGTGCGCCTCAAGGGACTAGGACCCCAGCGGAAACAACCCCCCGTGTTCGAAAGTGTCCGTTGGACGAAGCCTGAGCCATCTAGAAATTAACGTGCGGGTTTCGGGCGTGACCAAAGTCCTCATCCACCTCCCGGGCGCGCGTTTCAACGGAGACCTCTGGGATCTGACTGATCCGCTCTATTGAGGCACCGTCGCGTAGACGGGGTGGTTTCTCCGCAACATTTGATTTACGTTCAAGTATGCCTTCAAGCAGCATCGACCATGTCGAAGCCCAGACTGGACCAACGCATCCAGTTCTGCGCAACCCGAGACGGGACCAGGATCGCGTGTGCCAAGACGGGCGAAGGTTACCCCATCGTTCGGGCCGCGCATTGGCTCACCCACCTAGAGTTCGACTTCGAAAGTCCGGTGTGGAATTATTGGATTCGGGAACTCTCCCGTTTCAATACGTACATCCGCTACGACGAGCGCGGATTCGGGCTGTCCGATTGGAACCCGACCGAGCTGAGCTTCGAGAGCTTCGTCAGCGACTTGGAGTCGGTGGTCGACTTCCTCGGCCTCCAGCGATTTGCCCTGCTAGGCGGTTCGCAAGGGGGCGCGGTTGGGATAGCATATGCGGCCCGTCACCCAGAGCGCGTGAGCCACCTCATCCTGTACGCCTCCTTTGGAAGAGGCCTCAAAAAGATGGGGGGCCGGGAACAGGATCCCGGGGCGCTCGCGAGGTGGGAGTCCTTGACGCAAATGATCGAGCTGGGCTGGGGCCGGGAAAATCCCGCCTACCGTCAGCTGTTCACTTCTCTGTTCATGCCGGATGCGAACGCGGAGCAAGTGCGCTGGTTCAACGAACTCCAAAGGGTATCGTGCCCACCCAAGAACGCCGCCCGACTCCTCGAAATCCTCGCCGATATTGACGTGGTCGATCTTCTTTCGAAAGTCTCTGTCCCCACCCTCGTCTTACATGCCCGCCACGACGAGGTGATCCCCTTCGAGGCGGGCCGAGGGTTAGCCGCTCGGATTCCGGGAGCCCGGTTCGTTCCCTTCGAGGGTCGGAATCACATTCTGCTTGAGTCAGATCCCGGGTGGGCTACATTCCTGCGTGAGATTCGTGAGTTTCTCGGTGTCGGAGTGGGAGGCGGCACGGAGGTCGTTCCGCTCGTCTCAGGGGAAGCCGGCGCTGAGCTGGCGTCTCAGCGTCTTCTAATTCAGATGGAGGCGGTTCCTCTTTCAAGTTTTGCGATCGCCGGAAACTACGTTCGATACTCCTCCAACGTTCGCAGCGCTCTGAAGGACTGGAAACAGCGAGTCCTTGGGAGCTTGACCTCAGCCCGGCCAGGCATCGAGAACTACCTCATTTGGGGTTCACCGGGCAGCGGGAAGAGCTTCCTGATCCAAGAGGTAGCTCGATCGCAGGGCAACTCACTCCAGTTCGATGAAATCAACCTGGCGGAATGTGACGAGAGCAGTTTCGTCGCTCGGTTGCGAGAAGCGAGTGCGACAGATTGCCCATGCCTTTGCTTGATTGACGAGGTCGACGCGAAGCCGGTCGACTCCTGGCCGTACGAACGGCTGCTCCCGTACCTAACTGGAAGCAACCGTCGGACGCCGCTGATCAATGTCCTCGCGGGAAGCTCAACGTCCGGCTTAGAAGAAATGAAGCAGCGAATCGCAGCTCGCCCGAAGGGCTCAGACCTCTTGAACCGCATTCCGGCGGACAACGAAATGGTGATCCCCGGTCTAGAGCCCGGGGATTCGGCTCTCGTCGTCCTGGCTCAATTGAAGCGGGCGGGAGCGAACCTCGGCCATCCCGTGCGCGAAGTCGAAAAGCTCGCGTTGTACTACATTCTCCTAAATCCGCGTCTTTCGAGTGCTCGGCAACTCGCCGAGTTCGCCCGCCAGTGCGTAGAGCGTCTTCCCCCGGCAGAGGACCGGGTGAAGTATGACCATCTCTTCCGCGCCGGAGATCCCGAGAACAAGGCGTTTTGGAACCGAGTCGAGCTCCAGCGCCCCGGCTTATCCGACGCTTTTGTCTCCATCAGTGATTGAGGCCAAGGAACTCCTTCCCGATTCGCCCCTTCGAACGCGGCTCTCGCGTTAGGAACCCCCGCATGCGGTCGAAGGGAGGGCCCCATAGAGGATTTCGTGCACACACCCCCGCGGGGGCAAGCCACGGGCTTTGGGTGACTAGAAGCGGGCGGAATCGGTTGATTGAATGGCCGAGACGGGCAATTCGTCAGTCGGGGAACGCGCTCTCCCCTAGGTGCATAGCTAGCGTGCGGGCGTCGAGTAGCTGTACCAACCTTGGAAGCCCACGGAGGCCGTATAGTTCGCCGAGGGGCCCATGGGAAATCCGGGGGCGCTAATCGACTGACTGATTGAGATCGTAAACGAATGGTTATCCGTCGTCCAACCGCACGTTCCGAACGTGGCCGGACCCTCCCCGCACCCGACCAAGGTACCCCACGTTGCACTTGTCCCATTGGCCGCAAGAATCGACACTGCAACTCCCGGGCCGGTGGTGAGCCACCATCCGAATTCGAGGAGCGCTCCAATAGGTACTCCGGACTCCGTAAAGTTCTGCCAACTCACGATCGTCGACCAATTCACGACCTTCGCAGTGATGAGGTGCTGGAATTCCACGACGTGGTCGATGGGAGCGTTGTAAATCCCGAGGAACGCAGCGCTCACGACCGCGAGGGCGACTCCGAGAGCGGCGACAACCGCAAGAAAGATCCGCAGATCGATCAGGATTCGCTTCACAGTTCACCCTCCCGCGCTGCCAATTTCAGGCTAAGACCAAAGGTAGCTCTTCCGTCAAGGCGGCTGAACGCAGACGAATCACCTTCAGCGCTGACTGTCGCGACGGGTGCGGGACACTCCCAAGAGCGCTAGATGTTCCGCGCACCTCTGCCCGTCGGACAGCACGGCGGGACTAGGAGGTATGAGGGTCGTGAGGGAGGCGTCCGGGGTCCTTTGGCAGTAAACCACCCCTTCCCCACGTCGACTTCGCGCTGGCAACATCCCCGAGCGCAAGTAACGAAGGGAACGCAGACCGGCTCATGGACCCGAACCCTTAGTTCAAGTCCGTCCGGTGGGTGTTATTCCGCGCCCCTGCCTCATCCTCTCTGGCGCCGGAGGGTGCACCTGACCGGTCTGGGACCCCAGCCGGGACAACCCCCTGTGTTCTAAGGGTCCAACGTACCAAGCCTGTGCTATTTGGAAGTCAACGCCCGCGATTCGCGCATCACGAATATCCGGTCGGTTGAAGGCGTTCCTGAATGAAAAATTTGAATGAGATTCGACTGCCTCAGGGCACTGGAAGGTGGGACGGAAGCAGCACTAGCGTCGGTGTCCCCGGGCGTGACGACCACGCCCCGCCCGGAGGACCCTATACTCGGACTTGACCAACCCTCGGGGAAACGCCTCGGTAGAAACGTGCCTCAGCCGAAGGTCATGAGGCAGCTCCCCGAAGAGAGGTACCCCTTGCCCAATCAGCACCGGGAATCGGTTGACGATGATCCTATCGATGAGCCCCGCCCTCAGAAAGGCTTGAATCGTCTTGCCGCCGTCGACATAGATGTGCCGAACCCCGCGCTTTTGGAGAAGAGCCACCGCTTTCTCCGGTGAGCAGTTCAGCACCTCGCATTTCGCCGTCTTCGGGATTCTCACCCGGCTCGGCTTGTGAGATAGTACGATCACCGGCTTTTCGTAGGGCCAGCGCCCACCGGTCCGTCGCATCCAGCCGAGCACCCACTTGTAGGTCTTTCGTCCGATGACGCACGCGTCGATCGTCGCGATGAAGTCCTCGTAGCCGTTCGGATCCCCGCCGACGGTCGGAAGGAAGTCTAAGCTGCCGTTCTTTCGAGCGATGAAACCATCGAGGCTCGTCCCGACGAACACAGAGGCGCGCATGGAACGTGGAGAAGCAGGCGGCTAATGAACCCGTACCACTCGGACGAGGGCAGAATAGCGGCCTCAGACCTCCTTTCGTCGCTCCTTCGAAGGCGTCTGCGGAGCGGACCAACCTGACATGGATCTTCCGACGGCCGGGGCAGGAAAACACAGTTTCAGGATCCTCGGCCGCATCCGGTAGCCGAACGGGGTTCAGGAGGCTGCCGAGCGAACTCGCGTTCAAGGTTGTCGAGAACTCCGCACAGAGGACGGCGCTGTCCATATCGCTCGACTCGACGCCCCGTGTAGGCTCGGCGTTTGCCGGTGGGGGGATATACGCACCCCTTTCGCAGGTTGATTTTGGGCAGGCCACGTATCACAGTGCGAGTAAGGGAAGAGAAGCTGGCAGACACGCGGACTTGAACCCTTAGTTCAGGTCCCTCCGGTGGCTGGTCTTCAAGCCCCGGACCACTGTCGTAGCGCAGCGACCCCCGATGCAGATCTCGAAAGAAACCGAGCGACGATTTGTGCTCGGCCTGCAGGGGCTTTGGCCAGGGCGCCGCTGGAGCGGCGTTCAGGGAGTACGCGATGCACTCCTTCAGTGTCGCCGTATCCAGGTAGACCCGCTCGACATCGTCGGACGGAACCACGACCTGGTGCTCGCGAGCCGGGTGGAAGGATATCGACCCGTGGACCTCGAAAGGGTGCTCTACGAGGAGCGAACAGCGTTCGAGCACGGCGGGAACCTGAACATCTACCCGCGAGAGCGGCTCGCCCTACAGTGGTCTTGGGTCTACCACGAAGGACTCCCGGTTCGATGGGAGGAATGGGGACGCGCCCACTCCGCGACGGTCCGTCGCGTTCGAGGGAGGATCGACCGAGGTGGCCCTTCCGGAGCCGGCGACTGGGCCGGCGGCGAGCCGGTCGAAGAATATCGATCCCGTCGACTCGAAGGGTTGGCGCTCCATTACATGTGGCGCCGCTTCGACGTCATGATCCACCACCGCGAGGGGAACCGGAAATTCTACGACCGCACCGAGCGCCTGTTCGGACGCCTTCCGGCGCCGATCTCGAGAGAAGAGACCAGGGCCGACCTCGCGCTTGAGACGCTTGGATGGCTGGGGCTGTCTGGCCATGACGGAACCCAGTTCCTGAGGATTCAGGAGGAGGGCCGCGGCCGCTCCCGTCTCTCGAAACGGCAGCTTAGGGACGGCCTAACGGCCTCGGGACGCCTGACGGAAGTCCTCGTGGAGGGCCATCACGAATCTTCGGTGCTCAGGACTGAGGACCTCCCGTTTCTCGAGACCGTCGCCCAAGGAGAGATACCGAGGTCCTGGCAGACCCACGCCACCGAGCCCGAGACAACGTTCCTAGCTCCGCTTGACGTCACCTCGGCGCACGGTCGTTCCGAAATGCTGTTCGGCTTCGAGAATCCTTTCGAAGTCTACAAGCCCCCGTCCCAACGTCGATGGGGCTACTACGTCCTGCCAGTGCTGTTAGGGGACCGACTCGTCGGTCGCATTGAGCCGGTTCGGGACAAAATCGCGCACTCCTTACGAATAAGCCGAGCCTGGTGGGAGAAGGGCGCGAGACCGGGCGAGATCGTCAAGCCATTCTCTCGCGGTCTCGATCGGTTCGCTCGCTACCTCGAAGCACCCAACGTTATATTGGGCGAGATCGGCTCGCCCCGGTTCCGGGACGCTGTGGCGAGGGAACTTCGCCGGCTTGCCAATGGATGTTAGTGCGGTCCTTCCACAGGAGGCCTCCCGCCCCCAAGCGCTCGTGGTCGTTGTGAGTCTCGTGGCCGGAGTGATTCCCTCCGGATTCGGAACCATTGTATTGGCGGTAGGACTTGCCCGGTTGTCAAACAGCGAACCGCAACCCCTCGGCAGCAGGAGGAATCTGTGGAGAACCTTGGGTCGCCGAACAGAATGGGAGATTCCAACCCGACGAAACTTCCGAGATTTACCCCCCGGACCATCCCTCGACTGCTGAAGATCCGCCCCTACATCCTCAACTTCTGGGGGTTGGGCCTCCGATATTTGGTCAACGGTCGGAACCGCTCCGGGTACGACGTCAAGGTTGGCGGGGCCCGACCCCAGTCCCTGCACTGTTCAGACCGGGCCGAGCTTGCCTTCGTCATCTACAGTGCCTACTTCGGCGTCACGCTCCTGCCCGACTCGGAGGTCGCTCCGCACGTCGAGCATCTTCTGGGTCGGTTTCGTTACATTCGGGAACGGTTGGAGAGCAAGTTTACGACTGATCAAATTCGGCTGTATTCCACGGGGGGATGGCCTGGATTCAAGGAAGCGGCCCTCTATGCCTTGATTCGACGCGTTCGCCCCCTCGAAGTGATCGAAACCGGAGTGGGTCAAGGAATCTCCTCCACCTTCATTCTTGACGCGCTTCACGAGAACGGGAGAGGGCACCTGACATCCATCGACCTTCCCAACTTCGACCCGTCTGGGTACCGGTACGGGGACGGCACTGTAGACCGTGTGTTTGTACCGACTGAATTGGGCGCAGGGTGGCTCGTGCCGGAAGTTCTACGAAGCCGTTGGACCTTGCTCATCGGTCCGTCTCAGGACGTTCTCCCAACGCTGTCGATTCGACCCCAGGTGTTCCTCCACGATTCCATGCACACGTACGAGCACATGAAAATGGAGTTCGAGTGGGCCTGGAGTCGCCTCCCTATGGGGGGCCTCCTGGTTAGCGATGACATCTCATGGAACAAGGCGTTCCCTGATTTTCTAGTGGCCCATGCGCCTGAGGCGGTACCTCTGTGCGTGGAAGAAGTCGGGGTGGCCCTCCGCGCAGTCCCTCCATCCGAGATCTCAGTGTAGGTCCGCTTCCCACTTGGCTGGCGGATGCGATTTGACCTTGCAAGCATCCGGTCGGGAGCGGGCATCGACCCCAAAGCTTCCCTTTTCCCACCTTGGCTTTGCACCGGCAAGGTCCTTTTGCGAACGGAGGGAGGGAAACACCGGCGGTCTTGGGAGCTCGAACTCTGGGTTCGACTCTCCCCGGTGGTTGGCCCTTATGTGATGACGTGAGAGCTCGTTGGGTTGGTTGATCTATCTCCCACCCACTTGCTTTTGACCGAGCGGGCGGTTTCCATAGCCATGAGTACGAACAAGACGATCGTCGAGAGATACATGGCAAGCACGGACCGCACGAAGGTCGGCCCCCTACTGGCCGACGATGTGGAGTGGATCGAGTGGGGCAATGGAGTCCCCCCAACCGGAGTGCGAACGCGAGGAAAGGCCGCGTTCATTCAGAATTTTGGGAACGATGAACTTCGGTCGGAGGTCAGCCGGATGACCGAGCAAGGCAACGTGGTCGTTGTGGAGGGCACGGCTCACGTCCACAAGAAGGACGGCACCCACCTGTCCGTTCGGTTTTGCGACATCTTCGAGCTCGAGAGCGGCAAAGTGAAGCGGCTGAACTCGTTCGGGGCGCTGATCAAGGACTCCGCCTAAGCGAACCAAGGGAATGTCCGGGTCGATTGGCACCCAAGGGGAATCCCCGAAGCTACTCGTCGGGCACCGATGAGCCTAGGTTTCCCGTTTCGCGATGGCACCCCTATCTTGGAGGATTATCCTTGATCCGACCGACATCGTGCGCCCATCGGATCCAGTTGTAGATTGGCGCTTCGACGTCGATCTGCCAGAGGAGGGCATTCAGCTCGCCCAGGTGCTGGAGCTCCTCTTCGACCAAATGCCATAGAACCTCACGGACCGGGATGTCGCAATCATGGTCCGACCCGGGGCCTTTCGGTCTGGCAATCGTACGATCTAAGTCGCTCTCCCGCAAGGCGGCCATGAACCGCCCGATGTGTGTCTGGAGGTACGTCTCGAACTCCTTCAGCTGCGCGACTGTAGGGGGATCACCGATTTCCGGCTCGGGAGGCGGGAATGCGTCCGGCGAGCAGTTCTTTATCCAGAAGTATAGCGCCCCCGAAGAATGCGCTAGGATGTCGACAAGCGACGGGTAGGACGCACCCCGGTCACGAGAGAGCTCCTGGGGTGGAAGCTTTGCGAATGTCTCCAGGTAGCCGCCGCGCGAGGCGGCAAGGTAGTCGAACCACTCCCGCAGCGTATCCAGCTCGGAGACCATGTCGATGCTCGGTCAGACTCTCATCGTAAAGAGGCCTTTCATGGAGGAGGGTGGAACGGGGTAGGACAGCCGGCATGCCTCAGCTGTGGGGAGTTGAACGGAGCGTTTACTCTCCTCCGGTGGCGGCCAATTTTCGGGAGTCCCACGGCTCGCGATATGCCGCGCGGGTCGCTTCGCTCACAACTTCGGGGTCGTCGTTGGCAAGATCGCGTCCACTTTCAAAGCAGAACCAGAAACTGGGACCTGGGTTCCGGGTGGAAACCGCAGACTTGCTACATCGCCGTCGGCAAAGGTCACAGCTCATGTAGGATGCCGGGAAGATTTGGTATACCGTTTCAACACCCCAAAGCCGGGTTAAGTTCCGCGATCGATCAGTCGTGGATCCATGAAGCCTCGTGTGACCGTGCTTACGCTCGGAGTGGACGATCTGGACCGCGCGCTTCGATTTTACCGGGAGGGCCTAGGGCTGGATACGGAAGGAATAGTTGGCGCTGAACTCGAGCACGGAGCGGTCGTGTTTTTTTCTTTGCAAGGAAATCTAATGCTCGCGCTCTATCCCCGGAAGGAAATCGCGTGGGATGCGAGGGTCGAGGCGCAGCCGAGGAGTTCGACGGAGTTCACCATCGGTCACAATGTCAACAGCAAAGAGGAAGTGAACGACGTGATGACCCAAGCTCGGGCGGCCGGCGCACAAATCGCGAAACCCGCCGGGCCGACATTCTGGGGAGGCTACGCGGGTTATTTTCTCGACCCCGACGGACACCTGTGGGAAATCGCCTGGAACCCCGAACTCCGGGTCGAAGAGGGCCCGTAGGTCGGGACTCACAGGTCACCCCCGAGCGTCGAAGGTGGCTCTTCGCCGGGAGTTTGAACTGTTGCTTCGAAGCCCTCCGGTGATCGGCAAAATGGGGTCGCGGGTCATTCCCGCCACATGTTGTCGAGCACGATGACCGGATAAGAGCAAACTCGGGGCGCGGTGATGGCAAACAGGACCGCTTCCACGACTTCGCGGTTCGTGAGCCGGCCATGCGCCGCTGGCTCCCGCACTTCGTTCCATTCCGGCGCCAAGGGGTCGGTGTCGTCAAAGTCGGGAGGGTAGATCGCGGACACGCGAATCCCGTGCTCTTTGAGCTCCATGCGCAGCTTGTCACTGAATCCGGACTGGGCGTGTTTCGCGGCGTGGAAGACCGCTGACGCCTCCCCCGAGCTTTGGCCGAGCAATGCCGCCGTAGAAACGACCGTGACGATGTCGGCCGCGGCCGATCGCCGCAGTGCCGGGAGAAGCTCCTTGGTCACCAGGACCGTTCCCGTAACGGCCGCCGCAAGGGTCTCGGCGATCGTAGCCTCCGTGAGGTCTTCGAGCCTCCCCGGGAGCCAAGGGGCGGCATTGTTGATCAGTACGTCGACGACCGGCGCGAGGGTCAACGTACGCCGGCACGCCTCTCGGATACTGTCGGCATCGGCGAGATCACATTGTGCGCTGGTGGGCTCCCGTCCCGTGCGCGTCTGGATGGCCGCGGCCACGAGAGCCAACCGAGATGAATCGCGGCCCCACAGAACGAGCTCAGCACCCAGATCCGCGGCAACAATGGCTAGCGCGCGCCCCAACCCGCGAGCGGCGCCGGTAATGACTATGCGTCGCCCCGAGAGAGCCTTGTCCCCCGGGCGGGGCGATCCAAACATTGCGGTCTGAAACGGGTTCTATCATATCACGATAATCGCGACGTTCGGACGCGGGACCCAAGAGACCGGCGACTTTTCCCCCAGGGGCTTATCCTCCGGGCACGGTTTCCGAAACCTTCCCCCAGAAGAAACTACACGGGCATCCGGGCGAGGTTGCCACAGGGCGCGGGACGCCGTTCGGGAAGACGGATTTTTGGGCGTTTGGCGGTCCTTCCCCGAAGCAGCACGGTCCGGGCTCCTTTTAAGTTCCGGCAGGAGAACCGGGGCATGTCCGCCTCTACGCCCTGGACGCCAGCGCCGCCACCGCCGACCTACGATCCAAACGCTCTGCTGCGACGGATCGACCAGACCACCACCCAGATCTTCCATTGGGTCAGGATTGGGGTCGTGGTGTTGATCGTACTCGTGCTGGTCAGCATTGTCTTCTGACCGAGAGCCGGGTCCAACCCCCCGAGCCAAACGGCAACGGCGGGAGGTTCAGGCCAGTCCCGCTATCGGGAGAAGGAAGCGAGGTACAGTTTCCGTCCGGATAGACCGTCAGTCAATGTCGAGTTCTGCCTCTCGCTTCAATAGGGCGTTGGACTCGTCGCGGGTCGCGTCCTCGATATCGACCTCCGCGCCGATCATCTTACGGTCCATTTGCTGAACGATTCCGAACATCCATTCAAAATTGTGCATGATCAACGGGTCCTTGAGTGCCGTTCGCGCGCGACCGATGACGTCGATCGGATTGCGAAGAGCGTAGTAGTAGCCGTTGATCCAGGTCCCGAAGGCTTCCCAGACCAGATACCGGTCCAGCACGTGCTGGTGCGTGAGCGAGCCCACCAGCTCGAAGAAAGCCGCGACCTCGAGGTTGGTGATGTCGTCGTGTCGGCCCGCGAGGAGCCGTTCGGCCAGTTGCTTCCGGCGTCGTCGGAAGGCCGGGGAGTCGAACCGCTCTCGAAGGGTCAATACCGCGTTCGCGCTGTTCAGGCGCTGCGAGACTCGGACCTGCCACCACAATAGAACGACCGTGCCGATAGCGACCGCCCACGCGGCGCCGGCCGTGACCGTGGTAATGTCGATCGCCATGGACGCCCGGTAGATTCGGCTAGCACGTCCGAGTATAACTCGGAGGACGGTAGGTTGCGAGAGGACGGACGGCAAGCGCCGGGGAGCGGCTCCCCTTTCGACGCGGTCTCGAATCCCTCTCCCCGCGCGGGTTCCGTAGGGTTACGTATTAATCCCGGGAGAAAGTCTCGGCGGCCGTGGCGAGGACGGTAGAGTTTCCAGAGGGCGAGCTCGCGAAACGACTCTCGAAGGTCTCGATTCTTGCGAGCCTGTCCGGCTCCCAGTTGAAGAAGCTCGCGAAGTGGGTGAAGGTCGTCGCGTACGGAGAAGGCGAAACGATCGTCAAACGAGGCGAGGAGGGGATCGGGCTGTACTTGATCCTCGACGGCTCGGCCGAGGTCCGGCGGGGCAATCGGAGCCTTGCGCGATTGGAGGAAGGGCAGTTCTTCGGCGAGATGTCGATCTTTGATAGCCAACCTCGGTCCGCGGACGTAACGGCTCTCCACCCTTCGAAGCTCGCCGTCGTGTCGAAGTGGGAGTTCTGGGGCTTTGCGAAGGCGGAACCCGACGTCCTGCGCGGCATCCTCGCCGAGATGACCCGACGCCTACGGTTGACCGACCAAGCCCTGTCCGAGTGATCTCCTCCTCGAAACGGCATAAGCCCGGGAACGAGCCTCTACATCGACTGAAGGTGGCTCGCTTCCGCACCGGGACTGGTCTATCGTCAATCTGTCCCGGATCGGGAAGTTCGCACGTTCACGGGAGGTGAAATATCTCCTGCCCGTGCGCCGCGGATGCAAAACAGGGACGTAGCCGTTCATGAAAATCACTTTCCTTGGCACGGGGGCAGGCAACTTCCTGGGGGGCCGCCGGCAAATGAGCAGCGCCTTCTTTGAGGGACTGCTGCTGGACTGCGGCGCCGGCGCGACAGGTCGGCTCCACGATACCTCGCTGTTTGACCAGGTGGAGGGAATCCTGATCTCCCATTTACACACCGACCACATCGCCGGACTGTTCGACTTTCTCCTGCACACCCTGCTCACAGGACGAAAACGTCCGTTGACGATTGTCACTCCGCCAGGGCTCTCGCCGATCCTCCGAGACATGAACCGCGTCCAGGCGATGGTCAAGGACCCGGCCGAGCTCTACGACTTTCGACTGGTCGAGAGTCTCCGGCCCGAAGCGATGATCGGTCGGTGGCGGGTACGGGGCATCCCGTTGGACCACACAGTGTACAATCTCGGTTATCTCGTCACTTCCGACGATGCCACGCTCTTCTACACAGGGGACACGCGGCAGCCGTCGGCTCCGGAAGGGCTGCGCGCCGATTTCGTCGTCCACGAGGCTACCTACGCCGACCGGGACGCTCACCGCGCCCAAGAGTACGGGCACTCCACGCCCTCCCAGGCCGCCCACGCCGCGACCGTCATGAAAGCTAGCCGACTGTTCCTCACGCACATCGGCAGCCGGGAGGGAATCGATGCCGAGATCTCGCGCGAAATGCGGGCTGGCTTCGCTGATTCTACTCTCGCGGAAGACCTTAGCCAACACGAACTATAGGATTCGGGTTGACTCGATGGCGGGACGAACCCACCTTGGTAGGTCCCACGCCTTCAGTCGGCTCCGCCCGCGCCGGATCCAACGGCGAATCCCCGGAATGGCTCGGGAGACTGGTCAAAGGCTGAATCGGGACGCGTACTAGTGACGGCTGAAGGTTCGGTTGGCTCGGACCAGAGAAACTCGGCCCCTCGCTCGGGAGGGGTGGCTTGTTAAATACGGCGCCCCGCCCCTAGGATTGGCGTGGCCATTTCGGCGACGCAGACCCGACCCCGGATCGGGCGTCTGGATACTTGGGAGGCGCTCGTTAATCGACGAGAGCGGGCGCGCTCTGGTTCCGCGGGAATCACCCTTTTGGACGGACCGCTCGGAGTCGGTAAATCCACCTTTCTCCGGGCGTTGATCGACGATTCTCGGGCCACCGGGTTCCGGATCTTCCAGGCCCGGGCCGCCAGCGAGAATCCGTCCCCGTTCTCGCTGATTCGCGAAGCCCTCGCGACCGGGGGCTCCTCGGAGCGGGTTGGAGCGCTGCCGACCGAACCGTCCGCCGGGCCGATGCTGGCCTTCTTGCCGGCGTTCGGCATGCAGGGAGTCGACTCGTTGGCGGGGGACGCCATCCGCACCGCCGCGGACGGGACCCAGGCCGAGCTGGAATCCGACCGGCAGCGGCTGTCGGCTCAGCTCGCGGAGCCATTGATGACCGCGGCGAGCAAAGGGCCCGTGCTCCTCGCCCTGGACGACCTCCACCGGGCGGACGCGGCTTCCTTGGCATTCCTCCGGTACCTTCTCCCACGGATCGAGGGTCGCAGCATCTGGGTGATCGCCGCCGTGGACTCACCCGATTCGCACAACGTCCCCGATTCGTTGGATACCCTGGTTCGCGGTCAGTCGCTCGACCGAATCTCCCTTCCCCCCCTCTCAGAAGGGGAGGTGGAGGACTTCCTACACTGGCTCGACCCTCGGCGACGATTCCGCCCGCCCGAGGTGCGCCGTCTCTTCTCCGAAACCGGTGGTCTTCCGATGTTCATCGAACGACTGGTCCGCCATCCTCCCGCGCTCAACGAAGCCCTCCCGGAGGGCGTCTCGACTCCCCTCTCGGGAGGGCAACCTGCCCTGGGGGAGATCGACCCGGCCACGCGGCGACTGCTGAACCTGGCGGTCGTGGCGGGGAGCGAGTTCTCGTTCGACACGCTTGCGGCCGCGGCCGGCGGCGATGAGGAACGAATCGTCGAGGGGCTCGAGCAGCTCGTGGGAATGGGGATCCTTCGCGAGCTGGAGTGGGACCGTTTCGCCTTCACCCAGGAGGAGCTTCGGCACCAGCTCTTCGCAGAGCTCGGGGCCCAGAACGTCCGGCATCTCCATCGGCGGATCGCGGCGGCGTTCGAGCGCAGCGCCTCTCGTGAGACCGAGACGGTCTACGCCCTGGCGCGCCATTCGTATCTCGGGGGTCTGGATGCCGCCGTTCAGTACAATCAGCAGGCCGCCCAGCTCGCGGTGGCGGCGTTCCAGCCGCTTGCGGCGATCGCGTACCTCGAACAGGCGCTCGAGGCGCTCCATCGAGCCGACCCGGACGATCTGGCCACCGAGACCCGGATCCGTCTCGAACTCGCCATGCAACGAACACGCGCGGGGGAACTCCAGGCCGCGGAATCGCTGCTCAACGAATTCCGGGCCGACCGTCGCTTATGGACCGCGGCCACCCCCGTCGACCGCGCGTTTTTCGCCCTCTTGCGAGCCCGACTTTTGGCCGACCAAGGACGATGGGATGAGGCGGAACGTTCGTTCCGAGACCTACCGCCCAGCGGGCCTTTCGCGGGGTCGGTGCCGCTCCGTATCGCGACGCTCCGGCTCCGGGGTGAGATTCTCTTTTACCGAGGCAATTACCGGGAATCCTTGGCGACGCACGACGAAGCGTTGCGACTGGCCACGGAAGCGGGAGAGGTCCGCGAGGCAGCGGCGGAATCGATCCGACGGGCGACGGCGCTATCGATGCTGCCCGGGCGGGAGGACGAGGCGCTGGACGGCTTCCGAACCGCCACTGACAAGCTCATCGAGGTCGGCGACCGGGCGGAAGCGGCGTTCGGGCTTCTCTGTCTGGGAGTCCAGCTGAACTCTCAAGGCCATACTGACGAGGCTCGGGCGGCTCTCCAACGTGCGTTCGAGTTGGGGGAGGCTGCGCACGACCTTCGTCGTTTGGGTTGGACCTCCCTCGGACTTGCCGATTTGGAATTGGACCAAGGTCATCTGCCCGACGCCGAGGCGCACAACCGAGTCGCGCTGTCGTTGTTTGATCAGATTGGGGATTCGCTCGGCCGGGCCCGCGCCTTTTTGACCGAGGGTCGGCTCGCGTTGGTCCGTGAAAACGTGGCGGCCGCGGAAACCGCCTTCACCAGCGCCCGTCAGATCTTCACCGACCAGAATCTCAAGGCCGACGAACTCGAGGTGGACCTCCGGGAAGTAGAGGTCCGGCTCGCTCAGAACGATCGCTCGGCGGCTCTCCGCGGTCTAGAACGGCTACGCGACCGCGGGTTGGAACGACTACGGCCGGACCTCGTTGGGGACTGGCGTCGGCTGCGGGACCGCCTGGCGGCTCGGTAGTTCCATCGGCACCGGGTCGGTGCCGGTGCCTAGGAACGGGGCGACCGGCGGCGCACCTTTCACGGGCTCGGCCTCGTAGCGCATCGACCGAAGGTTTCGCAGGCCTAGAGCGACCAGACCCGTAGCGAACAACCCCGCCCCGGCCACCGCGTAGGCGACCAACACGCCGCTCCATTCGATCAGGAGGCCCCCCACGAAGATCCCGACGGGCGTCATCGCGAGCCCCACCGTCTCATCGATGCTCAGGTACCGCCCCAGGAGACCGGAAGGAACGGTACGCTGCACGAACGAGAAAAACGCCGTGGTGATCAACCCGAAGAGGATGCCGAGCACCACGAGGGCTGGCCCGGCGACGGCGAACATCGGAACCAATACAAGAACTCCGAACAGAGCTCCGCTCCCCCACAGCACGCCGATGAGGACCCGGCCAAAATGTCGCAGGATGCCGAACCGGCCCATGGTCAAGGACCCGACGAGGAAGCCGCCGCTGAATCCGGCGAGGAGGTAACCGAACGCGCTCGCCGCTTGTCCGAGCGCGTCGACGGTGTAGACGACGAGAAACGGCGTGGAGATCGCCAGAAAGAAACCGAGGCCGATCGAAACGAACGTGAGCTCGAGAAGGGCTCGGTTGGAACGTAGGTAGCGCAGTGCGATCCGGATATCTTCTGCCAACGATGAGGGGGTGGCTGAAGCGGGACCTGCGAAAGACCTCCCTGGTGGGGCCGAGATCCGGGTCATCAACACGCCCGAGAGAAGGAATACGCCAACCGCGACCGCGAACGCCGGGTAGGTCCCGATCGTCACCAACAGGTAGGCTGCGGTGGCCGCCGCGGCTGTGGAGGCAACGGCCGTCGACGCCTGAAGGATGCCGTTCGCATCGTCGAGCGTGTCCGGATGAACAAGGCTCGGCAGGATCGCGTTGGAAGAGGGTCGGAAGACCGCGGTCACCGCTTCCAGAAGGAATACCAATGCGAGCACGAGGTCGAGGTTGAAGCCGATGGCCCAAACGCTCAACGGGACGATGGCTAGAACGGCCGACTGCAGGAGACCGGTGAGGATGAGCAGTTTGCGGCGGTCGTACCGGTCCGCGATGGCACCGGCAGGCAGGCCGATCGCGATGACGGGAAGCGATGCCGCGATCCCGACATAGGCCACTGCGAGGGGAGAGCCGGTCGCCTCGAAAACTAGGAAGAGGAGAAGCACGTCGGCCATTCCGAGTCCGGCCCAACTCGTGACGTTCCCGGCCCAGTAGGGCCAGAAAGCTCGGTTTGCGACCAGCCTCCGGTGGAGCCACGCCGCCGCCTCTGCGTTCCCCCCTGGCCGAACGGACGACGCCAACGGTGTGTAACCGGGGCTCCCGGGTAATGATTCCAACGTCCT
>JASHPV010000010.1 GCA_030037875.1 Thermoplasmata archaeon
ATGCCGTACGTGAAAACGAAGGACGGGACGGAGATATTCTACAAGGACTGGGGCAGCGGACAGCCGGTAGTTTTCAGCCACGGGTGGCCGTTGTCGGCGGACGACTGGGACACACAGATGCTGTTCTTTTTACAGCACGGCTACCGCGTCATCGCGCACGACCGCCGGGGCCATGGCCGCTCTACGCAGGTGTCGGGCGGTCATGACATGGACCACTATGCGGACGACCTAGCGGCGGTGATGGACGAGCTCGACGTCAAGAAAGCCATCAACGTGGGGCATTCCACGGGCGGAGGCGAGGTTGCCCACTATATCGCCCGCCACGGCGCCAAGCGCGTGGCCAAATGCGTCTTAATCAGCTCGGTGCCACCGCTCATGCTGAAGACGGAGGCGAATCCGGATGGGACACCCCTTGCCGCCTTCGACGGTCTCCGCGCTGCGCTCGCCGCAAATCGGCCTCAGTTCTACCTTGACCTGACGATACCATTCTTTGGATTCAACCGACCGGGGGCCAAAATCTCGGAGGGTCTCCGGCAGCATTGGTTCTTTCAAGGCATGATGGGGGGCGCCAAGGCGCACTACGAGGGGATCAAGGCCTTCTCCGAGACCGATTTCACCGAGGACCTGAAGAAGATCAGTATTCCAATGCTCGTGATGCACGGGGACGACGACCAGATCGTGCCGATTAAAGCCGCGAGTCTCCGCACCGCTAAACTCGTCAAAAATGCCACGCTCAAAGTCTACCCGGGCTTTCCCCACGGCATGGCCAGAACCAACCCGGACCAGATCAATGCAGATCTGCTCGCATTCGTCAAGGGATAGGGACTAGGCTACTGGTTCGAGGAGTCTACCCCGGGATGGCTGGTGCTCGCCGCGACTCCGACAGGCCGGCCAAACCGGGGTAATCCGCTTTGCAGCCATTCGTCCCGCCCGTACGAAGTTCTCTTGGGAATACTACCGCGGCGGAATCTCCCTCGAGGGAACTTGACGCCGACTGGTTCGAGGTCTTACACCCGGAGGAGAACCACGCCCAGCGCGGCTTAATCTGAGAGATACGATAGCCGGGCCGTGCCGTCGTCCCGGCGTCTCTCGGCCATCATGTTCGTTGATATGGTGGGATACACCGCCTCAACCCAGGCCGATGAGGCTCGAACGATGGGGCTGCTGCAGGAGCAGGAAGAGCTCGTCCGCCCCACTGTGGCGGAACACGAGGGTCGGGAGGTCAAATCGACCGGCGACGGCTTCCTCGTCGAGTTCGACAGCGCACTCAAAGCGACTCAGTGCGCGATTGAAATCCAACGACAGGTCCATCAGAGGAATGATAGGAAGGGGTCCACCCCCTTGCAGCTCCGCATCGGAATCCACCTCGGTGACGTCGAGCAACGAGGAAACGACATCTTCGGCGACGCGGTGAATATCGCGTCACGTATAGAACCCGTGGCAGAGCCCGGGGGGATTTGCTGTTCAAATGCCGTTCAAGAGCAGGTCCGGAACAAAATCCCCGAACGACTGGAAAGGCTGCCATCGATGGCACTTAAGGGGCTCCAGTCCCCGATGGACGTCTATCGGGTGGTCCTTCCCTGGGTGGTCCCGGAAGCGCCGGTCGAGAAGTCTGGTCAACCTCGTCTCGCGGTTCTTCCCCTTGCCAACATCAGTCCGGATGCTAAAGACGAGTATTTTGCGGATGGACTTACCGAAGAGCTCATCGCCTCCTTATCCAAAATCCGCGGGTTGCGGGTCATCGCCCGGACCTCGGTGGGGCAGTACAAGTCGACCTCCAAGACCGTCGCTCAAATCGGTAACGAACTGGGCGTATCCTCCGTGCTCGAGGGAAGCGTCCGGAAGGCAGGCAACCGGCTTCGCATTACCCTTCAGTTGATCGATGCCGGCAGCCAGGACCACATCTGGTCCGATACCTACGACCGCGAGCTGGATGATGTGTTCACTATCCAGACCGAGGTCGCAGAACGAACGGCGGGAGCCCTTCGGCTCGAGCTCATCGGTCCCGAGCGAGAGTCGATTCGGAAGGAGCCGACCGCGAATCTCGTGGCTTATGAGTATTATTTGAGGGGTCTCCACGCTACTGAAGACGAATCGGTTCAAGACGTCACCGACGCGATGAGGTATTTCGAGGAGGCGATTCGGAGGGATCCCAAGTTTTCGCTCCCGTACGCCCGACTGGCGAACAGCTACATCGTGCTCTCCTCCGAGACCATGAGTCCAAGAGAAGCTTTTACTCGCGCCAAGGAGCTCATTGGTAAGGCGCTCCAGCTCGATCCCGATTCATCCGACGTGCATGCCGCGCTGGGTAACTTGGCGCTTCAGCAGGATCAGGACTGGATCACGTCCGAACGGGAGTTCAAGAGGGCCATCTCTCTCAACCCAAGCAATATTGTTGCTCGGGAGTGGTATGCCACGCTCCTGCGCGTCCTCGGCCGGTTTGATGAGGCCCTCGAGGAACTTAATGCGGCTATCGAGCTGGATCCGTTGATGAGGCTGCCCCTAGGGGGCCTCTGGTTCGTACACCAGTTGCTGGGAGACGACGCGGTCGCACTTGACCTCGCCGAAAAGCTGCGGGACCTTGCCCCCCACGCACCTTTTTCCCATATTCGTTTGGCGTACAGTTACGCCCGGTTTGGGCGCCTAGAGGAAGCGAAACACGAACTGGAACTTCTCGAGGAACCGATTGAAGAACTTCTGCTCGTCTTCAAGCTGGCGATCCAGGCGAGTTTAGGTCAGCCAGAAGAGGCTCGGCAATGGGTCAAGGATCGAGAAGAAGGGCGTTCCAAGAAGTATGTTAGCACGACCAACATGGCCAGCCTCTACGCTTCCTTAGGAGAGAAGGAAAAGGTCTTCGAGTGGCTCGAGCGAGATCAGCAATCCGGGGATCGAGGCCTCTGGAACGTATACCAGTTTTCTTTGTTTGATTTCGTCCGGGACGATCCAAGATTTGAGTCTCTTCTCACCCGAATGAATCTGCCGACCAGCTGGCGCGGGATCGGGGGTCCAATTGGACCGACCCGCTGACCGATGGCCCGCGCTCTTCGAAAGTCTCCTCTCTACCCACCTCGGCAAACAACCGCAGTTGCAATCAACCTTGCAGACAGTGAACATAGAGCTGGGTCAGACAATCTGTACATCTAACTTTGATCGGAGACTTGCCGCTTCTGGTAATCTCTTTACGGCAGGCGAGCCCGCGAGCCAGACAGGCTCTATGTACTCCCCCAAGGCGTTGCCGGCAACTAGCTCGCACGGCACGTTTCTTCACACGCGGTCCCACCCTAGACGTCGAACGGCGTGCCAAACACGATTCCTTCGACTCACAAGTAGGGCATGTCGTCCGAGGCAGTAATCAGGTATAGCGACTATCCGGAGCGGGTCCGACGCGCGCACGAGGCTTATCTCCAGAAGAGCCCTCCCAAAATGTGCCCCCATGTTGTCCATCCGGGGCCTGAGTAAGGTCTACCGGGGAAAGGCGACCCCGGCCGTGAGCAACGTCGATTTGGACCTCCGGCCCGGTGAGGTTCTCGGACTGGTCGGCCTCAATGGGGCCGGCAAAACGACTACTATCCGAGTGGCGGCTGGACTGGTGTATCCCACAGCGGGGCACGTGGCCGTCAATGGGCTGGACCTTACCCGGGATAAGGCCGAAGCGTCACGGTACATCGGTCTGGTTCCTGAATTCCCTAATTTCGAACCTGGATCCCGGGCCATCAATCAACTGCGGTACTACGCGGGATTCTACGGCGTGACCGGCGCCGCCGCTCGAGAGCTCTGCACGGAGCTGCTCCGGAAAGTGGGACTGTCGGACATGGATCAGGTCCGACTTCGCACTTTTTCTCAGGGCATGAAGAAGCGGTTCTCCCTCGCAGCTTCCTTGCTTGGAGACCCGGAATTCTTCCTGCTTGATGAAATTTTGAGCGGCCTCGACCCGGAAGGGGTGCTGCTCGCGCGAAACCTCATGGTGGATCTGCGGGCTCGGGGCCACGGAATACTGCTCTCGTCCCACATCCTTTCCGAGGTCCAACAAGTGGCGGATCGGGTAGCGATCATGCACGAAGGCCGTCTCATCAAGACGCTCACGCGCGACGAGGTAGAGATGACTGAGGGGGCCACGCTCCGCCTGACCATAGAAAACCTGGACGATCCCGGCATGGAGTTGATACGGACATACGGAACGGTCCGACGCGACGGTAACACCGTCTGGATCACTCACCCGAACCTCGACCCGGGCCAGATCAATACGGAGCTCATCCGTCACAATTACAAGGTCGTCTCGCTCGGGTTCGAGTCACTGAATCTCGAGCAAGCCTTCTTCGACGCAGTTCGCGGGCCTCCGCCGAAGGCCCCATGAAGCTCTTCCCGTGGCACGGCTTTCTCTACGAACTGCGACGGGGATTGATGAGCATCCCCTTGCTGGTACTCACAGCGCTTATCATCCTGGCCGCCTTCAGTATTCTCGCCGAGATCGCCTCGACACAACCCGCGCCCTCGACCTTCCCGGAGGAGTCCGGAGCCTACTTTTTCACGGACGGAGAATATCACTTTGAGTTCTACGCCTACACGCAATCCGACGTGCCCATATCCGGGGCCGTCTTCACCGTCAACATATACCCTCCCAACGAGACTCAAACCGTCCCGCTCACGTCACTCGCGAATGGGACGGGGTCCACAGGAAGTTCGGGCATGGTCGAGTTCGCCGTGCCCCTCAATGGCACAAACTACACGGCCATAATGCAATGGAGTCCGCCCAACGCCCCCCTGGGGTTTGGCGGTCCGGGTCCCCTCCTCTCCGTGTTCCGCCCGCCCCCGGGAGTCACTTCGGTGTTCGGCTCGAGCTGGACGGCCACGATACAGACCACCCATCGCTTTCTCCTCTCTTACAATCTGTTGATTTACTACCCGGGCCCGAACGGCACGGCGCCTCCGAATTACCAGGTTTATTGGGCCGCTTCCCCCAACGAATCCCTCCCTGCGTCCCCTCTTCCGGAGGGTAGCATGCATCGACTCGGGAGCCTGAACTCGCCCGCGGAGGCATTCTCCCCGGTCGTGCCGGCCTACCCGGTTTCGACCACGTACGGCCCTTTTCAAGAGCAGTCCAACGGCTACCTCCAGGTCGAGCTGTTCACGACAACTGGCCACCTTGTTGCGATGGACACGAACCAAAGCGTCTCCAACTTCTTTCCCCCGCTACCTGAGGCGGGTACGAGAGAGGCCTTGGCGTTCGGCGGAATCTTCATGGTGTACCTGGCACCGCTGATGGCGATCCTTGCGACGTATTCGGTGTACGGGCGGGACCGGCTGACGGGCGTGCTCGAGGGTGTCTTGGCCCGTCCGGTGAGCCGGCTGGGGCTCGCCACCTCCCGATACCTCGCAGTGATTCTGGCCCTCTGCATCGCGGTGTCCCTCGCGATGGCGTGTTTGGACGGGCTCGTCTACTGGGTCTATGGAGGCTTTGTGTCGCTCTATGGCGCACTGACGCTGTTCTCGTCGCTCTTGGTTGAGGTCGGCGCTTTCGCGGGCGTCACCTTCCTACTGTCCCACACGTTCCGGTCGGCGGGAGGCTTGGTGGGGATCAGTCTCGGCCTGTTTGCGTTGCTGACGGTGGGATGGCTGATCATCCCCCTCCTGATCGGGGGGGTGACCGGTACGCTCTTTACCCCGGGTTACGAGACTGCGATGGTCCACCTCGACTTCCTCAACCCGGTTCAGTTCTACACCCTCGCTCAGTACCAGTACTTCGCGTCGGTGCCCAGTAACTTTGGCCTGTTTTCCATGGGCCCGACTCACCCTTCCGCTTACGGGATTACTCTGGGCACGTTGATTGCCACAGGCCTTGCTTGGACCGTGCTCCCTCTGGTAGGCTTCTTCTACTCGGTGCGGCACTGGGATTGAACTGCCTGGGCCCGACGACAACGACGACGGATTTTCGTCGGTCCAGGACGAAGGCGTCTGCGCCGCCGAAGGATAGGCGATGCCTCGAAGGGAACGTCGGTAAATCGACCTGAGTCAGAGATCGCAGTCGGTAGGCTAGATGGAGCAATGAGTTCTGCCACGATCGATTCCATTTGGCTCCTGGATTGGGTGCAACCACCTCTTGCCTCGCGGCCTCGCCCGGAGCTCAACCGGCTCCAGGGGTAAGCTGGAACTCTTATGCAGGTCTAGTTAGATTGCGTTGGGATGCCGCGGATCCCCGAGGCCAAAAACTCAATTCTCAAAGCGGGAGAGAGAGCGCCGGGGTTTACCCTGAACACCACCCCCGATCAGTCCGTCTCCCTCAAGGATTTCCTTGGGCGACCGGTCGTGCTGGCGTTTTACCCGGCCGATTGGAGCCCCGTCTGCACCGACCAGATGGGTCTATATGCTCAGGTCATGCCGGAGTTCCGCAGATTCGAAGCCGAAGTGCTCGGCATTTCCGTAGATGGAATCTGGTCCCACCTCGCCTTCTCCAAGGACCGGAAACTCAACTTCCCGTTGCTCGCCGACTTCGAGCCGAAGGGCGCGGTCTCGCAGGCGTACGGGGTCTATGAGGCTCGAACTGGGGAGTCGGCAAGAGCCCTCTTCGTGATCGACAAGAAGGGAGTGATCCGGTGGAGCTACCTCTCGCCGGACGGGGTCAACCCCGGAGCCGACGGTATTCTCGCCGCCCTCGAGAAACTGGAGTGAGCCAGCTTGTCGAAGACCTACATACCGCCTCAGCTCATCCTCCCCGTGGGAGACCGAGACCATTCGATGGGAACCCCGGAGGCGAACGTCGTTCTCGTCGAGTACGGAGACTACCAATGTCCCTTTTGTGGGGCGGCGTACCCTGTCGTAAAACGTGTTCAGAAGGAGCTAGGTAGCCAACTGAGATTCATCTTCCGAAACTTTCCCATCACCAACGCACACCCGTTTGCGGAGTGGGCGGCGGAAACAGCCGAGGCCGCCGCGGCCCAGGGAAAATTCTGGCCCATGCACGACTTCCTCTACGAAAATCAACGACTGCTGGGGAGTGAGACTCCTTTCGTAAAAGAAGAGGCGAGCTTGGGGTTGGACGCCGCTCGGGTAGGGCGAGAGGTGGCCCAGCGGGCTTATTCCTCCCGGATCGAGGAGGATTTCATGAGCGGTGTTCGGAGCGGCGTCAACGGTACGCCGACGTTCTTCATCAACGGGACCCGGTACGACGGACCGGCGGAGTACGAGGAGTTACTCTCTTCACTGCGGCGAGCGGCAAAGGGTTCCGGCTCACCGAAAAAGTGAACCGGCGAAGCCGGATATTACCGGCGCCGCCGTCCTTTCTTGGCAAGTTCGCTGCCTAGCTACAATAGCGGGCGGTGCGAGGGCCCCCTGCCGTCTTCCCGTTCACGGGAGTTCCGTAGACCGCCGGAAGTGACGCGCCACCCAGTTGCTCTCCGCCTCCCTGCCCCCGAGTGAAGTCCGGTGGCTGAAACCTGCCTTGCAACCTGGATTACCCGCTTGTGCGGGCGCTTCAAACTGAGAGGGAACGTCGGCGCGGTTGGATCAACCCGTCTGCTGCTTCAACAAGGGCGTCTTACCGCGAGGTGTGACCTCTCCTTCCACCCGCCGGGTGAGCCCCAGGCGGGCAAGGTCCTGCTGCATCTCCTCGCGTTCGGCCGTAGACAAGGGAAGAAGTGGGGCCCGAACGGGCCCGCCGGCCATCCCCATTAGCTCCCCCCAGAACTTCACCATTTGAACCGGCAGTGCTCCGCCGGTACGCCCTGCGAGCCGACCCCACCACTTGCGAGACACCGCCTTGATGGGCCGGATCTTGGAGTACAACTCCCGGGCTTCGTCCCAACGCCCCCGGGTCGCCAGGTCGATGAACCGAACATAGTGGTGCGAAGACTCGGTATCGAATCGCCAATCGCTCGTGTTCGCGAACATCACCTGTTGGTGGATACCGTAGGGTTCCCCGACGAAGAAGATCTCTTCGTCCGGCATGCTGACGACCGCCTTCGCGCCGGCCTCGAGATGTGTGTCGATCGAAAGCTGCAGGTTGAAGCTCGCCTCCTTGATGGCGATGAGCGTCCCCAGGTCGGCCATCCGCGACATCGCCTTCGCAGAAAGGACAATCCCGAACTGTGGGGAGTTGTAGAAGGCGATACCGATGTCGACCCGCTCAGCGACGCGGGTGACCCAATCGAGGACCTGCTCCTCCATCTTCGTCACCATGAACGGTGGGGCGAGGATCACAAAGTCGAATCCCAGTTCCTCGGCCCGATGGGCCATCGCAACGACGTCCTTGAGACAGGTATCGGTGACCTGGAACGCGACGAGCGCTCGACCGTGGACGAGACGGGGGGCGAGCTCCATCAAGCGGTATCGCTCGTCCCGGGTCAGGCTCCAGAACTCGCCCATGTTCCACGAAAAGCCGAGTCCCCGGGTCCCGAGACGAAGGACGTGCTCGACGTTAGCGGCGAGCCCCTTCTCGTCGAGCTCATCCTCGGCCGTGAAGGGAGTGATCATCGTCGTCCATTGCCCGACGAGCTTCTCCTTGGCCCAGGCCTTAGCCTCTGAACGTGTGTACTGCATGAGCCCTCTTCCGTTGGTTTCCAGTTTCGGATAGCACAATCAGGGCTGACGTGGAACGACCCCCACGACCGTCGGGGTTACAATGGCTCCGTTCTTCGCAATGAAGAGCTCGAACCTCTCGTCTCGACGCACTTCGTTTACGACCCGATGCCCCCTCCGGTCCGCCCAGGCCCGCACGTCAATCCGGTTCGGGACTTCATTCACCACCACCCGGACCAGGCTGCCCGACGGGAGTTCGGTAAACTCCCGCTCGAGGCGAGCGATCACTCCCTTACATGTCAGGAGGGTTCCGTCGACGGTGAAGGCGACTGATCCGGACATCACGACGGAATCCGAGGCGCTGCTGGTCCGACTTCGGCAAACACATCGATCTTCCCGGAGAGACGTTGGCGGAGCTCGTCCCGCAGCGCCGCTACCGCGGACGCTGCGACGTTTCCGGCCTCCCGGTCGCCGTGCGTGCACACCGCTCCCCGAACCCCAACGATGTCGGGGTTGATTCGGACGAGGGTGTGCAGGTTCGCGACCTTGAGAGCCCCGGAGAGCGCCGTGCTCATTCCGGCCTCCTTCGCCTCGAGGACGAGCTCCTTCAACCGCCGCTCTCCGAGGAAATCGAACAAATTTCGACCATCCTTGACGAGTGTGTCGATGAGGATTCCGTCGCTCTGACTCTCCTTGCCGAGTTGCACGACAAGGGTGGGGTCGAGGCCTTGGTAGAGGTGGCTGTCGGCGAACGTCGCGGCGATCAGCTTCGTGTCGAATCCGTCCAAGGCGCGTCGGCTCTCTCGAAGGATCCGCAAGGCGGTCTCGTAGTCACTCTGAACGAATCCGACCTTCACGGAGGTCGCGCCGAGCGCCGCCGCCCCATACACGGCCATGGCCACCGTCCCAGCTTGATTCGGCACCACTCCGAGAGTGACGCTCACGTGGATCTGCTTGGGAAAGGCGTTCCGAACCTCTCGAACGACGGGCGGGAAGTTCGACCCCACCATCATTTCGCGCAGGTTTTTCACGTCTACGATATCGGCGCCCCCGGCGACCGCTTCCCGGGCCTCATCGAGATTCTGGACACTGACCATGAGCATCATACCCTGCTTTCTCCTGCGTGCCGTCGACTACGTGCACCGCTGGCGGTGCAGCGCGGCCCAGTAGATTAGATTCCCTCCCGGGGCGATTTTTACAGGAGGCGGCTGTAAAGGCTTCCTGTCAAACGGGCTTGACTTTCACGGGGCATCGTGACACTTACCGGAGTCAGGCTGGATCCTCGGAAGAGCCTCCACCGGCCGTGACTCGTATGAGCTATCGAGAGGGCGCCCCAGTTACTGAGGGAAGGCATCCCAACCTGCGATTTTCATCGTTGAAGTGTAACGGATCCCGCCACCGCTCAGTTCGCAGGCTGTGTGCCCGAATTTAGGGGGTCCAGCTCGGGGCCCCGTACCCGTCAGGCAGAGCAGGCGGCTCGGAACCCCCGAATGGGTCCGGACGGGCTTCGGGAGCGCGTCCGTGCTTCTTCGCCAGGTAGGCGTCAATGGCCGCCGCGGCGCGCTCGCCGGCCGCCATGGCGTGGACGACCGAACGTCCGCCGGTCGCGAACACGCCCTCGACGTCCGTCATGCAGTCGTCGTGCTTTCCTTCTGGCCAGCCCATGGAGGCAATCTTGAACCCGTATTCCTTCTCGAAACCTTCGAGGTCCGCGACCTCGCCCACGGCGATGATGACGGTATCGCAGGGGATCGTCTCCTCCGAGTTTGGAACGACGACGAGCGTCCGTCGGCCCTTGGCGTCCGGCGGGCCGTGCTCGGTCCGCTCGACGACCAGTCCCTCCACACGGGTCGACCCAAGGATCTTCTTTGGCGACCGATAGAAAACGAATTGGATCCCCTCGAGCTCGCCGCCCTCCTTCTCCTCGACGGTGGCTTTCATGTCCTCCGGCCCCCGCCGGTAGACGAGCTGTACGTCGCCGCCGCCCGTGAGTCGACGGGCGGACCGGGCTGCATCGAGGGCCACATCGCCGGCCCCGATAACGACGACGCGTCGGTCCGTGCGGCCAAAGACCCCGGGAGCCCCCATATTGATCCGCAGGAGGAACGGCAATGCGTGGTAGACGCCGGGCAAATTTTCTCCGGGGACCGCGAGCTCCCGGGGTTTGGAGGCGCCGACGGAGACGAGGACCGCCTGGTACCCTTCGTTCAGGAGGTCCTTCGGCCCGAAATCGACCCCGGCACGTCGTCCGACCGCGAACGTGATGTCGAGATTCTTCCAGCGAGCGAGGTCGGTGTTCAAGTCGTCCGCCTCCAGGTGGTACCTCGGAATCGTATTGACCTGACCCCCGAGAAACGGCTCCGTCTCGAAGACGGTCACCGGGTGGCCTCGGACCGCCAGATCCCAGGCGGCCATCAGGCCGGCCGGGCCGGCACCGACGACCGCGATCCGTTCCTCCTTACGCTTTGTGGGAACGTAGAGGAGGTCCGACTTGCCGTAGTCCAGGGCCGCCCGCTTCAGGTGGCGGATGGCGATGGGTACGCCCTTGCCGCGCATGATGCAGTCGTCCTCGCAAAAGTGGTAACAGGTCTTGCACAACACCGTGGCGAGCGGGTTGTCTCGAAGGGTCAGAAGGGCCGCCCCGTCAAAATCCCCCTGAGAGATCAGGATGTTGTACCCTCGGGCGTCCTGGGAGATCGGGCAGCCCTGAACACAGTACGGCATCGCGCACTGGAGACAGCGTTGCGCTTCAAGGACGGCTTCCTGCTTGGAGTACGCGTCGTCGATGAGAGCGAACTTCTCGACCCGCTCCTCCCGGGTCTGTTCCTGAATTGGTACCCGATCGTAACGACCCATCGATGTTCAGCCCCGGAGCGCTGTTGTACCCGGCTTTGTAGAATTGGGGGGCCTTTTAGTCTTGTACGTAGAGTGCGAAATCTTGACATGGCCCGCTCCTAGGGCGGGGGGTTGGCGCACTCTGTCGGCTTGAGTCCTCGGCAAGTGCGGCTTGATGAGCCGACGGTGAGGGAGGCTCCGATGGGACGCGATCGGCCCGCCCCAAAGTTAGGCCCCGAACACTAGTGGAGATTCGGCGACTCCGTCGGAAGAGAAGGGGACCGTTTTCTTCGACTCTTCCACCAGTTTCGAACTATTCGATACGATACAAGAGCCACGGCGACAACGGCCACGAGGATGACAGTCAGCTCACCCAGCGTAGGGGGCAACCATAGGAACGAGGTCCATGAAGTGACGATTCCGTGGTCTATGAGGACCAGGAACCCTGGACCGATTCCTGGGAACCACCAAGTCCCGACGACCGCATCCGCGGCGGTAACGAAGGTCGTGCTCTCCTGGTATCCCTCCCCGTAGTCCTCGATTGCCCCCGCCAGCGAAAGGCTTGAGAGATTCAACGCGAACAATGCAGTCTCCCCGACGAGGTAGGCATCGCCGTGCCCGGGATCCATCAAGATCTGGCCGACCACATCCGGTTTGGTGCAGATATTCTCCACGCACGAGGGAATCGTGAATCGGGCCTCGAGCGCAAGCGTCGTGGCATCGAACACCGTCACTGCGCTCGCGTTCGTCGCCGACTCGTCGGGCAAGATGTACGAGGCGAAGAGCTGATTGGTCGCCGGATCGACCGCCAGCGCCTGAACCGCGCCGGGCATCGAAATCGATGCCTCCACCGATCCGTTCGAGGGGTTCACACTAAGCACTTGGTCCTCGCTGGATGGAACGATCAGGGTGTTGGTAGCCGGATCGTAGACCAAAGTGTACCAGGACTCCCCGATACTCGACTCGAACGTCGAGTGAGCGATCGGCATCGTAGTTTCCGTTGCTCCCGTCGTTGGATCGATGACCGAAAGTTCGCTTCCCTGACCACTGTAGATCATACCGTTCGACGGATCGTAGGCCAGCGGGTTGGCCCCGGCGGGGACGGAGATGTTGGTCACGATCGCGTCCGTCCGGTAATCGACCGAGAGGATCGTTTGCCAGCCATAGCTCTCGTTCGTGCACGGAACGTAGTAGTCGTCTCCGAACCCCGGGTAGAATGGAACCCCTGGAATGCAGCCCAGCATGAGCAATGGGGCGATCAACGACGTGTTCGAGCCAAGAACCTCCGCGAGGGCATTCCGGCTACCATTGCACCCCAAGTTGGGCGGGCAGCGTTCCTCACTGATGATCACGACGTTCGACGAGGGGATGTACGCGACCCCGACGGCGTCCACACACCATCTGAACTGGGCCTGAGAGGGACAGTTGAAGTTATCCAAGTACGCGGCCCCCGTAACCTTCTGCACCGAAGTGAGCGTGTAGAAACCGTCGCCAATGCTGGAGCCGGCGCTGGTGTGAACTCGGCTGGCCAGGACTTCCGAGTGGGGGAGCGCAGGCGTCCCAGATAGGCAGAGGATCACTGCGAAGCCCACTATCGTCGTGATCCGGACGCTTCTCATTGTGGAGGCGCGCATTGCTTCCCCCGGGCGGGTCGAAGCATCTCAGGATTTTTGCATTAAGGTCAGGTGAACCGGAGCTGACCACGTCAGCGTTGAGGAGATCGAAGGTGCCACCACCGGCGGGATCAATTCACGTGCGCGTCCCTTCGAGGCTTTCTGTCTCCCGGCGCTTCAGCTACACGCGAGGTTGCCCGTTGCGGGCGACTCTTTGGCGAAACCTTCCGGACAAGAACTAGCGGCCCGACTGCTCCGCGCACGAGGGCACACAAAACCTAACGACTCGGCTCCTCTGCGGGCTCCGCCGGACTTCAGGCCCCGAGCCGGAGCGCACGCGGATGGACAGTCTGTACGAGGTTGGGGTCGGTTTCCTGCTAGGGTTCACGCTCACCGCCCCTCCCGGTCCGATGAACGCGCTGATCGCCTCCCAGGCGGTCCGCTCGTTCCGTCGCGGCGTCGTTACGGGACTTGGCGCCATGAGCGCGGACGCGATCCTCGGAGTGGTCGTGTTCGTGCTCTCCACGGCAACCGACCTGATGGAGTTTGTTCGGCCGATCTATGTCCTGGGCTGCATTGTAATGAGCTACTTTGGCTATCGCTTGCTCGTTCCCAGCCCCTCCCTGGCCGTACTTCCCGAAGGTGCGATCCGGACCTACTCGAGTTCCCTCCTGGTCGGTGTGTCGAATCCTTTCCAGATTCTGTGGTGGTTCACGGCAGGTCTTGCATTCGCGTACGTTGGGGGCTGGCTATTGTTCATCGGACTTTTCGGAGCCATTGCGGTGTGGATCGTGGCATTTCCCTATGCGCTGTCTGTCGGAACCCAGCGCTCGCCGGCTCTCGGGCGCTGGGTCAGGTACGGATCGGGGGTCATCATGATCGCTTTTGCGGCGTATTTCGCGTTCCTGGCAGTCGTTTAAAGCCCGCGCGATCCGGTTTCCGGTGGCCCGTTCGCGCGTGACGGACATCGCACCCAATGGCGCCGAACGCCGGGGGGCCGACGGCGGTGGCTTCGGGGGTCTTACGGAGAAATCTTTGAGGGTAGCAGACCCAGATCGGCAAGCATCTGGCGGGCCGCATCTTCCACTTTTGGGACCGGCCCGAATAGCTCCGCTTGAAGGCGAGTGTCAGCTACGTACTTTCCCGTTTGGAAAAATCGCGTCATTTCAACCATTCCCCGCATGCCGGGGCTGAACAGGGCCAGGAATCTCATTCCCCCACCGGCCATCATACGCATCCTCATTGGCCGGCTGAGAAGTCGTCCGGCGAGCTCTGCTAGTTCGGCGCCCGACAAAGGCCGGTCTGATCCCAGGTCAATGTGCTGCCCCATTGGTTGGGGACGATCCACCGCCATGGCCAATGCGCGGGCAACCTCATCCGGACTAATGTACGTCATGCGGACGCTTCCTTGCGTCATGGCCATCACCTGGCCTCTCTGGAGACCCGACAGCATCCATTCACGATAAGGGCCTCGAGGGGCGCCTAGGAACGCTCCTGGGCGGAGTGACACGAACGGGACGCCCTGTTGTTGGAGGTAATCCTCGGTCACCTTCTTCGCCCAAAAATGGGGCACGTCCGGTGCTTGGTCGCAGGCGAGAATACTTAGGAAGACGAACCGGGGGACCCGAGCCCTCTTCGCCGCGTCCACCAGGTTGTGGTTCCCCTCGAAGTCGGTCCGGAGCGAGTCACCTTTCTTCCGCCGGGAATACCCTATGGCCGAGCTAATCACGGCGCTCACGCCCGACATCGCGGGATCCAGCGATGGAGGGTCGAGCATGTCTCCGCGTACGATTTCGACCCCTTCTTTCGGGAGCCCGCTCGCGTCGCTACCGGGGCGAACTAGGGCTCGGACGACTTTTCCGCGAGCCCGAAGTGCGAGCAATGTTCGGCCACCGAGATCCCCGGTGGCGCCGACCAGCAGGACCGGACGCCCATCCAGTGCTGAGCTGGACGCCATGACGGGGGAACTCGCCGAGCCGTTATAGTGACTAGGGCCGGCTCGGTACGGTCACTTCACTCGTCATCGGCAACGTGGTGAGCGAGTGCCATCGGAATTGTGTCGACTTGTCCGTTGGCTCCGGAACGCTCGCGTTTGCACGGCGCAGTGCAATCCCCCCTCCGCCATACTTTCATATGGACCAACGCTCGGTCCCAGCCAGTTTAAGCTATCCGTAGGAAAGCCCACCCTTTCTCATGACCGACACCAGTGTCCCTCGCACTCGTACCATCCGCTGGACGGATCCCGCCCAGTTCGCGGACCCCATTTCGAAGATGAGTGGACTAGAGTTCATGCGGGCCTTCTTGACGGGGCAACTTCCTCCACCGCCGTTCATGGAGCTTCTGGGGGTGCGTATCGTCTCCGTGGATCCTGGTTCGGTCTGCTTTGAGTTCGAGCCCATGGAGTTCATGTACAGCCCCTTGGGCAACGTCCACGGCGGGATCGTGACGGTGATGCTCGATACGGCCATGGGATGTTCGTTCCATACGAGCCTCCCACCCGGGGTCGGCTACACAACCCTCGAGCTCAAGGTAAGTTTCCATCGACCGGTCATGGCGAAGTCGGGTACCTTGCGCGCCGTTGGACGCATCCTACACTCAGGTTCACGCGTCGCTGCGGTGGAAGCCCGCCTGTTGGACAAAAGCGAACGGCTGTTTGCACACGCCACTTCTACGCTCTTGATCCTGAAGCCTGGGAGCTAACAGGCTCCGTACTTGGGGTGTGACGGCCCATTCATCCATCGCCAATCATTCGCCCGTTGACTTTCTGTGACTAATGTCGGGTGAGTGAAACTGGCGCGAGAAGTACATGGTCCAGCGAGCTACCGGGGCACTACAATCCGACGAGTGAACTGGTCGAGAGATATCGACACGGTTCGCCGGCTCTTCCAGGACTACCGGCAGTGGCTCGCGGACCACCGGGACACCACCCCTTCCGCGGAATCGAAGGTGGAGATCGGACTCGGGCAGATCGACCAGCAGATCGCTGAGCTTCCAGGACCCTATGGGCCACCCCGCGGGGAGATCGTTCTTGCATATGCCCAAGGGGCAGTGGTGGCCTGCGGCGCTCTGCGGGAGCTGGAACCGAAGGTCGGGGAGATCAAGCGAATCTACGTCCGGGCCGACCATCGGGGGCCGGGATTCGGGCCTCGTCTGACCCGCGCGCTCATCCGTCGAGCGAGCGAACTCGGGTACGTCCGGTTACGGGTCGACACCCTCCCGACCATGTCCGCGGCAATTCAGTTCTATCAGGAGATGGGGTTCGCACCGATACCCGGCTATTGGCCCCACCCGGTTCCCGGGGCTCTATTCTTTGAATGCAAGATAAGGAAGCCGACGTTGGTACCGGGGCGACGCTGAGCCTTGGAGTCGAAATGTTCTGGACAGCAGGCAAACCCCAATGGGCCCAACGGACCCTGGACCCGTCCCGTTCGGTCGACAGTCCGGAGTGTAGGGCCCTCTCGTCAAAGTCGCGCTCAACGTGAGTCCTGCCTTGGCCGTGACCCGGCACCCAGTAGGTCGACATCCGAGCTCTCGTAAAGAATCGCCCAGCTTCCGCCCACGATGCCACCCACTGGGCTGACAAAGAGTAGGGCCGCTCCCATCGGCGCTACGAAAAATGTCGCGAGCATCGCCACGGTAGCCACAAGGGACACAAGGATGATGGCAATCCCAAGGGCTTGGTGTCGAAATGGATTGACCAGCAGGTCGAGACCGAGGATCACCAGAATCAACCCGATGCCGATGAGAACGGTTGATGCAATGGCTACCTCTGTCAAACCGTCGTGTAGAGCTTCTATCGCCAGTTGAACACCCGACAGCATGAACAAGGCTCCCCCGGCCCACGTAACGGTCGAAGCGCCCCAAGGAAGCTCTACGTGGTCGCGTCCGTAATCCACTGCCATCGCAGGACGGGCGCGCTATGCAACGGAAGGCTTTCCCGATTTTCTTGTCATGTTGAGCGCACGAGTCATTTCCATCCGCGGATCTCCTAGTTGGCTGCAACCTGCAAAACGCCCCGGCGTCCTTCGCCCAAGGTTGCGCCGCCTCATTTGGGAAGGTCGAGAAGGCTCAGTAAGCTAAAGTGAACGCCCCATTGTGAGCCCCCGGGCCTGTGAAAGACGCCGCCAGCCCCCGGATTTTCCGCGTGCTCCTCCTAGTACGGAATCTGAACGCGTCTCAACGGTTCTATGAGTCCCTGCTTGGAACGCGTGGACGGCGAGTTGGAGGAGGGCGAGTCTATTTCGACTGCGGAGCCACCCTATTGGGGCTTCTTGAGCCGATGACCGAGGGCGGAGGGAAATCGCGAACCGTACCTGAACCAATCTACTTCTCCACGCACCACCTGGACTCAACGTTCCGCCGAGCCCGACGTCTCGCCTGCCTGTCCCGTGAACGGATCCACGGGCAGGACCCGGCGGGAGAGATCGTCGTGCGCCCATGGGGAGAGCGTTCCTTCTACGCCCAGGATCCTTCGGGAAATCCTCTCTGTTTCGTGGATGCGGATACTCTGTTTACGGGGACTCCGCGGCAGGTCGCAGCGCTCAACCGGGGCCCACCGGCCCGAGGGAGGGGCAACGTCGGTGGAACTAAGGCTCGACGCGGAGAGGGGCCCGCGACACGGTAGGCTTTCTTAGAGTGTCCACGGCAACCGGACTGGCGACTCGCCGGGTGGTTCCCTAGGGCAGTGCAACCCGCAAGCAATCACCCCGCTTCCTTTGGCGCGTGTCTGCCGGGGGGCTTTGTAGAGGTCCGCCCCTCCGCATGTCGCCCGCGTAGGACTCGAATCCGTCGCCTTGAAACCCCAGAGGGGATTGGGATTCTCGGGGTCGACGGGTCGGAGTACCTGGGAGCAGCGCCGTGCCGGTGGTGATGGCCCGATTCGTACGATTCAGGACATGCCACCCGGGGGGGGAGGGGCCGGCATCATCGGCGCCATGGGCGGGGGCACCGGAGCGGGTGGAGGGGCCCGCTTGACCATGATGAGGATGCCTCCGATCAGGGCCAGGATAAAGCCCAGGAAGAATCCGCCGATAGCGGTCGAGAAAAGGCTCACGATCGAAAGGACAATCGCGAGAATCCCCCACACGATGTTGAGATTCGGCGCCACCAAGGCAAGGATGCCTATGACGATCACGAGCAGCCCTAGTACGGGTCCCAGGACCAGAACGCTGTTCAACGCAGTGACTCCCCCCAAATGGACTAACGAGGCCAAACTGTGGATGATGTAGGCCACTAGCGCGCCGACGAGCAACATGAACAAACCGCCCACGATGACGAGTGCGCTTCCAGCTACCGACACCTTCGGATTCATACGCGGCCCGGGTGAACAATCTTGAGACCCGGTTAAAGAACCTTAGCCTCGAAAATCAATCGAGAGATACCTACCCGGTGCCTGAACCTTCTAGTCGGAAGGGCCGCTCTTCGTTGGGGCAAATCGGCGCTCGCGTGGCTGCCTAGTCCGACACTCCTCTCACAGCATTCTAGACGCTGGCAGACCGCCTATGGAATTCCTTGTGAATCCTGTGCTGCTCGAGCCGTAACAGACCTTGCAACTCAAGCGTCAAGCGCGTGGGCGACCGTGACTCAAGTCCTAGGCGAACGGCCGAGACGTAGGGGAGGGGGCGGGAGGCCCCTCCGCCGCCATCGCCACGCCCGGACCCGGAACAAGATCACGCCGACGCCCACCGCGACCGACAGAATGATGACCACCGCCCCGAGGGTGGGCGGAAGCCAGAGCAGAGAGGTCAGCACGGAAACGCTTCCGTGATGGAGCTGTACTAACAGTCCCGGGCCTTCCCCGTAGATCGCGTACGTCGAGATAACTTGGTCTAGGCTGGGAATGTAGGTCGCGCTGACTGGAGGTCCGTCTCCGTAGTCCTCAATCGTTCCCACCAGCGAGAGCGTGGAAAGGTTGAGAGTAAAAAGCGCCACCGAGCTGACGAGATACGCGTCGCCGTGGACGGGGTCGGGCAGGATTTGATCGATACTGTTGGACTGGGCGCACTCGTCCTCTACGCAATTCGGGAGCACCAAACTCGCCTCCAGCGCATACGTCTTCGCATTGAGCACGCTGAGGCCGCTGACGTAGGTCGTGGCGTTGTCGGTCGCCGCGAACAGTTGGTTTGACGCGGGGTCGATCGCCAAGGATTCGACCCGGGAGGGCAGCGGCACCGACGTCATCACCGTGCCGTTGACGGGATCGACGACCAGGAGTCGGTTCGTCGTGGATGGAAGGATCAGCCGGTCCGTGGCCGAATCGTAGACGAGGGTGTACGCACTTGTCGGAAACCAGTAACCGGGGATGAAGGTCGCACCTTGCACTTGGAAAGTACCGATTAGACTGCCGGATGTGGGATTAATGACGACCAGTCCATTGGCCGGCCCTGCGGCGCCGCCGTACAGCAACCCATTCGAAGAATCGTAGGCCAGCGACATCGCGTTAACGGGATTGGAGATGTTGGCCACAATCGTTTCGTTCTGGTAGTTTACCGAAACAATGCTCGCCCAGTTCTGCACGTAGTTTCCACAGGGCACGAAGTAATCGGTCCCTTCTCCCGGATAGAAGGGACTTCCGGGGTAGCAGTTCAGCCCCAATGGAGGTCCATACTCGCCAGTGACGACGTTGTATTCGACCAGGGCGTTCCGAGTAGAGTTGCAGTTAACGCCGCACTGCCCCTCAGAGATGATCATGAGGTTCCCCGAGGGGATGAACACCACCCCGAGGGCATTGGTACACGCGTTGGGCCACGGATGCGGGCAGTAGAAATTGTCCCAGTGCGCCGACGCACTTACTTGCTGCACGGGAGTTAGGGTGTAGAGCCCATCCCCCGCGTTCGTGCCATCGATGGCGTGTCCACCTCCAATTAGATGAGGGGGGGAAACTAAGACCTGGATTGGCGGCGCAAACATGAGCACCCCTGCAACCAGAAACAGCGTAAACTTACAGGAGCTCCGCGGTGCCGCCCCCATGCCGAGCCCTGAGCCAGTGAGCGAATTAAACAAAGGGGGTTAGCCGTAGTGCGCCGTCAAGCGAATACCGGTCCCTCGGTCGGCTTAAGCGACAGTGAAACGTGCGCTCCTTCTTGGAAGTAGTAAGTGTTGCACCTCGTAAATCTGGGCGCGCCGGACAGAGCGCCACTGCACTCCGGATCCAGAGAACTGGGCTGGAAAGTCGGCTTTGAGCTACGCAATTCTATTACGGTTCACTGTTGTTTCCGAACTGACCGATGAAGGAGCTAGTTGTCCGCACCCGGCAATCGTTTCGGTCCCCGGCCGGCGCGGTATGGCCGCTCCTCTGCAATTCGCGAATGGACGGTACGGGCGCTCTATTGTTCAAACTCGGGGTACCCCAGCCGGTAGAGTGCCGGGTGCCCGATGGCCACGGTGGCGTCGGTGGCGAGCGAGAGTGCATCTCGGACCAGGGTGTGGTCCACCAGCGGATCCTCGAATGGGAGCCCGAAAGGCGCCTGTCCTTCCGTCTCGAGAGGACCGACATGAGTTTCCAAAAACACGTCCAGGATATCGTCGATTCCTTTGACCTCGTCCCCGCGCGCTCGGGGGTCGTAGTGACCCGCACGACCAAGGTTCGGATTCGAGGACGCTTCGAGTCGCTGAGGAAGTTTGTCCTCTTCCTCGGCCTGAAGCAAGTACATCGCTACGTTTTCCGAAACTGGTGCCGATTGGCTCAACGCGGTGCCCCGTCGCCCGGCCTTGCCGCGAACGGAACTGGAACCCCATCGTAGAACCCCCGGGCCGATGGACGGGGCTACGGTCGTCGGTACGGTCCGGTAGCCGGCCAACGTATTAACCCCGCGGGAATCCTCGCGGATTACCGCCGCTGGTGTGGGCCCTTGACGCAATGGCCTCCTCCACTGTACGAAATCCGAATAGAGTTTCGCGCTCCTCTGTCTTACGTTTTCGATTGGCTCACCGATTTCTCGCCCGAGGATCCGGCCCTCGAAAAGGGAACTTACCAGCGAAAGGTCATCGCGCGCGGCCGCCGGCGCGTGGTGCTCGAGGACCTGACCGACACCAAGAAGGGCTGGGAGTGGTACCGATCGACCATCACCCTCCACCCGCCGAACCGCTGGCACGCGGAACTTCGGGGAAACGTCCCGGACTGGAACTTGGACTACCGGCTGACCTCCCTGGCTCCCGACCGGACCCTTCTCACGATCCGATGGCACATCCGACGACGGCCCGGAGTTCCAGGTCAGAAGATCCCACCGAAGGAGACTACGTTGCGAATGATGCGCGGACTCTGGAGGCATTTCTCCGAAGCGCTTGAACAAGATTATCGCCGCGGAGGGGCGGAGCGCCCCCGGAGCTCGGTTCCTCGCGCGGACGCTTGATTGACACTGGGATGGGTCCCTCGATCGCGGCCGATGGCCCACGGCGTCTCTCCACGAACCTGTTCAACGGCGTCCAGGGGTCCAACCGCCTCGGTCAACTCCTAGTACGCCAACGGCGGGAGAATCCGATGTCGTGGACTTCCACGGTCGCGCGCGCCTTAGTTGCCGTATCACCGGGAAATGGCATGTACCCCGTTCCCGACGGGGGAGGAACTTGAACTCACACCGAGCTGAGTACTGCGAGAGGACCAGGTCGACAGGGGCGCCGCCAAGGATTCACCGGCGGCCTCCATGATGTGTTTGCCCGCGGAGCATGGCTCATATCGAAGAAGCACCTCGCCCGGCGGATGTCAGAGCCGGGCCCCGTGGTAGCCGCGCGGCGCCCGGTGAAAGGTTGTAACCTTGACTTGAGGGAAGAGGCCCGTCTGTTTTTCCGGCAACGGATCCGAGTTGCCGGGACCGGGATCGTCCTCGGCATCGCCTTCATAGGCGTCGGAGCGTTCGAGGCGGGCCTCCGGGCCCCTTCGGGCTTTTCGCCCGAATACCTCATCGCACTGCTCCTGGTCATCCTAGGCCTGGGGCTGATTGGCGTCAGCTTGTACCGCGGCCTGCTTAACCCGGTCACGAGGCTTCGGGGAAACGCTTCGGGGGTGACATTCGAGCGCCGCTGGGGGCGACCGTTAACCTGGAAATGGAAGGATCCCGAATTCCGGCTGGACATCGACGACCGGTCCTTGGACCCCCTGGGGAGCCCGGAGTCCCACCAGCACATCTTCTTCGAGGGCCCGGGCTCGATCTACGGGAACCTGACCCCCTCCAGTATCGGTCCTCTGCTCGACACCGCTCAAGCGTACGGCGCACCCATCTCGATGAAACAACTGGAGGAACGCGAACGAGGTCAGATTCACCTGGTGCGCCGCATTCGTATCCGGCCGCCCCCGATTCGCTGAGTCCGGCGCCCGGTTCACGGGGGAGGCCCACAGCGGACCGAAAGGTCACCCAGGCGACATCCCGCGCGATCCGACCCAACCACGAAGCTCTTCTGCTGCGAAGTGTCGCTTCTGGAACGGCCTATCAGACCGATGTCGACATACAAGCCCTATTCGCCCGGAGGGACCTCCAAGGACCGGGACCCGCAGTGGGCCCGAATCCGATCGGCCTTGCTGCAGTCGAACCGTGAGTTTCGCGATGCGACGTTCTCGCCCAACCAATCGACCGGGAAAAAGGCTCCCCTCAAGGACCCTCCGCTCGTGGGGGCGGCATTCGGACGGCTTTGGGCGGTCTCCTATCACCGGCCCACCTATTTCTCTCCGGACCAGATCCTGGACGTCCAGACGGCGATCCGTTGGGACGAACCGGAGCGGATGGCCCAATACGAGACCCCATGGCTATACATCGGTGGTCGCCGCCGGATATTCTCCCGGATGAGCCCGGATATCGAGCGGATTTTCGAAAAGCAAAGATTGGCGGAGAGAAGCCTTACCGGCTACCAGACCGGTGATCCTGAATTCGATCGCCAATGGGCGTTCTACGTGTACCGCTCGAGACCCTCCGAGGTCCTGCGAATCCCCGAGCGCCGCCGGTGGCTCCAGGCCCTCGCAGACCTTCGACCCCGACGAAGGGACGAGATGCCGACGGTCGCGTCCGTGGGGACGACCGTCGCGTTAGGCTTCGTCGTCAGCGACTCGGAGGACACGGTCCGTCAATCCGGCACGCTCGTCCAGACGTTCAGTCAGTTGCTCGACGCGATCGAACTTTCCACCGGCAATCCCCCGGCCAGCCGCGCTCCTCTCGCGATGGACCTTCTGCCGGATGGTACGGGCTTTCCGTCGCCGACGCTGCGGTTCCGCTGCGCCCATTGCGGGCAGGAAACCCATCCCCGATTCGTCCCCGATTTCCATACGGAGATTTGCGGCCAGTGTCGGAAGGGGATCTACAGTACCTGGTGAGCAGCGCAGGGCAACCGACCGGCGCCCGCGGCGCTGCCGGAGTTCAGCCTTGCCTTGCCCCTAGGCTTCCGCCGACATGGGCCGGCTCGCACGGGGCATCCCGAAGGTTCTGAACCTCAGCTCACCAGGCACACCGGAACGGGGGGCTCTCCGGAACCCGGAGGTCAGTACCGGCTCAGGAACTCGTCCCAGACGCGCTCGTGCCCGCCGGGAGTTCATCGACCGTCTTGTCCGCGTCCGGCCGCTCCAGCAGCTGCTCAACCTCTTCGAGGTCCTTCGTCCGGTATCCGCTGTAGATGCCCCAGACGTAAACCGCTGCGGCGAAGACCAAGAAGACCCAGGTGTCATCCGGGGTCGGAATGTAACCGGTCGAGTTGGTCATGAGGCCGCCAACAGCCGACCAGGAATTGTACACCGTAAAGAAATTGATGACGAACATGCCGAACATCAGCACGATGACCCACCAGCCGGCGTTGACCATCTTCTTGCCCGCAGGGTTCGAGAGCATGTAGCCGACCAAGACCGGAACCACGACAACAAGCAAGAGCGCGATGTAGTAGATCGCGAACGTGGTGATCAGCGTTCCATCGGACACGGCCGGCCTAGAGGGCGTCAGCGATACGATGTCACCGATGTAGAGTGAGACGTACCCGTACGCCGTGACAGCGACCATCAAAACCAGCTGCACGACACCGATCGCGATCGACGCGCCCCGCGGGATCCCCGTGAAGCGGGGCCCGTAGAAGAAGTAGAAGAGTGGCAAGACAAGGAAGAGGGTGGTCATGACGTAAAACAGCCCGCCCCAGGCCGTCCAGTAGATGACGAAGGAGCCTCCGATGAACGCGACCGCGCCGACCCAAAACGCGGCCGGCAACCGGAATGGACGCCTCAAGTTCGGCGCATGCCGCCGCAGCGCGAGGAGAGTGAGCGGACCCATGATCAACGATACGGCAAAGCAATCGGTCACGAACTCCGCGAATAGGAACCAGGACGGGAACGGCGCAATGAAGATCCCTCCTACGACAGTCGTAGCAAGGAGCGCGATCCAGGGAATCCGCGTCCGTTGCTGAATCCGCAGTAGGGGCTTGGGGAAGAACCCGTCGGCGCCCACCCCGTAAACAGCCCGGGTCGCCTCACCCAGGAAGACCCATCCCGTTCCCGCGGGCGAAATGACAGCGTCCGCGAGGAGAAACGCGGCGAATCCGCCCAAGAGCGCGGGGCCGGCATCCTTCATGACGGTGTAGAACGGCGCTGTGTGGATCGGGCCGGCAATGGCCGCCCAGTTGCCCACAGCGGGTGCGACGCAGACGGATCCAGGAACGCAAAACTCGGCGTAGGTCCATCGAACCGCACCGATGAAGACGACCTCAAGCAACACGTAGAGGACGACGGCTGCCGTAATCGACAGTACGATCGCCCTAGGGGCGTCACGTTGTGGGTTCTTTGCCTCCCCTGAAAACTGAGCAGCGCCACGGAATCCGAGGTAGGCGAACCCAATGCCCGCAGTGGGAATCGATGTGAAGATTCCCGGCCAGCCGAACGGAGCGAACGCGTTCAGCCCGTCGAAACTGGTCGTGAAGTTAGAAGCTCTAAAGATCGTAAACAGGAAGATGATCGTCAGTGCCGGGATGATGAACTTCCACCACGTGACGACAGTGTTGAAAGCGCCGAGGAACCGGACACCGACGTAGTTGAGGACGAAGAACCCGATCAGCAGAAGGACGGCGATCGTGACCCCATAACCCGTCAGCAGTCCGTTCACGGGGTTGATCGCAGATGGAATGATCCCGGGCGGACTCGTGGCGAGGTAGGTGATGACCGCCTCGGCCTCGATCGCCGGGACCGTGATCGAGCCCAAGATGTATGCGGCCGCGATGATGTACCCGGCAAAGCCGCCGTGCGAATAGAGCGGGCCCCGGACCAGCTGGCCGCTCCGATGCAAGGACGATGCGATCTCCGCGAATACGAGACCGATCGCCATCATGAAAATCCCGCAGATGATCCACGCCACAATCGACGCGGGCCCGGCCAGCAGCGCCGCAAAGGATACGGCAAACAGCCAGCCGGAGCCGACGACTCCTCCGAATGAAATCATGAAGAGGTCTTGGAACGAAAGCGCACGCCGCAGCTTCCGGTCCGAGCTATCCGCAAGCAGTACTTGGTCCTCGAACGGCGCCGCTCCAGTTTCAGGGTTCATAGTTCAGCGTTCCCCCGGGGAGTCCCCGCGAAACGGTTGGCCCGTCACAGGCGTGCCGACCTGGCTGTTCCACTTCCGATACAGGCCTGGAATTACTTCCACGCGCTTGAATCACCGCGGATTGGAAGGCTACGGAGAGGTGGTACTAAAATGTCGTGTTGGGGGGCCCCCTTGGGCACCGGAATCCGGCGACACGTATGCACACGGTGGCATGCGCATTAACTGAAAAATCGGAAAATCTGCCCGTTGCAGCCTGCTCTTTATCCCGATGAGGTCGGGCCTGCCGCATCGCGACGACTGGAAGTCCGGCAAATCAGGGCTCTTCTGGATTTCTGCGTCGATCGACTCGTCGAAAAAAAGTCTCGAAGCGGCGTGGCGGCACACCATCCCGCTCAGGATTGGTCGTCCAGGCGAGCGCGATCGACCACTAACAACCGCCACCCGGATTCTACTTGGACATTCGCCACCACGATCCCGAACTCGGCCAGGTCGGCCCGGTAGCGGATGAGCGTCTGTGTGAGCAGAGTCTCATCCTCCCCGAGTCGGGCCGAAAGGTCTTGGGCCGTGCCCATCCAGCCTCCGTTCCGGACCAAGCTCTGGAGCACCCGGATGTAGTGCGGGAGAGGGAATTCCTTGCGACCGGATCGCATGAACCCGCCCGAAAAAGCAACCGAGAGCCCCGGAATGGAGGCTGGGACCCAAGGGTCACCGGGAATCGCGGGCTGTGCGGGCGTTTCCGGATTTTCTATCGAGATCCGTGGAGAGGGGGGGCTTGCGGTCTCCGTCGCCATCGGCTCGGGAACATTGGAAGGGGGCAGTGGGACGTGAGCGTCCGGGTCCGTCACCCGGGCATGAACAATCCGCACAAAATCATCGATGTCCTTGGAAGGGGAAGGTCGAACGCCACGTCGCATGCGAAACCGGTCCAGCGCCCCCATGAGTTCCGGGCTCGGACAACGGAAGCTCCTTCGGCTCTCTCCATCGAGAAATACGAGTAGCGGCTCGCCCTCCTCGTCGCGGTACAGTTTGAGGCCCGCGTGGAGGACCAACTCGTGGTACAGCGCATGGGCAGGCGGCCCCCCGAGGGCGCTGATGGGCGGGACCCATTCCCCCGTCTGGTGCTGCACCAGTTCCCGGATTCGTATCTCGTCGCTCTCCATGGTCCCGGTCATTCGCCCGTTTTGGCCTCGAGCGGGGCCCCTTTCTAGGGGGCCGTTCCGCCGTGCTCAACCTCGAAGCTCGGCTGAAGGGGCTTAGTTCTTTGCCCCATGAGGAAATGCCCGAACCGGGGTGAGACGAGAGAGTCTTACCCCACCGACCGTCAACTTCCGAGCGCCCAGTCCTCCTGCTTTGGCTGCACTCGTCACATCGTGTTCTGAACGTGCGCCAAAACCAGCATCCTTCCCGGGGAACTTCGGCTCATCATGAAGCCAGACCACAGTGTGGGAGGCAGGCGCTCCCTCGGCGCGTTC
>JASHPV010000094.1 GCA_030037875.1 Thermoplasmata archaeon
TCGTCTCCTTCTCGCCGGTCCGACGTCCCGGATTGGCGATGACGCCCGCGAGCGCGAGGATGGAGTCGATGTTTCCCCGGGGCATTGCCGACGCTCGGATGTCGAACAAAGCCAACATACGGCTTTGGATATATCAGCAACACCTCGGAAGCCCTGCGGACCAAATTCAGGCCATAGCCTCTCGAAGGTGATATCCATCATAACGGGTCCCGATTCCCGTGTCCGACTTCGACGTTGTGATCCTGGGCGCGGGTCACAACGGACTCACCTGCGGGGCCTACCTGGCGAAGGCTGGACTCAAGGTCTGCGTCCTCGAGCGACGGGCCATTCCCGGTGGGGCCACCGTAACGGAAGAGCTCTGGCCCGGGATCCGGATCTCCCGCGCCAGCTACGTTCCGGGGATGCTGGACCGGATCGTCTCCGACCTGGAGCTCGTCCGCCACGGACTCGAGCTCCACCCAGTCGACCCCCAGAACTTCGCCCCGTTTCCCTCTGGACGCCACCTGTTCACGTACCTCTCCGATGAGCGGTGCCAGAAGGAGCTGGCCCGGTTCTCGGCCAGGGACGCGGCCGCCTTCCCGAGATTCTCCCGGTTTCTCCGCCAGTTCGTGGAGACGGTCGAGCCGCTCCTCCTCACTCCCCCACCGGAGCTCAACGACCTGTTCACTTTCTTCGAGGGAACGCAGTTCGAGGAAGTGGCCCGTCAGATCCTGTTGACCAGCTGCGCCGATTTCCTGACCGAGACGTTCGAGTCGGAGGAGGTCCAGGGCGCCTTCGCCATGAACGGTGTCCTCAACACCAGCATGGGCCCCGACACCATCGGTACGTCGTACATCCTGGCGATGGCGCTCGGCAAACGGGGCTACAACTACGCCGTCGGAGGAACGGGAGCGGTCTCTCAGGCACTGGCAAGGTCGTTCGTGAGTTCGGGAGGAATGGTCCGGACCAACTCGCCGGTCCGTCGCATCCTGGTGTCCCAAGGTCGCGCGACGGGCGTCGAGCTGGCCGACGGGAAGAAGGTCTCCGCCCCGATCGTCGTGTCGAATGCCGATCCCAAACGAACCTTTCTCGATTTGCTGGAGGAGGGCACGCTCGACGCGGAGTTCATCCATCGCGTCTCCAAGTTGCGGGCGTTTGGAACGTCGCTCAAGATCAACCTCGCGATGACGGGCCCGCTCGACTTCAAGGCCAGGCCCGGCACGGAGATCGGTCCCCAGCATCAGGCGCTGACCGACGTGGGACCTTCCCTCGCGTACATCCAGAAGGCGTACGACGCGGCGAAGTGGGGTCGTCTACCCGAGGAGCCGCCATTGAGCATTTTCTGTCAAACGGCTTGGGACGGCACGATGGCACCCCCGGGCGTTCACACGCTGAGCATCATCGCGAAGTACAATCCGTACATTCTGGCGAGCGGCGATTGGACGACCCTCAAGGAGAAGGCGGTCGAGAACGCCCTCACCGTCCTCGAGACCTACGCGCCGGGCACCCGAGCCCGGATCCTCCACTTGGAGGCGCTCACTCCCCTCGACCTCGAAAACCTGATCGGATTCACCGAAGGGAACGTGACCCATCTGGACCAGACCCTCAACCAGATGCTGTCGTTCCGGCCGTTGCTCGGGTGGGCCCACTATCGCACCCCAATCGACGGGCTCTACCTCTGCGGTGCCGGCACGCACCCGGGGGGCGGGGTCAAGGGGGCTCCCGGCCACAATGCGGCCCACGCCATCTTAGAGGACCTGAAACCCCATCGATAGGGAGTGGAGTTGTCTGGAAAGGGTTCCGCGCCCCCGCCGGGGAGGACGGAGGCGCGGTGGGCGGCGGGATCACGCCGTCGAGGCAACCTCGTGGAAGGCCTTGGCGCTCGGTTCGATAAGATACAGCGCCCCGGCCACGATCGCAAAAATACCGCCCACGAGGGCCGGCACATTCACGCCGAGACCCAACACCGCCCAGCTGATCACTGCCAGTAGCACCAGAAGGACGCCGCTCACGACCGGCTTGTCCCTCCATTCATGTTCCCCTAGGTAGGCGAACAATAGAACGAGGGCGCCGACGACCGCGAGAACGACCGCCTCGCCGAGCGCGCCCATGGCGCCGAACGCATGACCCAGGATCAGGTCGGCGAATCCGAAGGCCGCCGCGACCACTCCGCCGACGATGATGAGCGCGCCACCGATCAGGCCAAACAGATGGCCGAGCCAACGTTCGGTTAGATTCTCCATTCGTTTTTCACCTCCGTTTGGGTAGCTCCGCCCGGGGTTCCCGACCCGGTCGGGGCACCGGACGGGCAAGCCGAGCCGCCGTTCCCTTGCGCCGAAATGAACCTATGTCCAATGCCGGATTTCCCTCTCGCTCGGTTCGCGGCTCTCGAACCCCGTTCCTGAGCTAACGAAGGGGGTCGTCGCACCGCTCCCTGCGCCCCGCGCGGAGTCCGATTGGACCCCCCGGGCCCGTTCGGGATAGACCATAAGCTATGAGGAGGCTCTAGCGAACGCCCTTCGCTGCGAAGGAATGGCCGATGGCGCCGCTCTCTCTGTGTATCAACACCCAGACCCCTCTGATCCAGTTCCTCAATCCGCCGGAGGCGGGCCTCCGCGATTCCTCCTACGGCGGCCCCACCGGCCTCCTCGGTCTACGCGAGGGGGTGGATTACCGGTTCTCTCCGGGCGGCGTTACCCGGATGGTCTACCCCCTGGTCCGACGCCTCCTCGAGAAGGGCGTCCTCGAGGAGGCCCACTGGGTGGCGTTCAACCCCCGCGGACCCCGGACGGTCCGAATGGGCAAGATGACCCTTCACAACGTGTCGATCGAGACCGAACGGATGAGCGGGTACGGGAAGGTCAAGGAGGCCATCTGGGGCCGGATCCACGAGATTGATGCCGCCGAACCCCACAACGATCTGTTCTGGAGCGAGGCCTTCTCGGAGTACGCCTACTACAATCGGATCACGGCGGAGTTGATCCGGTCGCTCGACGACGAGCTCGATTTCGACGTCTTCTACGTGCACGACTTCCAGCAGCTGGCCGTCGGCCAGATGCTCGGCACGTTGAAGCCGAAGATCTTCCGATGGCACATCCCCTTCGACGCGACGGTCATACCGGAGCAGTGGCGGGCTTTGCTGAAGGCCTATCTCGACAGCTACGACGTGATCGTCGTGAGCGCCCGGAAGTATGCGGCCTCCCTGGCCGGCCTGGACCCCGACGCGAAGATCCTCCGGCTGTACCCGTATGTCGACCCCGGTGACTACTCGCGCCCCAGTCAGGAGCGGATAGCGGCCGTGTCCGAGCGCTTTGGCATCGCGCCCCAGGACGAGGTCGCCTTGGTGGTGGGCCGGATGGACCCGATCAAGGGGCAGGACCGGGCGATCAAAGCGTTCTCCTCCATCGCGGGGGAGTTCCCGGCGCTCAAGCTCGTCCTCGTCGGAAACGGCAGCTTCTCGGGGTCCAAGAGCGGCCTCGGCCTATCGAAATCGGCGGTCTGGCGCGCCCACCTGGAGGAGATGGTAAAGACGGCGGCACTCGAGAATCGAGTGGTCTTCGCAGGCCATCTGCTCCAGGAGGACCTCGATTGCATGTACGAGCGGTGCAAGTTCACCATCCTCCCCTCGGTGCGGGAAGGGTTCGGCCTCGTCGCGGTCGAAAGCTGGTTGCACGGGAAGCCGGCCATCATCACACAGCGCTCGGGGATTGCCGAGCTGGTCCGGGACGGCATGAACGGCCTACTGTACGACCCCGACGACGCCGGGGCCCTTGCGAGTCAAATGAGAGCGTTGCTCGGTCCGGGCTCGGGCCGGCTCCGGGCCCGTCTGGCTCGGAATGGCCGAACCACCTCCAAGAAATGCTTTCTTGACGCGGCGGAGAAGGCGGAGGGTAAGCTGCTCGCCGAGGTCACCGAGGCCGCCGTCACGGAGGCATAGATGATCACGGCGAGTACGGTCCTGAAGCTCATCGCGCCGTATCTGTCGGCCCTCGTGATCATCCTGATCACGGTCATCCTGGCGTGGGTCGTGAGCCTGGTCATCGGCCGCCTGGTGCGGCAAAGTTCGCCCCAGATGGCCGGCGCGGCCCGGCGGTTGGGCGTGGTGGTCGTCGCGCTCATTGGGGGCACGCTGGCCCTGCAAGCGCTCGGCGTGAGTCCCGGCATCCTGCTGCTGGTGATCGCCCTCCTGGGCGTCACGATCCTGGTGGCCCTCTGGGCTCCGCTCAGCAACTACGGGTCGAAGTACTTCTCCGACATCTACACGCCGTTCAAGGTCGGCGACACGATCAAGGTCCAAGGCTACACGGGCAAGGTCATCGAGATCAACCCCATGACGACGATCCTGCTCTCGGACGAGGAGCAGCTCATCTCCATCCCGAACGTGGCGATGATCCGGGACGTGGTCGTCAACATGTCCCCGCAGGCCTGGAAGGAGGTCGTGATCCCCATTTCCCTGGCCGGCAACGTGGACCTGCCGGCCTTCGAGAGCGACCTCCGCAAATCCCTCGCGAAGCTACGACTGAGACTCGACCGCCGGTTCCCTCCGGTGCTTACCACCAAATCCCGGACCGCCCAATCCACGGAACTCACGTTGATCGTCATGCTCCGGCGCCCGGAGGACCGGGACGCCGTTACCCTCGAAGTGAACAAGCGCTTGACCGAGGTACTCGAGCAAGCGCGCGGGGCAAAGCGCTGATTCCGGAGCCGTCGAACCATGACGGGGGAGGGGAGTGCGCCGATGGCGAACAAAGCTCGCGCCATGGCTGGGTCCCCATCGGTGGCACCCGTGGATGCTTCGCGACCCGACGAGCCCTGGCTGCCGCTGACCGATTACGGGTTGATCGGAAACGAGAAGACCGGCGCTCTCGTCTCACGCCATGGGTCCATCGATTGGGCCTGCCTGCCTCGGTTCGACAGCCCCAGTGTGTTCGCCCGGCTCCTCGACCGCCGCGGAGGTGGCGCCTATCATTTGTCGCCGACCGAACGGTACGTTTCCCATCATCAGTACGTCACGGGAACGAACGTCCTCACGACCTTCTTCGAGCTCCGGCCCGGCGTTGCCCTGACGGTGACCGACTTCATGCCGATGGGCCCTCCCGGCACGAGCCTGGGAGGGGATCCCCGGATCGTTCGCCGGATGCGAGCGAGAGGGGCGCCGATCGAAGTTTCCATCGTAGCCGACCCGAGGTTCGACTATGGCCGTTTCGTTCCCGAGTGGACGCTCGAGAAGGAGCTCGCTATCGCGCACGGCGCGGCAGCCCAGATGTCCTTCACGAGCCCCTGGACTTGGCAAATGGACGGCTCGTCGGCAGTCTCGAAGGGGATCGTCGAGCCCAACGTACCCGTCTTCGCCCAGGCGAGGTGGGGAGAACCATTGCCGGCAGAACCTTCCCCGGCGTCCTTGCTCACCGTCACCGATGCGTACTGGCGCGGATGGGTCTCCCCTCCGGAGGCCCCGCTGCGCCGAGTTGCCGCCCGATGGCAACCGTGGGTCGAACGGTCGGAGCTCGTGCTCAAGCTGCTCTCGTACGCCGATGGGGGAGTGTTCGTCGCCGCCCCCACGACGTCGCTCCCGGAATGGCCCGGTGGGTCCCGGAACTGGGATTACCGGTACGTGTGGATCCGGGACGCGGCCTTCACGGCCCAGGTTTTCCTGTTGCTCGGCCACGTAAACGAGGCGCGGGCCTACCTGGGATGGGCCTTCGAACGCGCGGCCCAGTTGAAGGACGAAGAAGAACTTCGACCGGTGTACACCGTCGACGGCGACGATCCCCCGGCCGAGGTGGAGCTCGGGAACCTCGAGGGGTACCGGGGGTCTCGTCCGGTCCGCATCGGGAACGACGCCCGCGGCCAGCGACAGCTGGACATCTATGGGGAGATCCTCGATTCGACCCTGGTGCTCGAGCGCCTCGACCCCGCCTTCGTCCGCGACCACTGGTCGACGATCGAACGACTCGCCCAGAGGGTCACCACGCTATGGTCCATGCCCGACAGCGGAATGTGGGAGGAGCGGGGCGGTCCGGCGCACCACGTCCACTCGAAGCTCATGTGCTGGGTCGCGCTCGACCGGGCGATTCAGCTGGCCCAGAAGTTCGGAAAGCTCGAGCCGGTGGACCGCTGGAGCCGGGTGGCGGAGGAGATCCGGGCCGCCATCCTCTCCCGGGGGTACAACGACAAGCTCGGTTCCTTCATCCAGGCCTTCGACCGACCCGTCCTCGACGCGAGTGTCTTGCGCATCGGGCTGAGCGGCTTCCTCCCCCCCAACGAGCCCCGGGTTGTGAGCACGATCGCCGCGATCGAGCGGACCCTGGGCCGGGGACCGTTCCTTCAACGCTACGAGACCCCCGACGCACTCAAGGGACCGGAGGGGTCGTTCCTCCTCTGCGCATTCTGGCTCGTGGAAGCGCTGGCCAGGAGCGGGCAGATGGACCGGGCGCTGCAGCACTGGCGCGCCCTCCTCGACATCGCCGGTCCCCTCCTGCTCTTCTCGGAGGAGTTCGACCCGGCCTCGAACCAGCCCCTTGGGAACTACCCCCAGGCGTTCACGCACATCGGCGTCCTGCGAGCGGCCTTCGCGCTAGGTCTCCTGGCCACCGACGAATAAGGCCTTCCGAGGGCCCTCGGAAGCAGCAGCTTGTTGGCCGCGGAGACCGAGATCGCGGGGCATCGTCGTACAAATGGACCATGGCAATGCGAAGGGCTACGGCTTCGCGATGGGCTGGTCGTCAGCCGGCGGCCGGGGCGGCGAGCCGAGCGGTAAGCTTGGACTCGAAGTCGGTAGGATACTCCTTCATGGACTTGGCCACCAGGTTGTTGATGATGTACCGCAAAGGGCCTTGTCCCTCGTAGTTCAGGTCGAGCGCCACTTCGGTGTGGGACTCATCCTTCGAGTGTAACTGCATCGTTCCTTCGATGCGGACCTCCTTGGCGACCGCTACGAACGAGACCTTCTCCGGGGGTATCGGAGTGTGCGTGACGTCGAACGTCAGTTCCCGGTGAATCAATCCCTGCTTGACCTCCACCTTCCAAACGGCCTGCGTCGGGGAAACATTCTGCATCGAGATGACTCCCGGGATCGTCGCGGCGAGAAAATCGGGATCGGTCAACACCTGAAAAACGCGCGTGATGCTGGCCGGAGCGTTCAGCGTCGCCGCCACCTTCGGCATCCGGACCTGCACCCTGCGGAGGCGCCCAGTTCGGCTCCGCTAATAACTCCGGGCAAGGGCGGATCGAGCGCCCACCTGTTCCAACGCTCACGAAGTCGATTTAGGGCGAGACGCCTCCCCCCGAATCCCGGATAGCGAATGACAACGGACGCACCCTCGCGGTCGGACCATCGGATCGACGACGCGCGGGTGAGCCGACGCGTGCAGGGGTTCCCGGAATCCGTCATCCGGGAGATGACCCGGATCGCCGCGCTGCATCCCGGGACGGTCAACCTCGCCCAGGGATTCCCCGACTTCGACCCGCCCCCCGAGGTCATCGAGGCGGTGAAACGGGCCGTGGAGAAGGGTGGAAACCAGTACTCGATCACGTGGGGGGACCCGGGGCTCCGCGCGGCCATCTCCCGGAAGGCCCGGCAGTTCAACGGCATCGAGTCCGACCCGGAGAAGAACCTGGTCGTGACGTGCGGCGCGACGGAGGCGATGATGGTGAGCATGCTCTCGCTCATCAACCCCGGGGACGAGGCGGTGATCTTCGAGCCGTTCTACGAGAACTACGGCCCGGATGCCCGGGTCAGTGGCGCCAAGCCACGACATGTCCGCCTCGAGTGGCCGGACTGGCACCTCGACCCGGAAGCGCTCAAGGCCGCCTTCAATGCGAAGACCAAGGTACTGATCCTGAACACCCCCAACAACCCCACGGGGAAGGTGTTCTCCCGGGACGAGCTCAATCTGATCGCCGACCTCTGCACGGACCACGACGTCGTGGCGGTCACCGACGAGATCTACGAGCACATGGTCTACGACGGAGGGCGCCACATCTCCTTGGCCACCGTGGGCCACATGGCTGAGCGAACCGTCACGATCAACGGCTTGTCCAAGACGTACTCCGCCACGGGTTGGCGCGTCGGATGGGCCATCGCACCGCCCACGCTCGCGACCGCGATTCGGAGGGCGCACGATTTCCTCACCGTCTGCGCTCCGACGGCCTTCCAACTGGCGGGGTTGGCGGCGCTGGCGCTGCCCCCCACATACTACGATGAGCTTCAGCGGACCTACCAGGCGAAGCGGGATCGATTGGTGAACGCCCTCCGCGCCGCGGGGATCGATTGCCGGCCGCCCGGCGGAACGTACTACGTGATGACGGATTTCTCCGCGTTTCCCTTCAAGGATGATTGGGCCTTCGCGATGCACCTCATCGACGCCTGCGGCATCGCTACGGTGCCGGGCAGCAGTTTCTACGCCGATGCCCGGACGGGCCGGAAGAAGGTACGGTTCGTCTTCTGCAAGCGGGAGAGCACCCTCGACGAGACCGTCACACGCCTCGCGAAGCTCCACCCCCCTCCCTCGGGAAGTGCCGGCGGCCGGCTTCAGGGATAAGACCCCCTTGGCCCTGTACTTCCACAGACCGAGTCAGCGGACTGCTGGCAACAGGCCCCATTGGAGGATCGGACCATTCTCGCTCGATTCCATTCACTCCCGACCCGGGCGGTTCCCGTCGCGATTCTGCTCCTTCTCGTAACCCTCACCCCGAGTGTGGCGGGGGCTGGGAGCGTCGCGCCGGCGGGCGCGTCCTCCGGCCCCGTCGCCGCACCTCCAGCGCCTGCTGCTCCGGTTCCCGCGAGCCAAAACAACACGTCAGGGCTAGAATGCGCCGGGGTGTACTGGGCCACCTGGGTCTGGGCGAATTACTCCCCGTCGTGGTGCTACGGGGAGGACGAAGCGACGATGAGCTTCGTCTCCGACGCGCCCGGCTCGGGGGAGGACGCGAACTATTCGTTCCTGCTGCCCGCCGATGGCACGTACACCCAGGGGGACTTTTACGACACGATCTGGCTCGGAGGGGTCGTCTACGACCCCTCCTCGCTGGACGGCCAGGCCTTCCTCGAGTTCCAGTTCTACCCGGCGCCCCCGGAGTACTCCGGGTCGGACAGCGGGGCCAAGGACTGCCTTGCGGGAGGGGAGTTCTACCC
>JASHPV010000011.1 GCA_030037875.1 Thermoplasmata archaeon
CCTTCGCGACGTCACCGTCGAGATCCCCAGTACTCACTGGGACGAGATCGGCGGATTGGACCGCGTGAAGCAAGAGCTTCGCGAGTCAGTAGAACTCCCATTCCGGAATCCCCAAGTGTACACTCACATGGGAATCGAGCCGGTGCGGGGGATCCTCCTCTACGGACCACCCGGCGTCGGGAAGACGTTGCTCGCCAAGGCCGCCGCCACCGAGAGCCAAGCGAATTTCATTTCGGTGAAAGGCCCCGAGATCATGTCGAAGTGGGTGGGGGAGAGCGAGAAAGCGATCCGGGTCATTTTCAAGAAGGCCCGCCAGGCATCGCCCTCGATCGTCTTCATCGACGAGATCGACGCGATCGCTCCTCGCCGGGGTCTCCAAACCTCCAGCGGCGTTACTGAACGAATTGTGAACCAGCTCCTCACCTCGGTCGATGGGCTGGAATCGCTCGAACGGGTGCTCGTGCTGGCAGCCACCAACCGGCCCGACATCATCGACGAGGCACTGTTGCGGACCGGACGGTTCGATCGGTTGCTCTACGTCGAGCCACCCAACATCACCGGTCGGCTCGAGATTCTCAAGGTCCACAGCCACAAGATGCCTCTACAGGACGTCGACCTGGCAGAGATCGCTCAGCGGACCGACGGTTACGTCGGCAGCGACCTCGCGGCCCTTTGCCGAGAGGCCGGTCTCGTAGCCATCCGCGAGAGCCTCACGGCGCGCAAGGTCACGATGCACCACTTTGATGAGGCGCTCAAGCTCGTGCGAGCCTCGGTGGACGCCGAAGCGCTCAAGTTTTACGAAGAGTTCTCGAAGCAGCTCCTGCGCGAACGCGTCGCGCGGAAGCGCGAAGAGGCCGTCCAGGCCATTTACCGCTAATCCGGGACCCTCCGGACCGCTCCGGATTTTGCCGGAGCGTCGCACGGCGAAAACATGTCTCCTTCGGCGAGCAAGCTATATGTAGAGGGGCTGGGTTCGCGCCCGAGTCTCGGCGGAGAAACCGCCGGGCCGGCAGAGTGAAAAACGGTATGGGTGGCAGGCTACCGCGCGGTCTGCGGCACGCCTTGTTGGCCCTCGCGTTGGTGCTGGTGACCCTCGCATCGGTCACCTCGCTTCCCGGGGCCCTGGCGTCGTCGCCGAACTACGTGATCGTGGGACAGGTGTTGCAACCGAACGGCTTTGGCGTCCCCAGCGGCGTCACCGTTCAGTTGACCTCGTCCGCGACACACGCGGTCTATACCACCACCACCGGCTCGAAGGGCAATTTCACCTTCAACTCGGCCAATACGAACGGGGCTCTCGCCGTCGGCTGGTGGGGTCTCTCCGTCCAGCCACAGGGCGGCATCGTCTCCTCGGGCTGCCCCGTAGGGAGCATTGGCAAGTGCGCAGTTCTGCCCGCGAGTTCCGCGCCGCAGTACTACTGGGAGAGCGCCGCGAACCTGACTACCTCGGTCTCCCGAACGATCACCGACGTGACGGTGGTAGGATACACGACGACGATCAATGCCACCGTTAAGCTCGGTACCGCCCCCATATCGGGTGGCACCGTCGAGCTGATCTCGCCCGACTTCCCAGGCGTCGCGCTCTCGGAGAATACGACCAACGCCTCCGGCGTGACGACGTTCCCCGCACCCGCGGGGAACTGGTTGCTCTACACAGTTGCGCCCGGCAGTCCGAGCCAGTTCAACTACACGACCGTGACCGTCCCCAGCTCCGGGACCTATCATGTGGCGATTCAGATCAACAACGACTACGTCTTTGGTTCGATCTACAGCTCGACCGGGGGCCTGGAGGCCGCCGGCTTCAACCAGACCCTGATCGACACGACGAGCGGTGCGTACCAGTATAGTACGTACTCCCAGTACAGCCCCACCGGGTATTCCTACGCCGTGGGGGCGTATCCCGCGGGATTCTCTGGGTCGGGAACCGAGACGTTCCAGTTGATCCTCGCACCGATCGGCTACGCGCCGGCCTTCGTGGACCTCTCCATCCCGGCCGAAAGTGGGCAGGTCCATAACGTGGTCGTGACGCCCATCGCTCCGCCCGCTGTCTACAACACGACCCTCAACTACAGCTCCGGAGCCGGGGGCACCCGCTTCGGTCTGCTCAATGTGACCACGGTCGCCTCCTTGGGCAACTACTCGGTGTTTCCGGACCTTCCCAACGCGAGCGTCGGCCAGCTCTGGGGCCAGCTCGCGCTCGACTTCCAGCACTCCCTTACCCTGACCAATGCCACCTTCGCCAGCGATGTGGTCCCCTGGATCCAAGCCCAGGGACCGTTCTTCCCCGCAGGGCAGGACAACGCGCTGATCAACGGCAGCACCTTCGGACAGCCCACGAACTACACGACCCAGCACCCCAACCCGGGCATCACGGGCGGCTACGCGGCGAGCTACACCCTGGCGAGCACGCAGGGCCTATCGATGAGCTGGAACCAGGTCTACAATGTCACCAGCGGTCTCGCGAAGGGCGGTACGACCAGCCCGTACACGATCGCGTTCAATTACCGGCACCCGACCAACGGCCAGTCGATCAACTACACAGTAGTGCTGCCCAAGGGATACGTCCTGAAGGCCGGAACTCCGGCGCCGCCGGGTTCGAAGCTCATCGCGGGAGGACCCGCGGGCACGTGGACCAAATTCTACTTGATCTCCAAGCCCTCGACGACCGCCTACAATACGGCGAACTTCACCGTAGTGAAGTACGGAACCATCTCGGCGCGCCTCAACGTCACGGTTCCGAGCTTCACGTTCTCTACGAAGAACGTGCTCAACGAATCCCGGACCAATTACACGGTGGTCGTGGGCCAGGGAGAGAACCTCACCTTCTCGGCCCTCAACTCCACGTATCCCGCCGGCACCAACGGCTCCGCGTTCGCGTGGACCTTCGGGGACGGCGGGATGAGCGCCACGAGCCAGCCTACCACCCACCACATCTACACGACGACGGGCAAGTTCGTCGGGACGTTGAACGTCACGTCATCGGGCGGCCTGACCAATCAGATCAGCTTCACCGTCTATGTCGGCGACGAATCGCCGACGGTCCGAATCAACGGCAATTGGACGGCGGCGGAGAACAAGACCGTTGGAGGCCACCAGTATGTGCTCCTGAATTGGTCGGACAGCCTAACTTTCAACCTCACGGGAAGCTTCTCTACGCTCTACTCGGGCGCTCCAGTGGAAGGAGTGATCTCGGACGCGGTATGGAACGTGACGAGCCACAACTTCTCCTATCAAATCGCGAACTACTCGGCGGGGGCCGGTGCGAATACCAGTACCCCCGTGAGCTACAGCTTCGAGGGGGCCGGTAACTTCCTCACCGCGGGTCTCGTGGACGGCAATTCGGTCCCCTTCAAGGGCTGGCAGTACAACCTGACTCTGACCGTGTGGGATGGCCAGGGCCACTACGCTACCGCCGTGCTGGTCGTCCTCGTGCGCGACACGGAGAAGCCGATTCCCGTCGTCCAGGCCTACAACGCCGCCGGGAACCTGATCCCGAGCTCGGGCATCACGGAGGGCCCGAACGGCTACATCTATGTCCGATTCACCGGCAAGAACTCGAGCGCCCCGCACAACGGGTCGATCTCCGCCTATTCGTGGATCGTGAACAACACCGGCAACAGCTCGTTCCACGTGACCAACTCGAACGAGACCTGGGCCGACAACCTGCCGCCCCAGCTGAAGCCGTACACCGTCAACCTCACGGTCACCGACCTCGCCGGGAACACCGCCTACACCCACTATCTGCTGTCGGTCGCGTACAACACGACCACGCGTCCGATTCTTACCCTCGCGAACGAGACGGGGCCAACCGCCATGACCGCCGGAACGTCCTACACGTGGTGGTTCAACATCACCAACACTGGCGGCCGCCTATCGACGGCCCGAAACGTGGAGCTCCTGGTCTCCTTGACGAGCCAGACCGCCACCGCGCCCGGGGGCAACACCGCGGGCACACCGGAAACGGTCAAGTTCTACAACGTGACGAACGGCGCGGTCGGCACCACCCTCCTCACCGCCCCGATCGAGCTTGTTTGGAACCAGACGGTCCGGGCCGAGATCTCGATCACGCCGGCCGTGACGGGTAACAAGTATCTCTGGGGAAACGCCACCTGCAGCAATGGCTACAACTTCAAGACCAGCACGGAGTACGTTTCGGTCTCGATCAGCCAGAACCGGACCCAGCTCATAGAAGAGTACGTGGCCATCGGCGTTGGCGCCGTGGTCGTCATCGTCGCCCTGATCCTGCTGTTCCGATACCGAAGGAAGGCCGCGGCGGCGCCCGCGAAGGGCGGCGGCCGGCTCGAACGCGGCGGGTCCTCTTCCAAGGACGAAGACGAGGACGAAGAGTAGTCCCGAATAACTGCCGGTCCACGAGTCTCGGTCGCGGGTCTTCCGGCCCCGGCAAGATTTTACGGGTCTGGTTCATTTCCGCGGCGGGGCTCCCACCATGCAGCCCAACAGCGGCGCATCCGAAAATCCCCCTCCCCCACCCCCTCGGCGTCGGGGGATATGGGCGCTGGGCATCGTGATCGTTGCCCTCGTCGTGCTCGTCATTCTTCTGCCCGTTGCTTTCCCCCAGGTCGGGTATCGGATCCTTCCCAGTGTCACGTGTCGGGCCGGATCGCTGGTCGCGACGGAACAGTACTGGACCCCGGAGATCCTATTGAACTCCCCCTACCGCGGCGAAGCCTGGGGGAACCAGACCGTTGGCCCTAATATTGAAATGGGAGCCGACAATGGATCGGCCTCGGGCGGTTTCCGTCTCGATACTTGGTCTGTCTACACCGCAGAGAACGTCTCCTCGCTCACGAACACTCCGTGTTCGCAGCCGTACGTCGCCCAACTGACGAGCACGAGTGGAAGTTTCGCGTCCTTCCCGCTCTTGGCCGGTGGGAGCACTTCCGATGCCGCGGAAATGACCAGCTTTACTCACCTTGGCTATCAATCACTCTCCTTCTCTAACGGCTACGTGAACGACAATTTTGGCGGCACGGGTACCTGCTCTGGCTTACGGTACGCCACCACGGCTGACTCCGTCAGCTACCCCGTCGGGATTCCCTTCACGCACGCGGGGCAGACCTTCCAACTTCCCGGCTCCGTAGCCAGCCACGTCGCGTACTTCTACATCTTTCCCGGTGGGGGCAACTGGGACTTCTTCAATCCGCAAGCAGCGTCGCCCGCGTACGAAGGTGGTCTCGCGTTCAGTTACTCTAGTTGCCCGTAAGCGGATCCGACCGGGCGGTTTAACCGTACGGCCCAACGTCGTCGAGGAGATCGACGTGGGTCAGGATCATGCGCCGGCAGCAGTATCGGCGCAACCCTAACGCATCGAGCACGGCGCCCGGAGCTTCTCCCCGGGCCGTTCGCTCCTGGAACTGGTCCCAGGTGTGCCCGATCACGTTGCCGCAGGTGAAACAGCGGACCGGAACCATTAGCGTCATCGAATTCCCCCTTGATCGCTCACCGGTACGATTTCTGCCGGCGCGCCCGGGCCCCGCGACCCCCTGGGCGCTTCGGCAGCTTCCGCCGGGGGTCGTTTACCACGAGGCTCCGGTCGTAGTGCTTGAACGTCTCCCGAAGCTGCTCGTCCTTGAGCCAGGTGATGAGTCCCCGGGCGATCGCCGTTCGAGCGGCGGCGGCTTGCCCGGCGACCCCGCCCCCGGCCAGATACACATCGATGTCGACACCTTTCCAGCGCTCCCCGATCATGAGGAGCGGCTCGGAGATCTTCTCGCGCGCAAAGACCGGTTCGTAGATCTCGAGAGGACACCGGTTGACGTGGACTCGCCCGATGCCCTTGGTGAACGTGGCACGGGCCATCGCCGCCTTCCGCTTGCCCGTCGTGATGAGGGCCGGAGGAGTCTTCATACGCGGGCCCCCAGAAGCCGCGAAATCTCTTCAAGGGTCAGTGGCGAGCGGAGAGTCGGACGAACCTGCGCATCCGGCAGGCTGCTCGCCGATACGTTGGCATACGTCTCGGGGCAGCCGATGTACACCGCCAGGCGGTCGAAAGCCGCCTTGCCGCGACTCTTGAGATGCGGCACCATCCCGCGTACGGCCCGGCGGAAGATGCGGTCGGGGTTCCGGGGGAAATGGGGGCCGCTACGGACGGAGCCCCGTGCCCGGTTGGCCCGGTATGTCTCGAGCACCGAGGCGCGGGAACCGGTGACCACGGCCTTCTCGGCCCGGATGACCACGATGTTCTCTCCGGCGAGGAGACGTTGGGCGATCAAGCTTGCCGCCCGTCCCATGACCAATCCGGAGGCGTCGATCACCGTCGGAGCAGACTGGCTGTCCGGCTTGGAAGGTTCAGGCAAGGAGTCGTACCCCCTTCCCGTCCGGGTGGCTCTTCACGAGGTCGGAGATCGAAAGAGCGCTGCCGCCGGCGGCGCGGACCTTTGACCGGGCCTCCGACGAATAGGAAATCGCCCCGATCGTGAGAGCTTTGGTCAGGTTGCCCTCGGCGAGAAGCTTCCCCGGGACCAGAATCGTTTCCTGGGGCTCCGCCAACCGCTCGAGATGACCCACATTGAGTGGAAAAACCTGATGACGGGGACGGGATAGGCGCTCCGCGGCTGCCCGCCAGACCGGGGCCTGGTGGGCCTTCGCGGCCTTTTTGAGCTCGATGATCACCCGGGCGAGCTCCGGGTTTTCCTTGCGAATAACGGCGGACATGCGGGGAGGCCGCTCGACCCGGGTCCTCGATATAAGCATTGCCGAACCGATTGGACGTTGCCCCACCGCTACGGCGGAAGGCTGGCGCGCCTATGAGGCCCCGCGAACCGAAATCCATTCGTTGCAATCGATTTCGAGCATCGGGACTTACCCGTTTCGAACGCAGAGTCTTCGGCGAGATTTCCCGATTCCGCTGGCGGCTAACGGTTAAATAGCGACCTCCGCCATTTCGCCGCAGAGGGCCCCTTCATGAGGAAGTTCCTTACCGAGCTCCGCGGAAAGACCGTGATGACGAACGATGGACAGATCCTGGGCGCAATCGAGAACTTCGTCATCGACACGCAAACAGGCGGCATCGCCCATGTGCTGGTCACCGCGAGCGAGGACGTGGAATCCCGACTGTTCCAAACCGACGCGTCGGGTCGGCTCGTGCTCCCCTTCAAGAGCATGCGCGCGGTCAAGGACGTCGTCGTGATGGACCTTGGGAAGTAGTGCGGCAAACCCCCCTCCTTTCGTTTCGATAGTCATCACCGTCCGCCACGAAGCGGCGCATCTTCCCGCGCTCTTCGATAGCCTCCTCCAGCAAGACCCTCCTTTCGAAATCGTCCTCGTTGACGCCGAGTCCCATGATGGGACGCGGGCCGTCGTCGGACGGTACGCTCGCGAACATCCGGGCCTGATTCGATTCTACGAACACCCCGGCTCCCGCGGCATCGGACGCAACGAAGGAGCTCGTCTGGCCCGGGGGACGTTCCTGCTCTTCATCGACGGCGACTGCATCGCCGATTCCGATTGGCTCGCCCAGCTGCGGCACGCCCTCACCGAGACGCTCGTGGCGGCCGGCCGCACGGTCGTGGTCGGCCGACCGGCATACGCGAACCTTGAGAGAGTGGAGCTCTATCAGGGCGGGAAGGATGTCACGTTCCCATCCTGTAACCTCGCCTACCGGAAATCTCTTTTCCTTCAGCTAGGAGGCTTCGACCCTCGTTTCATCACCGCGGAGGACATCGACCTCAACCTGCGGGCGGTACAGGCCGGGGCGCATATCCGGTACGTTCCGGAGGCCATCGTCTATCACCGAATGCGGCCCACCTGGTTCCGGTTCCTCTATCAGGCCTTCTGGAACGGATACGGCCGGAAGCAGCTGACCGAGAAGCACGGAATGCTCTGGGGCAACTACCGGTACCGGCGGCTGCTCCAGGGCCAACGAAGCGTGCTCGCGTGGGCTCGGCTCGCCGCCGCCATGACCGGGTATTTCACCCGCGTGGTGACCGGCGGGAACCGACGGCTGACGGGCCCCGCTCCGGTGACCATCGGTACGACTGTGGGCGCCTCAACTCCGGGGGACTCCGCTTCCCGCGAATCGTCCTAGCGCTCCGGCTTCCAGGCCCGGTGGACGTCCTTCTCGATCTCGTCTCGAAGGGTCGAGAGCTGTTCCCAGCGGTCGAGCGTGTCGATCGAATCCTTGAGCGCCCGGAGGCAGTCGATGCAGACCCAGCGGGCGCCGACGCGTTTGACCGGCTTCCGCCGATAGTAAATCTTGTCGCACAGGAAGCACACCCGCATCTCCTGGGTCTGCTGCTCTACGTACGTCTCGAACCGCTTTCCTTCGGCAAGATTCCGCAATAGCCGCTTGCCCGATGGGGCGCGCTCGGTGACCGGGGCGGTCGTGTCGCCCACGGAACCCCCGAGAACTGCCGGTTGGGGAGCGCTAGCCCGTCTTGACGAGCTCGGCGACCTTCGTGACCTCGGAGAGCACCTTCGTGGTGTCCACGCCCTGGTCGACGACGGCCACGAGGAGCGCCTTCTTCCCGCTGCCGACGATGATCGTCTTCGAGTCGTTCCCCTCGATCACGATCTTTTCCGGTGGAGAACGGTTGAGCTCGGTGTTGGCGGTCGCCGCCGCGCCGAGGATCGTCGCGCACATGATCGCGAAGGTCTCGGTATACACCCCGGCGGGGACGTCGGCGTAGAGCACCAACCCATCGCGGGACACCAGAGCCGTCGCGAGAGCGCTGATCCGCGTCTTGAGGTCTCGGATCACCGCGCCTACGTTACCAGTTGCCATCATGTTGCCCCCCGGATTCCCCTACATCTCCTCGATACGAAAACGGCACTCGGGTTGATTCTGACTGGCGCACGCCTCTTCAGTACACTTAACGCGGGTCCCCTTAAAACGTTCGTACAACTCGCGAAGGATTCCCCGCAGCCGGTGGCAGGTCGGAATATCGCTTCCAGAGACGACCTCGATGGACCCTTTGACCGCGACGTCCTGGTCGCGGAAGGTTATCCCTTCAATCCACCCCCGCTCTTTCAATATTTCGGCTGCCCGGTCGTGGAAATGGGCCCGATCCTTCAGGGCCTCCTCGGCCATGTCGGAGCCGATGACGGACCCTTCCTTGAAGAATAACCCGTGACAGGCGTGGGACATGACCCCCTCGTAGAGGTCATTCACCTTGTGCAGCTCGCCCTGAGTCAACTTCACGGAGCGCATGGCGACGGCGCCGCACCCCATCGGTCCCTATAAAGAAGTTACGCGGCCAGAGGGCGCTCGATAACATACCGTCGACCGGTGCGATGGCTCCCCGGCCTTCGCCCTCCTACTCTCCAATGGAGTGGCAGAAACTCGCCCATCGCCGTCGCTGCCACCCGTCGCTCCTGCCCCCACCGTGGGTGCCACCTGGGCCCCGAACTTGGGCAAGGTGATGTACTGAGTTCCGGTGCCGGCGGTATGCGGACCCGACAACTTGGTCGGAACGGTCCCAGGGTCTCCGCCATCGGCCTCGGCTGTATGGGTATGTCCCAGTCGTACGGTACCCCGGACCGCGCGGAGTCACTGGCGACCATTCATCAAGCGCTGGAGCTCGGTGTCACTTTCCTAGACACGGCGGATGTGTATGGGCCTGCCTCAGCGCCGAACGAGGTCTTGGTGGGAGAGGCGATTCGGGGCAGACGCAATGAGGTCTTCCTGGCGACCAAAGGAGGGTTGGTGACCGACGCGCCCGGCAGTGCGAGCGGCGTCGACGGAAGCCCGGCCCACGTGCGTTCGGCGTGCGACCAGAGCCTGCGCCGTCTCGGAGTGCCGTCGGTCGACCTCTACTACCTCCACCGGGTGGACCCGAAGGTCCCTATCGAGGACACCGTCCGCGCGATGGCTGGTCTCGTCGACGAGGGCAAGGTCCGGTACCTCGGTCTCTCCGAGGTAAGCCCCCAGACGCTCCGTCGGGCCCATGCAGTCCACCCGATCACCGCGGTGCAGAGCGAGTATTCCTTGTGGACCCGCGATCCGGAGGACGGAGTGCTCGCCGTCTGCCGCGAGCTCGGTATCGGATTCGTTCCGTTCAGCCCGCTAGGCCGAGGATTCCTCACGGGTACCGTGCGGGGGGTCGGGGAGCTCCCCGACGGGGACTTCCGTCGCCGGCTCCCTCGATTTCAGGAGACGAACATGCCGAACAACCTCGACCTGATCGACGGGCTCTCGGCTGTGGCGGCCCGGAAGAAATGTACTCTGGCTCAACTTGCCCTCGCGTGGCTGCTCGCACAAGGCGACGACATCGTTCCCATTCCCGGGACTAAGCGGCGCAAGTACCTGGAAGAGAACGTCGCCGCCGTCGAAGTCGGCCTTTCGGCCTCCGACCTCCGGTCTATCGAGGAGGCGGTCCCAAAAGGTGCAGCGCACGGCGCCCGATACAGTCCGGCGCAGCTCACGCTGGTGAATCAATAACTCCCCGACCCATCGATTGCCCGGACCCGCTCCGAATCCCGGAAC
>JASHPV010000095.1 GCA_030037875.1 Thermoplasmata archaeon
CGGCTGGCCGTAGAAGGCCCACAGGAACAGGCCGGCCATCATCAATCCGTAGACGGCGAGAATACGAACGAGGTAGCTGGCGAAGGCGACGTTGAGCTCTTTCTGACGGTAGATGTGTTCCATCAGCCAGACGAAGAGCGCAATCATGACCCCGCTTCCCAGCAGGATCGTGAGCTCGCGCCAGTCCGAGGAGGCGAGGGCCGGCGGCGACAGGAACATCAGCGCCGCCTGGAAACCGACCACGAGGACGAACGCCCGGTCGAGACGGGACCGGAGCAGGAACGCGGTCAGGGCCATCTCGCCGGCCATCGTGAATAGGAACCAGGGCGAGTCGATCACCGCCGCGGCACCGCCGACCAGAGCTCCGGTGCCCCCCGCGAGGCTGGCAAAGTGGACCCCCGAAGCGAGGCTGAAGGCCCATCCCATCAGGAACTCGTTGACAAGGACCAGGCTCGCGATCATCGCGCCGTAGAGTATCCCCTTGTGCAACGGGGCCGGGGCGACGGACGGGGCCTCCGGGTCCAGCTGTATCTGGGCCGTTCGAAGGAACGTGTAGAACGGGACGAACGCGCCCAGCGACATCAGGCCGGCGGCGAGCCAAAGGCCCTCGACCAGGCCGGAGGTGCCCGGGCGCAGGTAGTAGACGACGGCGCCACCGAACATGGCCGCCATCATCAATAGCAGGAAGACGACGCCGGCGGCATGGAGCGGTACCTTGGCGTCAACGGCCCACCGGATCACGAGGGCGGTAAACACCGCCATCAGGCCCGCCAGCACCACCAAGACGAGGTCGACCGCCAACATGTTCAACCGACCGCTCCCCCGGTGCAGCCTCTACCGGTCACCGCTGGCTCTCGGGCGTAAGGGTAAGGCGGCCTTCGGAGACCGGGGGTGGAGAGGTGAGCAGCGAGCCGACGCCGCGTGGAGGGACCGGGGCCTCCCGGCCCCCGACCACCGTCCAGAGGATCGGACGCAGCGCGGAGAAAGGACGGATTCCGAGGCCGATTGCGAATCCGCCGAGCAGGACGTACTGGAACACCCAGCGAAGCACGAGAGCGGCACTCAAGGACAGGCCCGGGGAGACTCCTCCCCACGCCGCGGAGGCTCCCGCCGCGCCGAGGAGCTCGTTGACCAACCCGTGCCAACCGGTGGCCGCCAACGGCGGGGGCACTCCAACCGCCAGCGAGAGGCCACCAACCACCAACAGAGCGCGGACGATTAGTCCGGGCCACGATGCACCCAGTCGAAGGAATGCGCGGTAAGTGGAAAGAGGGACCAGGGCGCTGAGAATCGCAGCGAAGCCCAAGAGCTGGTGTTGAAGAATCCATCCGGTCCACGCGCCCATGGACGCCGTCACCGGATTGGTCGTGAACCATTCGGCCACCATCGCGAGGCTCCACGTAACGCCGGCCGCCAAGAGGGCCACTCGAAGAACGGCGCCCGCGGCGAAGCGTCGGTCGAGAGGGGGTGCCGCCGTGGAGGCCGCAAGAGTGACGCCGGCCGATGGGACCAAGGCTCCGTAAACGGTCAGCAACTGCTCTTGGGCGAGCAGGGCGACGTACAGTATCACCAGCTGGAACACGCCGAGATACCAGTTGTTCGCGAGAAGCGCGCCCGTGCTTGTCCCGGTCGCTTGTGCGGTGAGACCAATCCCCGCCGTCGCGGCGGCCGTCGTGGAGCAGCAGGCGCCCAGGGTCACCAGCGCGATCAGCGCCGGCGTCAGACCGGCGGCGGTCCCGACCGCGGCCGGTCGCGCGGAGAAATTCCGCCGGTGCCGGAGCAAGCTCGCGCTCAGGATGACCGCGACGGTCATGCCGAGCCCGACCCCGGCGGAGGTCAGTACCATGAAGAGCGTCGGGAGAAAGGTGAGCCCCAGAATGAAGTAGGGATTCACGGCCAAGAGCGCCGGATAGTCCCACCAAGGCGTTCCCGAAGTGAGGATCACCCAGAACGACGAGAGGTGGGCCGGAGTCCAGAAGATTTGGAGCATGGCGCCCACCATCATGGCGATCAAGGCGTAGACGGCCGCGACGAGGGCCGCGACCAGGAAATAACGCGGGCGACGGACGAGCGCGCGGGAGTGGCTTAGCGAGAGCAGCGCCCATGTTCCGGGTCGGGCCCGGGGCTCAGCCATGGAAGTGCGGGAAGAGGAGGGTGGTGCCTGATAATGGCGTCGTACGGACAAAGATTCGGACGGGTCGCTCCCCTCGGGTACGGGGGTTAGAAGCCCTGCAAGGCCCGCGGTGCGGGTTCAAAAGGAAAGACGTCGGATTCCAGGGAGAACCAGAGGCCCCACGGTAGCGCACAGGACATAGGTGGCCAAAATGACCCAGGCGAGCGTTGGAGCGCCCCAGAGCGTCGCCAAGACCCCCACGGCTGCGGCGCCGATCGCCGTCGGAATGCCACGGAACAGGTAGAGGTTCGTCAGGACCCGGCCGAACCGGTCCTCCGGCACCTTGCCCTGAAGGTAGGTCATGTAGGCCTGATAGAACCCCGCCGAGAAAATCCCGGTGAAGAACCACAGGACTAGGCTGGGCCCGATCGAGGGGGCTGCATACACGGCGGCGACGATCAGTACCCCCTCGGCGGCGGTGCTTCCGAACATCACTAACGAGACCCACGTTCGCGGGTTCAGGTAACCCAGGATCAATCCGCCCGCGACGCCGCCGACCGTGAACGCGGTGAACAGCAGAGCGTAGCTGAAGGTCGGGTCGACAAATTCGCGCTGGGTCAGCAGCGTGATGAGCAACGGGCCGGCCGCCGTGAAGAACCCTTGAAAGCTGGAGAACACGGCGAGCTGGAGCAGAGGTCGCCCCTTGCCCCGCCCGAGCTCCCTCCACCCATCCCAGAAGTCCTCGAGGAACCCCGTCACGACGGCGCGGGTTGACGGGAGGGAGAGAGGGATCACAATGACCAGGGCGGCCACGTTGAGCAGGGCGTAGACGAACATCCCCCCACCGGGGCCGACCAGCAGGAGCAGCGCCCCGCCGACGCCGAAGCCGGCGACCGTGTTGCCTCCCGAGATCGTGTTGAAGAGAGCATTGGCCCGGAACAGCTCGGCTTCGGAGACCAAGCGGGGGATTAGCGCGATGTCAGCGGTCCATGTGAAGTCCCACACGAGCGAGATCCCGGCCACGAGGGTGAGGAGTACCGGCACGCTGAGGTGACCGCTCTGGAGCGACAGCCCGATCGCGAAGGCGAAGAGAGCCTGGAGCCCGTATCCGATCAGCAAAACGGTCCGAAGGTTCCGGGCCCGGTCCACCGTGGGCCCGGCGATGAACGTCACCGAGTACGCGCCGAACTCGACCAGGATCACGAGGCCGGCGATCGCGAGACTGTGAGAGATCCGGTAGGAGAGGAGCAGCACCGAGATCTCGTACACGGCGTACCCGCCCCAGGCGAGGCCGGAAGATGTGAGTCCAAGTGCGAAGCGCCGGTTCCGGAACAGGTCGAGGTACCCCCGATCGGTTCCGGCCATCGAGGCGGCAGCGCCTCCGAAGGAAAAGGCGAACGGCGCAGAGCCGGGGGACCAAGGTTCAAGTAACCGCCGCAGTGTCCGTGACTCGGTCTGGCATGCCCTTCGGAAAGTCCGCCACCCGCACCCCAGAGTTCGACGGCGCTCCGTTCGGGGAGGGCACGCAGCTGGTCGACCGGATCGCAAGCGAGCTCGACCTGTTGTCTCGTAACGTCGAGATTCTGGAGCGACTGAGCGACAAGAATCCCCTCGGGATCATCCGCTTGAGCGAGGCCCTGCGCCTCCCGATCCACAAGGTGCGCTATTCGTTGCATCTGCTGGAGCGGGAGGGGGTGATACAGCCGTCGGCCGAGGGGGCCGTGCTGACCGACAAGGCCCGCCAGTTCTGGGCTCAGCTGGACGAATCGCTCGACCGGATGTCCACGCTGGTCCAGCAGCTGAAGCAGAAGGCGAGCGCGCACCAGGGAAAAACCCCCGTCGGTCCGAAAGGCTAATAGACGGTTCGTCGGTCGGCGCCGCCGGTGCCGCCGTAGCTCAGCGGCAGAGCGATCGGCTGTTAACCGAAAGGTCAGCGGTTCAAAGGTCCGGGCGTCGACGTGCCCGCACGGAAAATCCGCTCGGCGGCGCCTCCGGTGACCGGTGGGCCCGTAGCTTAGCCCGGCTCAGAGCGACCGGCTCATAACCGGTCGGTCGGCGGTTCAAATCCGCCCGGGCCCATCTCATTCGATTACCGAACTGGTCACGAAAGGGTGAGGGAGGCCTCACTCGCCCGGGGCCATGAACTGGTCCGATGGACCTCGACGGATTGCAGCACTGGGACCGCGACTGGGCCCGATCCTGTCAGGTTCTGCGTTCCGAACGCGTTCGGAACCCGCCGGTAGGGCACGATGGAATCTCGAGAGCGACTCCGGGGGCGGTGGGTATAAGAATTCGCTGACCATCTAAGACTGGATTACGTCCGTGGATGTAGCATTCACTTACGTCCAAACTCCGTACAGCAAGCCGTACGCTGTCCATGTGTCGACGTCGCCGAATCCGGCTCGAGTAGTTTGTCGATGCGGGACGCAGATCCCGCGCGGTGGTCAGGTGATTCGCGTGGAGGGTCTACCCGACGGCGCGGCCGAACTGTTCGCCGACCGGGCTTTTTGTTCCCCCCGGTGCCTCCGCGCCTTCGGTCTCGAGTCGCTGGAGACGCTGGACGGCCTCGATACTCCCGCGGCCCGGGCGGTCGTGACCGACTTGCACGAGCTGTATCGGGGCCTCGCGAAAGCGTTCGCCCAGATCCTCTCCGAAACGTAGCCCGCCCGCCGGAATCACCCGTGCGCCGCCCCAATCGGGTGCGGGTCGGACTGCCGCTTTGTTGCGGCGAGGTCCTCCGTGTCCAGATCTCCTAGGACTCGGCGGATGATCGACCGCTGAGGGAGGAAGAAAGGGATTACGGTGATCTTCAGATCCCCCCTCGAGTGGATCAGCGTACCTCCGGGGGCCGGCGAATATCGGTTCTCCAGGTAACTCCCCACGGCCCAGGGACCTTCCCCGTCGAGAACCTCCCAGCGGTAGCTATCCGGACGATGGTAGGTGACTCTCCATTTCGACCGCATTGGCTTCCCCCGGGCGTCGATGGTCCGGTCTACGATGGCCTCGGAGTCGGTGCGCGAGACGGTCTGCTGGGACAGGACAAGAGGATGGATCCGAGAAATCGTCTGGTCGTCCAGATGCGATTGGATTAGATTCCAGAGTACATCCGGCGGAACCGGGAAAACACCCTCGTCTTTGTATGCGACCACAGTGGCCCCCGTCGCGAAACTCCTTTCCTTCGATAAACGCGCCGGGGGGTCTCAGGCCCGCCGCTCCCCCGGGCCGGACGTCGGCCCTACGTGAAGTCCTCTCGCCGGAACAGGAAGTATCCCGCGACCGTCCCGAGGACGGCGTAGATGAGCATGATGGCGATCCCTTCCGGGATCGATGCGTTGTAGGTCGTGACGCGAGTGGAGAAACGGCCCATGTGCTCCACCGACGAGGTGAAGTGGGCGGGGAAGGGCACGGTGAACACGTTCCCGATGATCCCGCTGCCGTAGACGATGCTGAACCACGGTTCGTAGTGGGCGAGCGCCGTCACGACCTCGTCGATGATCGTGAATCCGAACAGCAGGAGGACGAGGGTCACGATGATCGAGAGCGCCCCGCTCTTGAACATCGAGCTGAACATGAACGTAAATCCGAGGGCGCCGAGGAGATAGATGAGCGTGAAGCCGACCGAATCCCAGAACTGGATGGGAGGCACTCCGACGTAGTACCACCCGTTGCCCAGGGTGATGAGCGCGTAGAACAGGATGATGAGCCCCGACCCGAGGAAGGCCGCGATCATCTTGCCGAGGTAGACCGAGGAGCGCCGGACCGGGTGGCCGAACAGGAAGTACCCCGTCTTGTTCTGGAACTCGCCGGAGATCGCGTCTCCGCCGAAGAGCGCGGCGCAGAG
>JASHPV010000002.1 GCA_030037875.1 Thermoplasmata archaeon
CTGGCGTCCAAAGTCTTGACGGTCAACGGCTGAGCACCAGAAACGGCCCGACGAACCTCCAGCCCGACCGCGTTTAGTCGGAGGGTGGGGGCGTCCAACTCCCCACTCAGCCGAACCTTCCCCTGGAAGGTCAGGTTCGCGAAGTCGACGTCGATAGAGAGCTTGTACTCTTCCGTCTTCACGCAGCCTCGCCTTAGGGCGGGGCTTAGCATCGCTCTCTTCTAAAGCCCATGCTCCGGTTCCCGCCGGAATCCGGGGGTTGCGCCTTCCCCTCCACCTCCCATGTTTATGGCCCGGGGCACGGAGAGCGTGAGGCGCGGAAGGGCATGGACAAGAAGGCTCCCGTCGAGGCCTTGCCTCACGATCGGATCGAGGCGCTTTCGGACCTCGTGTTCGGCTTGGCGCTCTCCATTGGCGCCATCGTCCTCGTGACCCAAACCGCTCCCAAGACCAGCGCCGACGTAATCTCCAGCCTGATCGAGTTCGGGTTCAGCTTCGTCGTGCTGATCCGTGTATGGACTCGTTACACGAAGATCATGGGGGAGCTTCCCTTCGACACCGACTCGACCCGCAATCTCAACCTGATCCTTCTCTTTCTCGTCTCGATCGAACCCTACCTCTTCTACCTCCTGTTCGGGTCGCTTGGTAGGCATCCCACCATCGTGCTCAGTTCCGATTTCACGACAGCCATCTACGCGCTGGACCTAGCGGGATTGTTCTCCGTCCTGGGTTTCATGACCTACCTTCTCGCCCGAGAGGAGAAGACTCAGCACGTTCCCGAGCTGGTCCGAAACTTCCAGTTCTCCGCGAACGCCCAGATCATCGCCGCCGCTCTCTTCCTGGTCTCGGCCGACGGCTACTTCTGGCGGGTCGCTCCGGTGGGCATTCCGCTCCGCTTCTGGCTCTGGGTCGTCGCCCTGGTGATCGGTTCGGTCGAGCGGGCGTACATCCGGAGGCATCCGGTGCCCTCGACTGCGCCCGCCAATTCCCCGGCGGCCGCGGCCGCTCCAGCCCCCTCGGCAGCTCCTGCCGACGCGACGCAGGCCAGAGGCTCAGGCTCAGACGGGAAGGTTGCCCTGCTTGAGCCGGGCCAGAACCGCGGTCCAGGCGTCGGTCTGCCATCGGAGGGCTTGGGCCCACCCCTCGCCATCGCGCCAACCGTCATGTTCGAGTCGTATCCGGGTCCGGTTGGGGCCCAAAGGCTGGAACCAAACGCCTAGCGTCGTGGCCGGGGAGGCTCGGCTCACCTCCGAACCGAGTTCCGAGGGGAGGCGCCACCCCACTTTGAGAACGTACTCCTCCTCGAGCCCGACGATCGGTCCGCCGACCGGCTCGTGCAAGGGCCGCGTGGCGAGGTGACCCGAAAGCAGGTAGGTACCCCCGACCTTGAGGTCGATGGTCGCCGCTCCGGCAAGCCATTTCGACACTTTCTCAGGGTCCGTCCAAAGAGCCCAAAGATCCTCGACAGGTATCTGCAATTCTTCGATGAGCACGAGCGGTTCCGGAGACATGCTGGGTCTCCGAGCCAGATGGCCGGTGGTAATACGGGTTCGCTCCGGGTCGGCGCTCGGTTAGTCGTCTTCGGAAGTGAGGATTCTGGCGCACGAGGTACAGGGTGTGGGCCGCGGTTGAAAATCGTACGAACGATGAGGGATCCGGTCGACGTTCGGAGAGCGGCCCTCCAAGGTCCGGACGCCAAGTTTGTCGTGCATCACCGTGAGCACGATGTCCCCATCAGCGGCGCACCGAGCACATAGGTCGAACTCCACCGGAGTGGTCGTTTCCGACGAATCCCCGGTCCGGTATCTCGGCATGGCAACCGTGCATCGGCGCCCAGTACAATAGCCCCTTTGACTGGCCCGGGGCCCTACTCAGCCGAGATGGGGGTGGCTGCCGCGCCACGTGCAGAAGGCTGCCCCACTACCGTTTCATACTCGCACTTCTTTCTCGGGTCGCCATGATCGAACCCGGAGTCCAAGCACCCGATTTTGACGCCCCGACCTCGAAGGGCCAGAACCTGAAGTTGTCATCCCTGCGAGGCAAATCGGTGATTCTGTACTTCTATCCGAAGGCGTTCACTTCCGGCTGCGCCATGGAGACCCACACTTTCGGCGAGCTCTACCCGAAGTTGTCGGCGCAGGGCGTTGAGGTCGTCGGGGTCAGCGTAGACGAGGTGGAGAAGCAGTCCGCCTTCGCTGCGGACTGCCAGGCCGACTTCCCTCTCGTGGCCGACATCAACAAACAGATCGCCAAGAATTACGGGGTGCTCGGGACCTTCGGGGTGGCGAAGCGCGTCACGTTCTACATCGACCCCACTGGGAAGGTGGCTGAAGTGGTCGAATCGATGCGGCCCGGTCCCCACACTGAGAGGGCCGTCAAGAAGTATCTCAGCGCGATGAAGCCGTAGGGCTGTCCCACCCACAGGGCCGAGGATTATCCCCCGGGCGCCAGCCGCTGGCCGAAGGGACCGTCCCGAGAACCTGCGTCTGCGTCGCCATCAGTGAGCGCACCGCCCCTCCGAGGGTCTTGCTGGTAAACGGAATTACCTCGATTGAATCCACCGCGGCGATGGCCGTTCGTCGAGTTCGTCCCCGCGGTTTCCAATCTAACCTGGCTCCGCCCCGGTGGACGCTCCGGAAGGCCTCCACCGCCGACCTGAAAGCCCTCGTGGAGCACCGCCACCGGATGTGGGTCGAACTATGGAAGCCCTCTCCGCGCCAGATGGCGATGCACGATCGGTCGTACCGAAGATGGCTGCTCCCACGACTTCGCTCCGGGGAGCTCGTAGCTCTCGTGATTGAAGGACCGGCACACAGGGTACTGGCGAGCGGGGGCATTTGGTTCCGGCCGGACCAGCCTCGTCCCGGATTACCCCAACTTACCGTCCCCTACCTGCTCTCCATGTACACCGAGCCCGAGCATCGAGGCCGTGGCTTCGCCGGTCGGATCGTGCACGAGGCCGTGCGCCTTTGCCGCCAACGTGGTTACCTCAGAGTTCTGCTCCACGCTGCTCCGCTCGGTCGTCGGATCTACCGCGAGGCGGGATTCAAGCGGACGTGGGAGATGCGACTCGACTTACCTCACTGAATCGGTCCGCTCGGCCCGACTGCCATATCGCATGGGGGACGCTCACCGAGGCGGAGGTGGGGGAGGGGTTAGCATCGGGGGCGCTGCCGCGAACCCGACTCCGGACCGTCGGCGGAGTCGAGTTTGGGTATTGGAGGCCGCTAGCAGAACGAGGATTTGCCCGACAAGGGCTACCCCGGGGATAATCAGGAGGACAGCTCCGATTTTGAACAGGGAGTCGCCGTACCGGTTTCCGAGCCGCCAGATCGCGACCATCATGCCGATGTAACCGATCAGCAGGAGGATTGCGCCGATCAACACGAGTGCGACGCCGCCCCAAAAACCCCCGAACACGAATAGGATCACGACAACCCCCAGCGCGAGGAGGATGAGCCCGAAAATGCCCACGAGCGGCCAGGTGGGGGAGCGGTAGAACCCGTTGTCCACCCGGCGGACCTCGAGGAATCCCATTCGAAAGAACCAGAACGCCACGATCGTGATGGCGAAGCCCGCCACCGTCAGCCCAAGCACGATCGCTAGGACGGCCACGCTGAGCGACAAAGCCGAACGGGATGCCAGGTGCGTGAGAACGTAGTACACGGTCGAGACGAAACCGACGGATGCGGCAATCCCGGCCACCGATCCGACTAGGGAGGCCAGAGCGGCAATCCAGATCTTTGAAAGGGCCCCGAGGTCGGCGTCGCGGGCATCGGGCGTCTGGATTCGGGGAGGACCCCCGGTAATCTGGGAGGGGTATGGGGCCGGGCCTCCGGGGGTGTACGGCCCGGCCATGCTAGCCCAATGGTCCTCACGGATTTAGATGTTAGATCTCGCTGAAGCCCCCCTCCCGGATTGGGGGGAACTTCAGTAGGGGGGAGGAGGGGGAGGGGACATCACCGAAGGGGCCGTCACATATCCGCCCGGGGGGTGTTGGCGCACTTGCGTCTGGGCTTTGGAAGCCGCCACGAGGATGAGGATCTGCCCGACAAACGCCACGTATGGGATGATCAGGAGCACGGCTCCAATCTTGAACAAAGAGTCGCCGTACCGGTCTCCAAGACGCCAAATCGAGACCAAGGTGCCGATGTACCCGATCAGCAAGATGATAATGGCAACAAACAGCAGGGCCACGCCTCCCAGCAGACCCCCCAGATTGACGCAAGAAGCCGGAATAGTGGTCGCCGTTCCGACGCAAGATACGAGTGCGATGAGCGACGCGAACAACACGGCCAGCCCGAGTACCAGCAGTATGAGCCCGATGATGACGAGGAGCGCCCAGGTCGGGGAGGAAGAAAATCGATTGTCCACTCGGCGGACCGCCAGGAATCCGTCGCGATAGAACCAGAACGCAACCATCGAGATCGCTAGGCCCACCACGGCCAATCCGAGGACAGTATACAGGGCGCTCTCCGCGAACGGAAGAGCCGAACCAGAGGCGGGAATCACGATACGAAAATACCCCGTCGAACTCAAGACGAGGGGGACAGCGATACCGAGGACCGATCCGACCACAGAGATCAGCGCGGCGACCCAGATCTTTGACAGCGCCGCGAGGTCGGTGTCCCGGGTGTCGGGAGGCTGGACCTGCGGTGGTCCCCAGGTCATCTGAGGGCTGTACGGAACCGGACCCCCAGGGGCATACGGCCCGGCCATACCCCCTCCAAAGCCTTCTCGGATTTAGATACCGCGCTCCGGGAGCGACTCCCGGCCGCCAATTCTCGTCGATCGGTCACCCTGCCGCCACTGCGTCGGGAAATCTGGACGAGCGGGGAGGTATTCCGGCCGAGTCGTCGATGCGCACTTCTACGCATTTGATGTTTGAGCCGGAACGAGCGTAGATATACTTCGAAGGTGCATATCGTCGGGCTGAGGAGCGCGGCGGCTCCCTTCTGCGCGCGCCCTCGGGGGGAAAGTTGACGGTCGTCACCATGCCGGCTCCCGTACTCGCCCGAATCGAGGAACTCAAAGCGTCGATGGAGGCCGTTGCCGTCGCGATGGTCTCCGACGACGGACGGATGCTCCACAGCGCGCTCCCGTCGGGCGTGTCGGACGAGTCGTTTGCGGTCATGTCCGCGACGATCGTCGGCGCCGCCGCCACCGTGAGCAGCGACCTGAAGCAGACGCCCCCCGACCACATCGTCATCCGGGGGACGGACTTCACGATGATCGTCGCTCGCTTCAACTCGGACTCATTGCTTGTGTCGGTCGTGGGCGCGGCGGCGGATCCGGATTCCCTGCTTCATCGCATCGACGAGTTCATCCTGAGCCAACGCGCGGACGTTCAGTCGCCCCGGTAACCCTCATCTCCCCCCGCTGTGACCGGGGGAGCGTGCCTCCTGATTCCGAAGATGTGTTGATTCTTGGAGCCGGTGCCGCCGGGATAGCCTGCGGGGAGCGCCTCCATCGGCTCGGGATCCCGTTCACGATCCTGGAAGCGCGGAATCGCATTGGAGGCCGGGCGCTGACCGACTACACGCTGGCACCCGGCCTTCCGCTCGAGCTAGGAGCTCAGATGATTCACGGTCGGCACGTGGTGACCCATCAGTGGGCTCGGGAGCTCGGCCTCACGACGCGAACGTGGCCGGTAGCGCAGCGTGCACTGTTCTCGGTGAATCGACGTTTGTGCCGTCTCCCATGGCTTGCATTTCCCGGCTACCCGGGGTTCGGCTTACGGGCATTTTACCAGGGAACGCGCGCTCTCCCTCGTAAGCTCCGAGAGATGCCTCCCCCGGACCGCTCCTTGGCGACGTTCCTCGCGGAAGAAGCCCCTTCCGTCGGCGCGCGGCGCTTCATCGAACTCCTCCATGCGCACGTCTATGCCGCCGACCCGGACGAGATCGGTGTTCGCGGCCCGTTGGAGGAGGAACGCCGGGCGGGCGAAGAGTTTGGGTATAGGAACTTCCGAATCAATGAGGGGTACTCGGAACTGTTCCAGCGCCGAGCGGCCCCATTCCGAGACCGGATCCGAACCGGAATCCGGATCACGACGGTTCGGTACTCCCCTCAGGGCGTGAAAGTCGAAGCGTTGGCCGATGGACAGTCGGAACCGACCGTCTTCGACGGGCGCTCGGCGGTCGTCACGTTCCCGCTGGGGGTCTTGAAGTCGGACGCGGTGATTTTTGACCCACCGCTTCCCGCCGCGAAGCGAGCGGCGATCCAACGCATCACCTTTGGGATGGGCTATGCGCTGCAGTTCCGGCTGACCGGCGGAGACCTCACAGATCGGTTTGGCGATTTCTCGCTCGTTTGGGCCGGGGGCGCGACCACGTTCCACCGTCCCGGGGTACGACGCCCGGGCGCGCCGGAGGTCGTCACCGCGTTTACGGTCGGCAAGGAAGCGGCGCATCGAGCGGCGATGACCGATCAAGACCGGATGGAGGTTACGTTACAGGAATTCGCGCAGGCACTTCCCAATGCGGCCCACGTCGGACAGGTGACCCAACAATCCGTGCAGCTTTGGCCCGTGGATCCGTTTGCTCGAGGGGCCTATTCCTTTCTTCCCCCGGAAGTCGACCCGACTGAACGTGAGACGCTCGCCCAGCCGGTCGACAACGTGCTGTTCTTCGCCGGTGAGGCTACGCATTGGAAAGGAGAGTCGGCGACCATTCACGGTGCCGTCGAAACGGGCTATCGGGCCGCCGACGAAGTCCGCGGGGCTAGAGCCGGGCCCTTCCCGGGGCCTGCTTCTGGCTAGGCGTGTCGCAACGGGGCTCACGGTCAGACAATCCGTTCCGACGGTGTCGGTTATCTTGTAGCACTGTTCGTGTCGTGGGAGCGCGAGGCTCGGGGACTCTCCATCGGTGACAGCGGCGGTCGTGGTCAAGAACCTGGTCAAGACCTACGGCGCGGTCCGGGCCGTGGATGGAATCGATTTCACCATCGAGACGGGGGAGGTGTTCGCCTTCCTCGGTCCCAACGGAGCGGGCAAGACCACGACCGTCGAGATCCTCGAAGGGATCCGGCCCAGTACGTCGGGGGAGGTCAGCGTGCTGGGCAAGGATCCGTGGAAGGACGCGCGGCAGCTACAGCAGCGGATCGGGGTGATCCCCCAGGACTTCCACTTTTTTCCCAAACTCAAACCCCGGGAGGCGATCGACCTGTATTCCGGTTTGTTCGGAGTTCCCTCCCGCGCCACGGAACTGCTCGATCGCGTCGAACTTCCCGACAAGGACGAGGCTCTCTTCGAGAACCTATCCGGAGGACAGAAACAGAAACTCGGCTTGGCCCTAGCGCTGGTCAACGATCCCCAGCTCTGTTTCTTGGACGAGCCTACGACCGGACTGGACCCCCGGGCGCGGCGCGCCATCTGGGCGGTCATCCGGGGCCTCAAAGCCGAAGGTCGGACCGTTTTCTTGACCACCCACTACCTGGAGGAAGCGCAGCTTCTGGCTGACCGAATCGCGATCATCAACCTCGGGCACATCATTGCCGCCGGCACGCCCAAGGACATCATCCAACGGTACGGGCGGCCCGAGCGCCTGCAGATCGTGGGGGACCCGGCCATGGTGGAGCCCTTGCGCCGCCAGGTGGGCCTCCCCGTCGAGGTACAAGATGGCTCGGTCTCGGTTGAGCTGCACGCGAAAGGAGATGCGCTGAAGGTCCTCAGCTGGGTCGACTCTTCAGGCTACCGGTACAGCAGCTTCAGCACAGCGCAAGACACGCTCGAGGACGTTTTCATCCGGCTGGTCGGCGCCTCCGACCACTCGGCGATGGACATTGCCCCGGAGGGCGACGCCGCATGAACGGGCGTCGGATCCGCTCCTACTTCGTGGCCTTCGCGAAGGGGTACATCCGGAACCCCATCGGGCTCTTCTTCACGCTCATTTTTCCGATCATTCTGATCCTGATCTTCGGGGCCGTCTTTGCGAATGCAGGCTCGTCGGTGGTCCCGCTGTACGTCGAGAACCTGGACCATGATTCCCCCGCGAGCGTGGCTTTCCTAAGCGCGCTGAACGATACGGGGGCCGTTCAAGTCTATGTCATCAGCCCCACCGCGGGTAATCTCTCGGCCTATCTGGCGAAGAACAGCGAAACCGCCGGCCTCCTCATCCCCGATGGTTTCGAGTCGGCGTTGGTTGCCAAGACTCCCGTGGACGTGGTCGTCTTCACTAATCCCGCCGCGGCGTCCCAGGCCGGGATCGTGATCGGTGCCGTGCAGGGCGTCGAAAGCGCGTTCAACCTCAAGGAGGCCGGAGGGTCCGTCGTCGTCTCCTCATCCTATCTGAACGTCGGCAGTCGGATCTTCACCTACATCGATTACCTGATCCCGGGCCTCATCGGCTTCTCGATCCTGACCAGTCCGATGTTCTCGATGGTCAACATCAGTTCCACGTGGAAGCGGGACAAACTGTTCCGTCAGCTCTCCCTGACGCCACTGACCCGGGCCGAATGGCTGACGGCGGCGATGATCTGGTATGTTCTGCTCGCGATCGTGGCGGCCCTGGTCATGATCTTCGTGGGTCGAACGGTGTTTGGCGCTCATGTCTCGGTGGTCCCGTGGATGTTCCCCTTCCTGGTGGCCGGCCCGGTTCTGTTCGTCTCGGTGGGGCTCTTGGCCGGGTCGGTGTCGAAGACTCCCGAAACGGCAGCGGTCATCGGGAACGTCATCCTCTTCCCGATGATGTTCCTCTCCGGAACGTTCTTCCCGGTCTCAGGCTTCCCGCAGTACCTGCAGACGGTCGCCCATGTGCTCCCCCTCTACTACGTGATCGACGGACTGAACGATGGCATCCTGTTCGGCAACTCCGTGGGGGCGCTACGAGACCTGGTCATCGTGCTGATCGTGGCGGCCGTTCTCTTCGCCGCGGCCGTCTCGGTCTTCAGCTGGCGCGAGGACTGAACCACCGCCTACGATCCTCGACGGCCATCCGCCGGCCAACGCTTAAGCGGCCCGGAATTCTCCGCCCCCGAGGGATTCCATGACCGTCGATTTTGGGTACAAGCGAATGCCATCACTCCGGGTCGCGACCCTCTCGCGGACCGGCGGATGGGACGAGAAGAAGCTCCGGGGCCAGTACAAGACCATCGCCGAGTGGGCCAAGAAAAACCACCTCCGCATGGGCCGGTGGTTGTTCTTCGAGCCGAATATGCGGACCTTCATCGCCGGCATCGAAGTGAAGGGCGCGGCGAAGGGGAGTGGCCGGATCCGGCTGCGGACCCTTCCGGCCGCGACGGTCGCCCGCGTGGTGTTCGACCCCGACGAGGTGTCGCCCCGGGTCATTTACCACGGGATGAACGACTGGCTGAAATGGCAGAAGAAGGAAAAGAAGATCAAGAAACCCCTCTCCTACCGCGAAGTATACTCCGGCGACCCTTGGTCCGGACCGAAGGTCTGGGCCCACACCGAGATCCAGGTCGTTGTCAAGAAGTGAGCCCGGAGCCACGCCGGGGGCGCGAACGCGGGAGGAGTTCGCCGAGGGCCGAACGGCGGCCTAGGTGAACAGGTCCTCCAGCGGGTTCTCCATCTCCTTCACTTCCCGGATCTGGACCCCCTTCGCGATCAGTTCCTGGACCAGCCGGGGGACCTCTTCGGGCCCAGAAAGTTCCTGGAGATAGTAATCCCCCTTCTTCGAGGCCGGGGACAATATGCCCTCCGCGCCCTCGGCCCGGATCCCAATGACGTACTTGGCGGGGCGAAGCTCGCTCAAGAGACCGAAATATCCGAGCTTTCCATCCCGAATGGCGAGCACGTACTTCCCGATCTCCTTCGCCTCAAACAGATTGTGCGAGGAATAGAGCACGAGGTGGTTCTGGCTGAGCCGGAGCACGAGGTCACGGATCTCCCGGGCCAGCTTGGGGTCGAGGTTGCTTGTCGGTTCGTCGAGGAGATAGATGGCCCGCTCCTGGAGGAAGACCCGGGCGATAGAGACCCTTTTCTTTTGACCCTGGCTCAGCTCGGAAAAGAACTTGGGCCGAAGCTCTTCGATCCCGAGTAGCTGAACGACCCGGTCGACCTCGGCGGGTCCCACGCCTTCAACGGTCGCGTAGAAGCGGAGTGCCTCGTCGACGCGTAGACCGTCGGGAATCCCGTCGATGTGCGACAGGTACTGAAGACGGGTACGGGATTCCTCCCGCCCGATGTCGATTCCGTCGATCCGAACAGTCCCCGTGTACGGTTCCAGGATCCCGGCCAGCGTCCGGAACAGCGTCGTCTTCCCGGCGCCGTTAGGCCCGAGCACGACGTAGATCGCCGGCTCTTCTACGACGAACGAGATCCCCTCGAGGACCTTCCGACCATGATATCCCGAGCTCACTCCCTGCAGTTCGATCCGGTGACTGGCTGGCGCTCCAGTGGGTTCGTTCGAGGCAGGGAGGGGACCAGGGAAAGCGGACATGTGCGCCACTGATCAGAGGGGAGAGAGAAACCGCTCGCGTCCCATCAGTCGCGCGGACAGCGCCAATAGTCCGACCACCGCCACAATGATAGCGACCGCAGCTCCCGACGTGATGTAATAGAAGTACATTTTCGGGGCCGCTTCCGCGACGATGAACACCAGGAGGGAAGGGGCGATTCCCAGCATCGGAGCGATGCCAATCGGACTGTTGATCCCCGTTCGTGGCGTGGAGACGGAGGACCAGATCATCCCCACGGTCGAGATGAACAATCCACCCGCGAAGCTCATCGGAACCGTGTAGAACGCGATCGTCTGCCAAAAATCGACCGTGAAAGCGACCCCTCGAGAAACGGCGGCGCCCAATCCGACCGTCAGGGAAAGTCCTAGAATGATGGCACTCATCGACGCGGTCGCGAGAAGGCCGTCGGCAAACAGCGTACGAGGCCGAAGGCCGTAAGCGATGAGGTACTCGAACACCCCCTTGGTCCGGTCGCTGGTGAATGTCATGAGGCCCCCCATCGAACCCAAGGTGGCGAAGAAGGGAAGCTCCAGCGGGAACGTCGTCAGAAACGTCGCCGAGGTCTTTCCGGCCGCGAGGAGGACCAGCGAGAGGAATAAGGAGAGTCCAGTCCCTATGGCGAGAAATCGCCAACCGATGACCGCCGTGCGTCGAATGGTAGTGCCCGCCATCGCGAACGTCCCTGCCGCCCGGTCGTTACTGGCTGGGTACGACATCCTGGGCGGACGACCGGCTGAAGCCCTTAAGCGGTTCGCTCGTAATCCTGGCCCGGATCGGATTTTGCCGAATCGCGAAGGACAGGCTTGATGGGTATCGACGTTTTGGTCATCAGGAATCCTTGACCGCTGCACCGAACCCGCCGGCCGGACCCTCGCTGCACGGGCGAGTCCGGTCGCTCCACCGGAAGCCAGAAACCGGGTCCGAGCATGGCCTCCCGAAGCCCGTCGTTCGAGAGATTCGCATTGCCCGGGGCGGTGTCGAAGGTGACTTCAACCGCTATCGGCACGAGGAGCAGCACGACGAGCCGAACCAGGCGGTCCTGTTGATGCCCGTCGAAATGATCCGCAGCCTCAATGCCGAGGGGTGGCCCATCGGGGAGGGAGACATCGGGGAGAACGTCACGACCGAGGGGATCCCCTACAGCGCGTTTCACCCCGGTGACCGGTTCCGGGTGGGAGAAGCGGTGCTCGAGGTGTCGAAGCCCTGCGTCCCGTGCACCAATCTCTACCTGCTTCCCTATGTCGGAGATGAAAAGGGGCCCGGATTCCTCAAGACGATGCTCGACCGCCGCGGCTGGTACGCCTCGGTGGTTCGCGAAGGCCGCGTGCGCTCTGGCGACCCCATTGAGCGGGCCTGAGTCGGTCCGGACCCCCGGATCCCCCGCCCGGCTCGAGCGGGAGGTTTTTGAACTGCGCGGTGCGAACTAGTTCGTGTGGCACCGAACCTGCGGTTGAGCCTAACGATCTTCACAATCGGTTTCGCCATCGAGGCGGGGGTCAACGCCTACGACATACTGACCGGTTCCTCGAAGGGCACCACGGGCGAGGTGCTGTTCATCATCGGTGTCGTCGCCACGCTCTTCGGCGTGACCTTCCTCACGATTGGCCGGCACGAGTGGAACGAGCTTCACAAGCAGCGGGTTCACCACGCGCACCTGACATTCCTGGTGACGGTCTTGCTCGCTCTCGCGGCCGCCGGGCCGGTGGCCTACTACGTGTACATGTCGGCTCTGGCTCTCCCCACCTGGCTTGCCTACGAGGTGGGTGCGGCCGTTGGGGCGTCCTTGTTCTTTTCCTTCGTTCTCTATGCGATCATCGTCTACCATCTGCTCGGGACGACCGGACGCGCGATCCTGATCGCCGCCCTCGTGGCGGCGGTCCCCGTCGTGGGGGTCGTGGGCTTCCACATCGCGGGAGCCCTGCCCACCTACCTCGCGACGGTGCGGTCGAGCCCGACCAAGCTCGCCGCGCTGATCGAGCCAGTGGCGACCTATCTCTCGTACATGTTCCTCGCGTACGGTCTCTTCGCCGTGGCCTACATCGACGCGCACCGGCGGGTCGCACGAGGATTGGAACCCCCGGGCGCCGAGGGCGCCGCCACCTCGATCCCGGCGCGCCCCTCGTAGAACGCCGGAGTGGGCGGAAGCCGGCCTCCTTTTACGGCGTGCGGTCTGCGGCCCATCATGCGGGTCGACGACATTAGCGAGTCCCCGATCCTCTCTCTCATCGACCGCATTTTCGAGCAGCGCCGGCGCGGAGCCACCATCCTAGGGTTGCACATCGGGGAGCCTGACTTTGACACGCCCGCCGGGATACGCGCCGCCGCCGCCCGGGCGATGGATGAGGGTCTGACCCACTACGGACCGGCCCAGGGGATGCTCGACCTTCGCGAGGCGATCGCGGAGAGGCTTCACCGCCTGCACGCGATCCCCGTCACGGCCGGCGACGTCGTCGTGATGCCGGGGAAGCTCGCCATCTATGCGAGTCTTCTGTCCGCGACCGACCCGGGAGACGAGGTATTGCTCCCGGACCCGACGTATCTATTCGAGCAACCGGTGCAGCTCGCGGGCGCGCGCCCAGTCTACTTTCCGCTGAGGGAGGACTTCTCCTTCGACCCCAAGGCCCTCAAGGAAGCAATCACCCCACGGAGCCGCGCGTTGATTCTCACCTCCCCCTCGAACCCGACCGGGCGGCTCCTGAGCCGCGACGAAGTTCGAGCCGCGCTCTCGATCGCCCGGGACCATGACCTGACAGTCCTCAGTGATGAAACGTACGAGTCGCTCGTTTACGAGGGGCCGCACGTGGCGCCCGCCAGTCTTCCCGAAGGCGCCGGCCGGGTGGTGACGATCGGAAGCTTTTCGAAAATGTTCGCCATGACCGGCTGGCGGGCGGGGTACGCCGTTGCACCCCCGACTCTGCGCGGCCGATTGGTGAAGGTCGTCGAACACACGCTGACCTGCATACCTCCCTTCATCCAGCGGGCCTGTCTATGGGGGCTCCAGAACTCCGAACCGGACGTGATTCGGTTTCGGGAGGAGTTCCGCCACCGGCGCGACGAGCTCTTCGACCTGTTGCAAAGCATCCCGGGTCTTGAGCTCGTCCGGCCGGCGGGTGCGTTCTACATGTTCCCGCGGTACGACCTCCCCATGTCGTCCGTCGATTTCTGTAATCAGGTCCTCGACGAGGAGCAGCTCGCCCTTGTGCCCGGAGTCTCGTTCGGCCCCCACGGGGAGGGGCACTTCCGCATCTCGTTCACCGCCCCGATGGCTTCCCTTCAAGAGGGCGCGCGACGGCTCCGCCACTTTCTCGAACATCACCACGCGAGATAGCACAAAACGACCTTTTAGTAGCCGGAGGCTTGGGGGCCATCCGTGCCGGCCTCGACCCGTGTCCACGACCTCACGGCTACGTTCCGGACCCACATGCCCGTGTGGCCCACCTCCCCGTTGCCCATCTTGGAGCCGCTCGGCGTCATCGCGCGAGACGGCTACTCGGTGGAGCGCTTGAACGCTCTCACGCACAGCGGCACCCACCTCGACGCCCCCTACCACTTCCTCGAGTCCGGAAGGACCGTGGATCAGATCGCACCGGGGGACCTCACGGGCGTCGGTGCCGTCTTGGACCTCCGGAAGGAGATCACCAGCGACGTGATCCCCCAGGCGGCGATCCAGCGCCACTGGCCCACGTCCTTCCAGCCCGAGATCGTGCTCCTGGAGACCGGCTGGAGCCACATACGGGCGCCGACAAGGAAGTACCTGTACGATTTCCCCGGTATTGCGCCCGCCACAGCGGAGTGGCTCGCCGAGAAGAAGGTCAAGGGGGTCGGAACCGACACGCTTGGAATCGACCCTTTCGCGAACGCGAAATTCGAGTCGCACAAGGTGCTCCTGGGTCATGACATCTGGATCCTCGAAGCGCTGGACCACCTCGACACCCTGCGCGAGGGAACTCCATACACCATCGTGGCCGGACCCCTCAAGCTCGAGGGAGCGAGTGGAGCCATGAGCCGGGTCTTCGCGATCGAGACCTGACCGAGGAACGATCATGCCCCTCTCCTCCGGATTGAAGGGCCAACGTGTCCTGGTCACGGCCGCGAGCCAAGGGATCGGCTTCGCCGCCGCGCAGGCGTTCCTCGAGGAGGGGGCGCGGGTTGTGGTCAACGGCTCGAACCCGGCCCGGCTCGACACGGCGGTGCAGACTTTGCGCCCGCTCGGGGAAGTCCACGGGGTGGTCGCCGACCTGGCCCGGCACGATGAGCTGGACCGGCTCGTTGGTGAAACAACGACCGCCCTCGGAGGAGTCGATACGTTGGTCTACGTTACCGGCTCGCCGGCGCCCGGGACGTTCATGGAGCAAGATTTCGATACCTGGCAGGCCGCTGCGGCCCTCTTGACGGTGAGCCCGGCCTATCTGGCCAAGAAGGTCGCCGAACTCATGCTGGCCTCTCAGACAAAGGGAAGGATGGTCTTCTCCGCGTCCTCGGCGATTCGCGAGCCGATACCGAACATCGCGACCTCGAACGTCTGCCGGATCGCGATCGCGGGACTCGTGCGCACCCTGGCCCGGGAGCTGGGACCGAATGGGATTCGAGTGAACGGGGTGCTCCCCGGCTTGATCGCGACCGACCGACTCGCCCACGTGTTCGGAGACGCGGCCAAGCGCCGGGGCGTCACCCCGGAACAGGCCCGCGATTTCGCCGTCCGGGAGATCCCGTTGGGTCGTATCGGAAGCCCGGAAGAGCTGGCCCGAGTCTTCGTGTTTCTCGGGAGCGAGATGTCCTCGTTCGTGAGCGGCGCGCTCCTGCCGGTCGACGGCGGAGCCTTGCACTCCGTCGGCTGAGCGCCGGGCGGGCCTACGGCTCGTCGGGAGCTACGGTCTCGTTGAGGAAGTCCTCACGCTCTGGGGCAAAGACGTCCAAGATGACGGAGGCCACCGACGGGTCCGCGTGCAGCTCGTGGGGCACGTCGGCCGGCACATAGTAGGCATCCCCCACTTTCATCTTCCACGACCGGTCGCCCACAGAGAACGTGCCTCCACCCTCCAACACGGTGCCGTACTGGGCGTGGGGGTGGGTGTGGCGCGGGAACACTCGACCGGGTTCGATGCGGTACAGCACCATCATCGCCGATGAGGAATGGGCCAGAATCCGGCGCCGAACTCCTGGGAGTATCTCATGCCATGCTCGCTCCGAGTCGTGCCATAGAGGCATGGGGGAGCCGACCCGCCGGGATTATTTCGTTCTATGCTCGAAGCTCGTTAGCCCAGTGCCTGGCGTAGGTCCTCTACAAGGTCCTCAGCGTCTTCGATTCCCACCGAAAGCCGGAGCAGACCACCCGAGATTCCCTTTACCTTCTGCTCGGCCGGAGGCATTGCCCGGTGGGTCATCAACGACGGGTGATTGACCAACGATTCCACCCCGCCCAGGCTTTCCCCGAGAGTGAACACCTTCAGGCGACGCGCTACCCGGATGGCGGCCGTACGGCCCCCGGCGACCTCGGCGGAAACCATCCCACCGTACCCATCCATCTGTCGGCGAGCCACGGCGTGGCCGGGATGGTGCGGAAGACCGGGATACAAGGTACGAACTATCTTGGGGTGGCCCTGAAGGTACTCGGCGACCCGCTGTGCATTCGCTGCATGCTGGCGGACCCGAACGCCAAGGGTCCGCACTCCTCGGATCATGAGATAACAATCAAACGGACTGGGTACCCCGCCCGCCGAATTCTGGAACCAATAGAGCTTCTTGAGCAACGTTGGGGAACGCACGACCAGTGCGCCCCCGACCACGTCGCTGTGGCCTCCGATGTACTTCGTGGTGGAATGCACCACGATGTCGGCCCCGAGTTCGAGGGGTCGTTGAAACACCGGCGATGCGAAGGTGTTGTCCACCGCGACCTTCGTTCGCGCCCGGCGCGCGATGGCGATCGCCCCTCGTAGGTCGGTGATCTTGAGGAGAGGATTGGTCGGGGTTTCTAGATAGAGCAGGTCCACCGCCGGACCCACTTCGAAGGCGCGTCGGATGTTCGCGAGGTTGGTCGTATCAACGAAGTCTACGCGGACTCCGTGGGTCCGGGACAGTTCGAGAAGACGCTGGGCGCCATGATAGAGGTCGTCTCCCGCGACGATCCGGCTGCCGCTCGGGTAGCTCATGAACAACGCGGAAATCGCGGCGAGCCCGGAACCGAAGGCGAGCGCACCCGCACCGCCTTCGAGCCGTGCCAAGATCCTCTCGAGCGCAGCGCGGGTCGGGTTACCAGTCCGGGAATAAACGAAGCTCTGGGGCGCGCCCGGAAAGGACTGACGAAACGTCGAGGAGAGGTAGATCGGGACGTTCACCGCGCCGGTCTCGGGATCGCTGGCCTGTCCATCGTGGATGACCCGCGTGTCCCATTCCATCGGGACGGCCAGACCCGGGCGTCTCTTGAACCGTTCGCCTCCGCCGGCGCGGAGGCGGCAATCCCCTCGATCGGGCCACCGGACGGCTTTGCTAAGGTTTTTAGACCCGCCCGACGTGGGCGTGCTAGACCGCGTCGCTCTACCGGAAGGCGGAGCGGGGGAACACGGAATTGACCGCTGCAATGGAGGCCGAAACGCCGGGCTTTACGATGCAAACGCCGGCCGCGACGGCGACCCAGCCGGGTCTCTATGTCCGGCAGACCTCGGGTCTCGTTCGGACCGTCGGGCCACGTACCGCCCTGTTCGCCAACCTCGTCGGAATGGGCATTATTGTCAACTATTTCTGGATCGTTTTTGCCTCGGCCGGGTACCCCAACGCCAACCTCGTCACGACGGTCGGGATCGGGGTTCTGATCAACCTTGGTGTGGGCTACGTCTACTGGATGCTGGCGAGCTCGATGCCGCGGTCCGGCGGGGACTATGTGTTCTTGGGGCGAATCTTCCACCCGAGCATCGGACTCGGCACCAACCTTCTCTTCACCGTCGTATTCGTGACTTGGGCGGGATACTTCGCGTATTACACGGCCATTTACGGGATCCCGGTGACCCTAGCGGCATGGTCTGTCGCCGGTGGCGGCGGTCCTGCCCTTGCTTGGGCCGCCACCCTCTCCACCAGCACGGCAGACCAGTTCCTTGTCGGCATCTTCGTACTCCTTCTCGTCGTTCTCCTGAGCCTGCTTCCGACCAAGTGGATCTTCCGCACCGTGGTCGGAATCTTCGTCGTTTCCGGGATCATTTACATCATTATGCTCGGCACGCTGCTGACCACGTCCCAGGCCACGTTCGCGGCGGACTGGAACGCCGGAAACACAGCGGCCAACAGCTACGCGGCCCTCACCGCCAGTGTGGCGGGAACGACCGGGATCACCATCGCGGGTACCTTCCTGGGCATCGTGTACACGATGCTGAGCTTCATCGGTTACGCGAACAGCTCGTACTACGGTGGCGAGATCCGTGGCAATCCGACACGTACCCAGGGGCTGGCCATCTTCGCCGCCCCGCTGATATTCGCAGTGTTGATCGCCGCCCTGTACGCCGCCACGTACGCTACGTTCGGACGCAACTTCCTCATCGGAGTCAGCATCAACTACGTCTCGCCGGGCAGCACGCTCACGGCCGTTCCCTCGCCCCTCTTCCTCGTCTCGTACATCCTGCACGGGGACCCGGTCCTGGCCGCATTCCTGTCCTTCGGCCTCATCTTGACGTTTTTCGGGTTCGCGCTGGTCTACTTCATTGTCCCGACCCGAAACATCTTCTCTTGGTCTTTCGATCGTATCCTGCCCACGGCGTTCGCGAAGGTGAGTCGCAACGGCGTTCCCTGGGTGGCAGTCATCCTGCTCGCCGTTGCATCGCTCATTGTGCTATGGGTCGGCGTCTACACCACGCTCCTTTCGTACCTGTCGTACTCCAACTTCGGCTTTTGGCTCGCCGTCGGCCTCGTCTGTCTGGGAGGGGCGTTGTTCCCGTTCCTGCGGCCGCAACTCTTCAAGAACAGCCCGCGGATCGTTCAGGCCCGGGTCGGGCGAGTCCCGGTCATCACCATCGTCGGGATCGTGAGCTGGATCGCGGCCTGGTTCGTCAGCTACGCGGCCTCCACCGCCACGTACGTGGAGCCGTCGGGAGCGTACAGCTACGCCTACTTGCTGTTCCTTCCGATCGTCTTTGTGGTCGGCGTCGTGATCTACTGGATCTCCCGGGCGATCCAAATGTCCCGGGGCGTCCCGATGGACCTGATCAACAAGGAACTGCCTCCCGAGTGACGGTACGACGTCCCCCGAGGGGGAGCTTTTGACCTCCGGCTCCCCTTTGGGTCCTCCGTGGACGAGGTCGTAGAGGTCATCGTCGACCCCTTCACCCAGGAGAAGCTCCCTCTCCACCTGCCGCTCACCTTCCGCACCGAGCCCGACAAGGCGCGTCAGGCGCTTGGACTTCCCGACTACGTCGACACCAGCGACCCGGTCATGGCCCACGGCGTAGGCCTCTTGCACGCCCTGACGCTCGAGCTACCGGGACGCGACTTCGCCCTCCTGGGTGGCGTCGCGTACCGATTTCGGTCCCCCTCCAGCAACTCCTCGACCAGCGGACTTCGCCGGCCGTTGCACGATGTCGATCTGTGCTGTCACCACTCCGATGCGAAGAAGCTCCACACGGCGCTCCTCTCCCTCGGACAAAGTCACGGGAGCGCCCTCACGGTCGTAGAAACCCACGCCGACCGGATGTTCAACGCCCTGATGGGCGGTCGACGCCTCCGGCTTCACAACGTCAACCAGGTCGTAGAGGGCCGATGCGTGCTGGGCACGATCGATGTGTTGGCCGACGAGTTTCGGTTCTGCCACAACCTGGACCTCAAAGCGGACATTACGCAGGCGCCGAAGGACGGCCACACGCTGGCCCTCTCCACGCTCCTGCTCACGAAGCTTCAGTTCATCCAGAGCATCCCCACCGAGCATGAGGCGCAAGTGCCGGGTCGCGTTCTCGGCCCTTTCGGCAAGAGGGAGCTCCTCATCGGACCGGAGGACAAGGACGTGCGGGACATCCTGGCATTGCTCATCGACCGACCGATGGGAGAGGGCCTCGGCGAGATCTCTCCCACCCGGTTCGTGGCTCCCCTCACAACGGATTGGGGCTTCTGGACGACGGTGCGGCTCAATCTCGACCATCTGGGAAAATCCCCCCTGTACACCGCCCTGCCTTCCGACCTGCGACCCGGCGTCCAGAAGAAAATCGACTCGTTGCGCGCGGCGACCGATGGGGTGCAGCCGAAGCGCCGGTTCGGCTTCCTGCAACGGGAATGGTGGGAGCCTGTGGAGTCGTTCGGCGCGGCCACGTCGCAGGCGACTTCGACCACCTGAAACGTATCAGCCCGTCGTCAACAGGTGCGACCGCACGCGGTCCGCCTCCAGGTCCACGACCAGTCCCTGGAGGACCCCCTCGCTGTAAGCGCTTCCCGGATTCACGCAGAGGGTCCGGCCCAGCGACGAGAATCCCTTCGATTCGTGGATGTGGCCATGCAACCCCAGCAAAGGTTGGAACTCCTCGACGGCGGCCCTGACCGCGGTACTGCCGACGTGGACCAGCTCGGGCTCTCCTCCTGGCCCCATCACCTTGGTGAGGTCCGGCAGGAGGCGCGGTGCGAGGTCGAGCTGGGTTCCCGCCGGTGGAACGTGCGTGTTAAAGACGGCCCGCTCCGGATGCTCGAGATTGCCCGCGTCCGCCCGAAGGCGGTTAGCGATCGCTGCCTCGTCCAACTCCCGGTTGGTGTGCCACGGTGTGATGTTGCTATACGGCAGGGTCAGCATCTCGTGGCGGTCATCCAGGCGAACGATCCGTCCGTCGGTGAGCTCCACGTAGTCGCTGCGGCCCAGGATCCCCTCCATCTCATCAAAGTCGTCGTTCCCGAGACCGATGAGGGCCCGGATGCCGGTCCCTCGTAGCCGACTGGCCGCGAGATCGACCCAGTTCTGCAGTACCGCGAGGGCCAGCTGCTTGAACAGGGCGTCGGCCCGAGATCGGTCGTGGGAAAGCTCCTCCCATTCCTTTCGACTGGTCCGATACGGAATGGAGCCCATCGCCCGGAGGTCCTCCTCGAACTTGGCGAGGTCAGTGGCGTTCTGTACCGACCGGGGACTCCCAAGGTAGAGGCCGGTCCAGCCCCCGTTCTCGGGCCAGAGGGGAGTGATCGTCTTGCCGGCAATGTCGCCCCCGATCAGGAGGATTTGCGCCTGGTAGACCTTCCCGGCGTTCACGAACTTTCGGAAGCACCGCTCGGAACCGTGGAGGTCGGCCACGAAGAAGATCCGTGTCGCCTTTGCCATGCGCTCCGCCGTCGCAGGGCGAGGACCGACCGGCTAAAAGGATTCGGTGTCCATCTCGTCTACCACGGCCGGACAGGTATCGAGATTCACACTCGACTAGCAGAGCCTGGCCGCTCGAGCGAGCCCACGTTGGGTGGGGGACCGTGACGGCGATCTCACGAAGGTTGCTCGGCGTCGGGGGCTCCGGGGCAATGGATAGCTGGCCGGCCTGCCTCTGGGGGCAAACCCTTTAGCGCGGACCCGGGAGTGCCGCCCGATGGCGGAAGAGCTCTACCCCATCATCATCCAGGTCACGATTCCGCTCCCGACGCACATGATCTTCGCGGCGCTGACCGAGCCCGCGGGACTCACGGGCTGGCTGTGTGCGGAGGCCCACGTCGACCCCCGGGTCGGCGGGGAATGCCGCCTCCGATTCGAAGGAGAGACCCCTTTCGAGACGCACGGGGCGATTACGCATTTCACGCCGGACGTCGATTTCGGGTTCGAGTGGCGGGCCCCGCCGACCTTCGCGGCCTTCATGAACGAACCCTCCCCCGTGACTCGAGTCTACTTTCGGCTCGCCGACTCTCCCGAGGGGATCGACGTGACGCTCGAGCACATCGGGTGGGGGGAAGGGGACCAGTGGGAAGAGGCCCGGTCCTGGCATTTCCATCTCTGGGATGACAAAATGCAGCAGCTCAAGACCCACCTGATCAAGATGGCCTACGGCTGACGGGCCGGGTGGGCCCGTCTCAGCCTACTGGGTGATACCTCGCGCAGACCATTGCCCCGCACACGGAGCAAAATCCAGCCGGGGCCATGTGGTACCCTCCGGGCTTGGCGGGGGTGTCGGGGACCACGATCATGTGCTGGCTCGGAAAATGCCCACAGCCGCACCGGGCGTGCCCCGCGGGCACCGCTTGCCCTCCGATCGTTGTTCCCCCCGGGCGGAAGGGGGACTCGCCCCCAAAAGGCTTGTCAGCTTCTCGGGGGAGGGCGGTTCCCTCGTTCAAAGAGAACCGCTAAGCGTCTCGGCGGCTGGGACCTCCGATGGAGGTTCTCGGCTGCCCCCTCCCAGACGATTGCTGGGTGGACCTCGAGAACGATACATGGACCCGCATCGACGCGGATGGCGTCTCCTGCTCGACGGGGGTCCTGGCCTCCCAGGCGGCTTTCGCCGGCCGATACACCTCCGTCCGGTTCCGCGACGTGGAGGGCCTGGTTGATCGGGGACGTAGCGTCGCGACGCTGGAGAGTGTCCGGTCCACGGCCCCCTTCCGGATCTCCGTCTCGGGCCGGATCCTCGCGCGCAACGAGGCCCTTGCGACGCGGCCCAAGCTGCTCAACGACTCACCGTACGAGCGAGGATGGGTCGCGCGCTTCGCTCCCTCCGACCCCAAGGACATTGCTCGGTTGCTGGCGACTCCGGAGAAGGCCCGATCCACGCTGGAGGCCCTCATCGCCGAGCGACGCATCCGATGCTTCCCGGCCACCCCCGACCTGGAAATGTACGAAATCGGCTCCGAATGTTCCGCGACACTCGCCAAGCTCGACGAAGAACTTACCCACCACCCGCCCGATGAGATCGTGTTGCTGGTGACCGACGACCCGACCAGCCCGATCGAGCTCGTTCGATGGTCAGACCGCACGGGCCACACGGTGCTCCACCACCGGGTCGAGGGGAAACTCCACCACTTCCTGATACGGAAGGAGGCGGCCCCCGTCCCGCGGATGCGCCGCGCGGCGACGGGGGAGCTCGGGAGCGTCTAGACCGTCTTCTCGACGGGGACGCGGACCCGGTTGCCCCACTCCGACCAGGAACCGTCATAGTTCCGGACGTCCGGGTAGCCGAGGAGATACTTCAGTACGAACCAGGAGTGGCTCGACCGCTCCCCGATCCGGCAATAGGTGATCACCGGCTTGTCCGGAGTAACCCCCTTGGGAGCGTAGAGCGTCTCGATCTCCTCGCGGGTCTTGAACGTCCCGTCATCTTTGACGGTCTGCGCCCACGGGATGTTCGCGGCGCCCGGGATGTGGCCGCCACGCTGCGCCGCTTCGTTCGGATACTCGGGCGGCGCCGTGATCTCGCCAGAGAATTCCTTCGGGCCCCGGACATCCACCAGCGCGAGCTTGCCTTTCGTCACTTCGGGCAGGTCCTTGAGCACCTCGTCGAAGTAGACCCGGAGCTTGGCGTCGGGCGGGCTCTTCGCGGTGTAGGTGCTGGGCGTGGGCGTGGGAACGTCCTTCGTCAGCGGCTTGTCTTCCTCGATCCACTTCTTGCGACCGCCGTTCAGGAGCCGCACGTCGTTCACGTGGTGGTACTTGAACACCCAGAAGGCGTAGGCGGCGAACCAATTGTTGAAGTCCCCGTACAGCACCAGCGTGGTGTCGGGCTTGATCCCTTTCGCGCGGAAGAGTGCCTGCAGTTGGGCGGTATCAATGATGTCCCGCTTGACCGGGTCGTTGATGTCCTTCTTCCAATCGAAGAGGACGGCTGCCGGGATGTGACCGGTGGCGTAGTTCGCCTGCGGGTCGTAATCGACCTCGGCGATGACCACCTTCGGGTCCTTGGCATGTTCGGTCAGCCAGGCGGTATCGACCAGCACCTCGGGATGCGCGAATGGCTTCGACATGGTTTCGTTGCTCTCTCGGGACGAGCCCGCGGCCCGGCTCCGGAGCCGTGGGTAAAGGGCCCTTGGTAACGGGGAGGTAACTGCTTTCTGGCGCCGGGCCGGTGGGCCGGGAAACGGTCTCAGTCCCGGCGGCCCCGGCGAGGCAGTTCGTCGGTGGAGACTTCGATCGTTTCGGGGTCGAAGCCAAGCTTCTCGAGCTCGACCCGGATTCGGGGACGGTGATCTCCCTGGAGGTACACCTCTCCCTCCACCACCGAGCCTCCCGTGGCGAGTCGGTTCTTCAGTACCCGGGTGGTCTCCGCGAGGTCGGTGCCGGGCGGAAACCCCGAGATGACGGTCGCCGGTTTGTTGTACCGGCGCGGTTCCACGCGCACACGGATGCGGGCGGTCTCCCGGTCGAGCGCTGACAGAATCTCGTCGAACTCGTTGCTGCCCATGATTCAGGTGTTTCCCTTCGACCGGAGGCGCCCGAGCCGGCTCCCCCGTCGGTCCGTCCGGCCAAAATCCTGGCCGAAAGCGGATAGGTCCTGGTGGGGGGTTTCTATTCGGAGCAGCACCGGTTTCGGAGGGCCGAAGCGGCGAGGGAGTATAGAGGTTTGCGCCGGAGCGGGGGTGGCCCCTGAGGGAAGCTCTCTACCGGTCCCCCCACCGGTACAAACTGACGGCGAGAGCCGTGCCGACGAGGGCCGCCAAGGCCAGGAGCCCTGCGTCCAATAGCGACCCGAAGCCGACCGAAACCCCGGCCGGAAGCAGCCCCACGCTCGACTGCACGATGACCGCGGCGTACGTTCCCGGGAGGAAGTAGGCGATCGACTGCCAGACATGCGGAAGCAGCCAGATCGGCAGATAGAGCGGGCTCAGCATTCCGAGGGAGGTGAACAGCAAGTTCCCGACGGGCCAGATCTCCCGCTGGCTCCGTAGCCGGCTCGAGATCGCGATCCCGATCGCGGAGAAGAGGATCCACAGGAGCCCGATGGATCCCGCCAGAGCAACCCAGGCGAACCAGGGGACGTGAACGACCGAGGCCAGAAGCAACCCCAGCACCACGTAGGCTGGGAGCGCCGCGATCATGTTGGAGACGGCGATGCCGAACAGATAGCCCACCTTACCCAGCGGAGAGACGATGAACAGGTCCTGGAGCGAGGACTCGAGCCGCCAGTAGGCGGAATCTCCCAGGACCCAATTCCCGATGTTCTGGGTCGTGAACAGCATCGCCCCGATGATCTCGAGCGGAAACAATCCGGGCGGCGAGATCAGCTTCAGGAAATACAGGAAAATGAACGGCAGAAGAATGGGGGCAACGGTCGCGGCGGGGTTCCGGCTGATCCAGCGCCAGCCGATGAGCGCGAACGCCGGGAAAACCCGCCCATGCCGAGGCAACTGGAGGGCTCCCGCGCTAGACGTCGCCATCCTCAGCGCTCCCGCGAAATCCGGCGCGCCCAGTACACCGCGCCCACAAACGCCAGGCTGGCCCCGACGAGGAGGCTCATGGCGGCCAGGATGACCCAGTCCGTCGGGAGTGGCAGAATTCCGTCAGCATGCTCCACCAGGGCAGTGCCGCCTGCCGTCGGGAGCAGAAGTGCGACCGGCTGGAGTGCCTTGGGGAACAGAAAGAGGGGGTAGAATACTGGCGGGAGCACTCCGAAGAAGTTGAAGAACAGCGTCGAGTACGGCCAGATGCTCCGCATGTTCTTGAACCACGTCGAGATCATGTACCCGACGGACGCGGTGAACACGAACTCGGCGACGAGGACGGCCACGAGAAGAAGGGCCACGGGTGCCGCGAGGGCCACCAGGTAATCGGCCACTCCGAAGAGAAGGACGATCGGCGCGGAGTAGGCCGTGAGGACGCCGACCGACATGCCGAGGAAGTACGCTTCCGGTGTCATCGGCGAGGCGTGATAGAGTTCGTGCAGCTTGTGGTCGATCCGGATCCACGCCGCCTCGTTCTGGACCCGCTGGCCGATCTGGAATGTCGAGAAGACCACGGCGCCGACCAGTGTGTACGACAGGTACTCTCGCGCGAGCACTCCCACGAACACGAGGAACACTGCCTGCACGATGAACGACGTCGCGATCGAGGTCAGTTCGTGGAGCTGCACTCGCAGCTCCGTGCCGATGAGCGCCCCAAGCCCGCGCCAGCGGGAACGGGCCACGGCGGGCAACGCCGCGTTAAGACTCGTCATGGATCGACCTCCCTACGACATGGAGGAACGCCTCCTCGAGCGTGACCGGCCCCACGGTGGCGGTCAGGTTCGCGTGAGCGGCGATCGACAGGATCTCCTGCAACCCATGGGGACCGGTGATCACGTGGACGATGTCGCCGTCCCGAACAAGCGGGCCGAAGGTCGAGAGCTGTTGTGCGATCCCATCGCCAGACACGATGGAGACCCGGAGGGTTCCCCCCACGCGATGTTTGAGTTCGTCGGCCGTGCCCTCTGCCAGTACGCGACCTCGGTCGATGATGTACAGTCGCTGCGAAAGCGCCTCCGCCTCGTCCAGGTAGTGGGTCGTGAGCAGAATCGTCGATCCCTTGACGGTCAGTTCTCGGAAGGACTCCCACACCTCCCGGCGGGCGAACGGGTCCATTCCGATGGTCGGCTCGTCCAGAAACATGAGAGGGGCTTCCGTCGAGATCACGGTCGCCACCATCGTCCGCTGCCGCTGACCACCGGACAAGGTGATCGACAGCCGGTCGGCGACCTCTGCGAGGCCCATCTGATCGAGAGCGTGGTCCGCTCGACTCTTCGCTGTCTCCCGCGAGAAACCGCGGGCCCGTAGATAGGTGTAGGCCTGCTCCCTCGGGGTCAGATGCATGAACGGCTTGCCCTCCTGGGGCACGACCGCTAGGTAGGGCCGGACTGACTCGGGGTCGGCGAGGGCATCGCGTCCGAAAATCTCCACAGCTCCGGACGTAGGCGCAAGCAACGTCGACGCGATGCGCAGGAACGTGGTCTTCCCAGCCCCGTTCCGACCCAGTAGAGCGATTCGCTCCCCTCGGGCAATGCGAAGCGAGACGCCCGAGAGGGCCTCGATGTCGGGGCCGCTCCGTCCGTGGTAGATCTTGCGGACCGAGTCGGCGCGCAGCGCGTCGGAATTCACGGCGGGGGCCCAATCGGGTCGTCTATTTCAGGGATGGCCGCGTTTGACGTCCGGGAGCTGAAAACTCGACCACGCGGGTCAGTGCGCGCCGACTATGCCCGGCGGACGCCGGGGTCGCGGACTCGCTGGAGTAGCCTGAACTCCTTCTGGAGGCAACGGAAGCGGAGGAAGAGCGGGTCCGCTCAGCCGCCGCAGCCGCAGCCGCCGCCGTTGGATGAGCTGCTTCCACACGAGCCGCATCCGCCGGTCATCCCAGCTTCGTCCGGCTCGGGGAGGGTAGGGTTGGTGATCTTGAAGCCCGATTCCTGGAGCGTTTCGACGTAGTCCACGACCGCTCCGTTGACGAACTGCTGGCTGCTCGGGTCCACCAGCAAGGAGAATCCGTCGACCTTGACGACGGTGTCGTCGGCTCGCGGCTTGGAGAACGCCATGCCGAACGCGACGGCCGACCCTCCGCCGCAGCACCCGCCCCCGCCGGGCTGGGCGTAGATGCGGACTCCGACCTCACCCTTCTGGCCCTGCATGAGGCGGCGAATCTGCTCCTGGGCGGTAGACTTGAACTCGACTGAAATCATGGTCGACCTCGTCACTTCGAAGAGAACGGTCCCTCTGATAAGCATTCTCCCATTGAGTCGCACCTGCTTTCCTGTCGCTCACCCCGCGACGAACTGCCTGCCGCCGAGGAATCGACGGGCCGTGCGTCATTCGAAGCGCGACCCGCTACGCCTTGGGCGGGGTGGACGGGGGACCATTCACCAATGGGGGCGGGTCAGAGGTCTCTCGCCAGCAGACACGGGCGAACTTATTCGCCCAGCGTTCGGGAATCCCCACCGAGCCGGCGAAGATCCGAACGTCCTGGCGAGAAAGTTCCCCGACGGCAACGAGGACAACGACATAGACGATCAGCGCCAGCGCTCCGATCGCCACGAGCTGATACCAGCGATTAACGTCGAAGTACGGGTTGACGCTGGCGAGAGCATTGAGACGGGACATGACCAAAAACTCGGCGACGGCGGCCAGCGGGATCGTCCAGGCCGGTCGCCAACGGAACGGGATCCTCATGTTCGTGTAGAGAAAGTACGAGTTCAGCGCGAGCGCGGCGATCGACGACAGCAGCGCGGCGAAGGCGATGGCCGACAGCCCCGTGAACCCCAGCACGCCGTGGGGCACGAAGCTGAACACGCCCACGAACAACAGGACGACCTGCAGCGTGGTCAGATAGAACTCCAGCCGTTGGAGCCCGATCGAGTTCAGGGCCGTGCCGATGACTTGCGTCAGCGCCAGAGGAATGGCCGAGACGGCAAGGATCGCCAACGGGATCGCGCCGCCTCCAGCACCTCCCGGAAGGGGTCCGAGGTAGGATTTCTGGAACAGGATGAGCAGCAGATTGACACGGTACACGACGAACAAGACCGCGCCCGGAACCACCATCATTCCGGTGTAGCGCAGGGCTCGCCAGACCCGGTCCCGGAGCACCTCCATCTCCTTCCGCTCGTGGAGGCCGGCCAAATGGGGGAAGAGCGGTACGAGGACCGCCGCCGGCAAGGCGAGGAGCAGCACGCGGAATCCGTTCGCCGCGTTGAACACGGCGACCGCCGCGGTGTCATAGTAAGCCCGAGTGAAGAGCGGCATCGCGTTCGTTACGAGGTACGAGAGCCCAAGGCTTCCTAGAAGGGGCCAGGAGTAGCTCAACAAGTGGCGAAGTTCGGCCCATTTGGGACGGACGAAGTGCCTCCAAACCGTCGGGACGGCGATCGCGGACGACGCGGCCGCGCCCAGGACGTACGCCCCCGTCAAGCCCCAGATCGCGTGCGCGTTCACCGCGTCGGCGACCGTCGGGAATGTGAGCGCCACCACGATCAGCGCGCTCGTTCGTACCACAGACTCCACGAGCGTCGGCAGCTGTCCGCGGATCGAGTTGCCCAATCCGACGTAGAGCTGACTGTAGACTACACCGGGCGTCCAGAGGAGAGGGAGGAGCATGAACACCCCGAGGCACAGATAGAGGCTGGACGAGGGGATCGTGAGCCCGCCGGACATCGAAACGATGCCAAGGTACGGGGCGATGGCGAGGAGAGCGAGGCCAAAGAGTGCCACGAAGGCGGCTCGGGAAGCGAAGTATGTTCCTGTGAACCACTTCTTCGAAGAGTCGCGGGCGACGTAATAGACGAACGCAGAACCAAGCCGGAGCTCACCGAGACTATTGATCGACGAGGCCAGAAGGAGGTTGAACTGAACGAATCCCACCAGGGCTAGGCCCGCGCCGGGGGACGCGATGTGGCGGGCAATGAAGAACGAACTGATGTAACCGACCAGCTGCGTGACGAAGGTTACAGCGTAAACCGAGCTGGAGCTGAGCGCGAGCGGCCGTTCCTGCGGAGCGGCTCCGGCATCGACCGAGGGCTGCTTGGGAGGAACGGGGCCGGCCAACGGAACTCTCTCGCTCAACCATTGCCCGGGCTCATATACTCCTCCGCCGAAGTGGCGTCGTCAAGCGGCGCCTTCCGCAGGGCTGAAGCGAGCAACTCATGAGCCAATGACCGCTCCATCTCTGCCTCCGCTTCCGCCGCCCCACACCCGGCTGGGTGTCGGTGGCGTACTGCTCCGGGAAGGCCGCGTGCTCGTCAACCGGGCGGTGTACCGGACCCGGTTCACCATTCCGAGCGGCTACATCGAACCGAACGAGGGGATCGAAGCGGCGCTACACCGAGAATTCGAAGAGGAGACCGGCGTCCGCGTGTCCGTGGGACCGCTGCTTCTGATCCGGCATAAGGTGATCAGTCCGGGGGAAAGCGACGTGTACTTCGCGTTCCTTCTGGAGTACCGGGACGGGGTCCCCGAGGCCCGTCCCCCGGAGATCGCGGAGATTCGAGAGCCGACGCTCCAAGAAGCCCTGGCGGCGTCGTGGATCTCGGAGCTTTCCCGACTCGCGATTCGGCTCGCCGGGGAAAAGGCATTGGGTTGGCCCCGGTCCGACTGGCCGGGCGGGGAGGTACCGGGGTTGCTCTCGGAGACCTACCATCCGCCCCGGCCGTGACGGCCGTGCGCATCGGGGCGCTTCCCTGGGCCCTAGTCGCCCCCGCGGGAGGCGGGAGGTTCATCGGGCGCTTCGGCCTCCCACAACTCAATCCAGATCCCGTCAGGATCCGATAGGAACACGAGTCGTTCGCTTCCCTCTCGAAAGGGAGGTATTCGCACTTTCCCCCCAAGCGATTTCAGCCGCGCGACCACGACGTCCAGGCCTTCGACCTTGAAACCGAGATGGTCGAGTTCATCCCCCTCCCGGAAGGGCGGGGCGTCAGGATAGAAATTGAGTTCGAGCTGGGCCTTCGAGTCCGGGTCTTCGAGGGTCTCCCACATTCCCCCGGCCGCCATCCGGCCTGAACTGTGACGGCGAAGTCCCAGTCCTTCGCAGTAGAATCGTCGGGAGCGGTCGAGGTCGCGGACCCGGATCCCAACGTACTCGAGCACGACAAATCGGAGAACCGACCCCCTAAATCGGTTGTGCGGTCGGTCCCGGTGGATCTTCCGACGTCTCAGGGCGGCGCCGTATGCTCGCGGTTATATCCCGACGCCGGGTCGGGCCGGCAGTGGGGCGCTTTCGCGTCTATTTCGTCAGTGACCTGCACGGTTCCGAGGTGTGCTTCCGGAAGTTCCTGAACTCGGGACCGATCTATTCCCCTGACCTCATGATCTACGGGGGCGATATCCTGGGGAAGACACTCGTCCCGATCTTTCCCGAGGAAAGCGGCGGCTACCGGTGGTACCCCTCCGGCCATGGCGCCCAGCACGTGGATGAAGCCGATTTGGCGGCCGTTCAGAGAAAGATCGCGGATTCCGGACGATACAACCTCGTGACCCAGCCTGAGGAATGGGCCCGCCTACAGCGTTCACCCGAGGAGATGGAAGCGGTGTTCGAACGGCTGGCTCAGGAGCGCCTCCGGCACTGGCTGCAGCTGGTCCGGGAACGGTTGACGCCGAAGAAGATCCCGATCGTGATGAACGTGGGGAACGACGACACCAACGCTACGCTCGACCTGATCGAGGCCGAGGGTCCCGAGAATTTCCTCGTTCCGGAGGGCCGGGTGGTCTCCGCGGGCCCGTACGAGATCTTCGGTTGCGGCTACGCGAACATGACTCCTTGGCACTGTCCGAGGGATTTGGAGGAGGTCGACCTCCAGAAAGAGCTCGACCGGACTCGGGGCCAGATCGGTAACCCCCGGCGAACGATCCTCGATATCCACGCGCCGCCCTACGGAACGGCCCTGGATATGGCTCCTCAACTGAGCTCCGACTTCAAGCCGCAAGTGGTGGCGGGGAACATGCTGATGCATCACGTGGGCTCCACCTCGGTCCGGGAACTCATCGAGTCGGTCCACCCCCTGGCCGGCCTCCACGGCCACATCCACGAATCCAAGGCGGTTGACGAGGTGGCCGGGATACCGGTCTTCAACCCGGGCAGCGCGTACTTCAGCGGCCAGCTCCAGGGCCTCCTCGTCGACTTCGAGGGGGACCGCGTCCTTTCCCATCTCTTCGTTTTGGGGTAACAGTTGCCCGATCGCGTCCTTCTCGACGAAGCTCCTTTCATCCTGGAAGCTGAGCGGATCGTCCGCCTCGCCGAGGAGAGGGGCGTCGTTCTACGGATCTGCGGGTCGGTCGGCCTGTACTATCATCTACGGCACGACCCGGGGGCCCGGGCGGTGTACCTGCTGAGGGACGGAACGGCCCGGGTCAACCCGATGTTCAAGGACCTGGACCTGGCGAGCCGGGAAAAACACTCGAGCAAGATCTACAAATTGCTCGTCCAGGAGCTCGGGTACACGGAGGACCGGGAGACCAACGCGCTCTTCGGAATGTACCGGAACGTCTACTTCCATCCGGCGTTCTCGATCGACATCTTCTACGATGTGTTGCGGTTCAGCCACGCCATCCCCCT
>JASHPV010000096.1 GCA_030037875.1 Thermoplasmata archaeon
TGGAGTGACCTCCGCGGTCCGCTCGGCCGCGGAGAGACAGGCCAGCAGGTCGTCACCGGTCGCCCGGGCACTTTCCGGCGTCGGGGCGGTGAAGCCGAACTCGAGCACCCGCCCTCGCACTCGCCACGTGAGATGCTCCGGGTGATCGGCCGCCAGGGCGGTGGCCAGTCGGCGGGCCTCGGCGGCCGAGCCATACCGCCGGCGCAGGCTCACTTGGATCGGGGCCGGCGACGCGGTTTCTCCCTCTCGGGAGTCGACGATGGAGCTCCTCCTCCGGTCGGATGCGGGGGCGGAGGATTGTGCGCCCCTCCCCCAGGGCCCTGGTCGAGCGCGCCGGGTCGGATCGGAGCGGTCGTTTCGCGCCGGGCCAGCTCCTCCGCGCTCTTCATCTCGAGGTAATGCACGAGAGAAGGCCAGATCTTGCCGTCCGTCCGGACCTTGTTCTCGAAGTTATGCTCGCTCACGAACTTGGCGAACGCTTTCCCGGTCGCGGCGTCCCAGGCGCCGGTCTTCGGGCCGAGTAGGTATCCCAACACGCCGAGCGACCGCTGGACCGACATGACGGTCTCCGCGTCGAGCGGTCGTAGAGACGCCGGGTCCTCGCGGGCCAGCAGCGTCATGTCATAGATCCGGAAGATCCGATCGAGCTCCTCGATGGGGGTCGCGTGATCGTCGACCCTCACATCGACCCACCGGTCGAGGCCCCCCCGATAGCCGCCGCGCTCCTTCCAGACGAGCAGTGCGGCCGATTGCATCCCGCGCCGGTCTCCCCCCTCGCGCTGGCCTGCGGCCAGCGCCGCAAGCAGCCGCTCCGGTAGATCGCCTGGCGTGGTCTCGAAGGTTCTCGCCATCGCCTGGACGACCTGGGCCGAGAAGAGGATGTTCCCCTGGCAGGCGTATCCGTCGCCGACGACGTGACCGGCCCATTCCAAGCACCGGGAGCCAGTGAACGCGGCCGCCCGTCCCTGGCCATCCACCACACCGAGCTGGATGTCGTCCCGGTCCGGTGACTCCTTCCGTAGACGTTCCACCACATCGGAGGCGGAGAGGCCTTTCCGAAGCAATTCCAGCCCCTTCGGGCCTTGAGACCCGTCGGAGAGGGCCTGCGTGGCGAGCACACCCACGCCCGCCTGTCCCCAGGGGACCACGGCTCCCGCGGCGATGAATTTGGATTGCAGGGCGACTCCCCACTCCCTTCGGCCAGGGTCCCACGCCACGATCGAAAAGGTGCCGTGAGGAAACCGAGGCGCACTCTGCATCGGACGAGCGGGGGAGAGTCCGGAACCTTAAGGCCCATGGGGGTGGGTCCCCGGTCGACGCTAGGCTTCTTCGGGTTCGATGCCCGGGGGCAACTTGGCGGGAGGCGCGGCGCGAACGACCGCCGGCGTCGGGAGCGGAACCCGGCTCTGGACGGCGTCCCAGAGCCGATCGAGCGGCGCCCAGAATTCCGCCGTGGCGCCCTCTCGCTCGAAGATGGCTTGGGCTTCAGCGACGCACGATTGAACATCGGTCAGGTCCAGGGGGAGGCTGGGGGCCAGGTCGAGGGCGCCCTTCGCGAGCAATAGCTGCGTCTGGGCCCACTCGCGGTTCCGCTTCGCCTCGCGGTCCGCGGGAGCGAGCTTGAAGTCCGGGTCCCAGTGGGGGGGCTGGGGCGCGGGGATCGGCACCCGGATCCGGACCCACGGTTCCGGGATCGTAGGCCACCGGGGCTCAGCCAGCCGTACCGAGAACTGGTCGAGCGCCTTCTCGGCGTCGGGAAACTCCCCCGCGGCGAGCATCGTCGCGGCCCGTTCGAGCGGCTTGACCAGGTCGACGTTCGGAGCCCCGCGCCAGATCGGAAGCCGGAGGACGAGCCGGTCCGGCGCGAGGCGGCGCAGAGCGTGCTGCATCTTGTTCCCCGCCGGGGGTACGGTCGGAGCGGGCGGCGCTTCGATCTCCGGGGGCTTGTTGGGTGCACCGGGCATCGGCGCGTTCGCGTTCCTACAGGAACGCCTCGAACTCCTTGGTCACTTCGGGATACTTGTCGTGGACCGCCTTCAGGATGTTGAGCACGGAGAGTTTCTCGAGCTTGACACCCTGGAGCGCATCGATGATCTTGTCAAACGTCTCGTCCGGCAGGGTGCACAGCTTCTCCTTGGCCAGCCAGTTGCGGTAGAGCTTGTCCTCGAGCTTGGCCCGCCAGCCCTTCTCGTAGGCTTGGAGGAACTCCTTCGACGCGTCGTTGGCCGTGACCGCCTGGGCGGCCACTTCCCCGCAGATCTTGCCCGCGATGCAGCCGTTCGCGATGCCGCCCCCGGTCAGCGGGTCGATCATGCGGGCGGCATCGCCGACCAGCATGATGCCGTTGGCCACCGTCTGCTTCATCGGCGCCGAGATCGAGACCCCGCCGCCGACCATGTCGATCTTCTTGCCCTTCGCGTACCCCGGATGCTCCGCGATCCACTTGTCGAGGTACATCTTCACGTCGGCCGGATTGTGGAGCTTCGAGACCTGAACGCCGATACCCACGTTCGCCAGCCCTTGATCCTTCGGAAAGATCCAGACGTAGCCCCCGGGGGCTACCTTGCCGAGATAGAAATCGCAGTACCGGACGTCGGAGTCGACGTTCGTCATCCGGTACTGGATGCACGAGTCCATGTCGCGGAGCTGAAGGTTCGTGGGCAACCCGGCCCATCGACCGACCTGCGACTCGAAACCGTCCGCGCCGATGATGACCGGCGCGCGGATCTCGAAGGTTTGGCCGAACTGTTTCGCAGTGACGCCGACGAAGCGGCCGTCATCTCGGAGCAGATTGATGGCCGCGGTCTTTAGGAGCACCTCGACGCCCTCGTTGGCGGCGTCGATGGCGAGCTGCTTGTCGAAGGAGTCGCGCTCGACGACGTAGCCGACCTCGTTGCCGGCGTGTTTCTCGTTGATCTCGAGGACCTTCTCGGAGGGCGAGTAGATCCGGGCGCCCTCGACCTCTACATTGATCCATCGGGAGGAGGGCTTGATGCCGACATCTGGCAGCCACGCCTTGCTCATCCCCTCACCGCAGCGCACGGGAGAGCCGATCTCCTGCCGTTTCTCGATCATCAGCGTCTTGACGCCATTCTTGGCCGCCCACTTGGCGGTCATCGACCCCGCAGGGCCCGCACCGATGACCAGCACGTCGGTCTTCAGATTCTGCATCGTCGGTTCCCCCTCCGCGAAACGGCACTCATCCGATGGCGATGGCGCCGACGGGACAGGCGCGCACGCAGATCTCGCAGCGCGTGCAGACCTTCTCGTCGAAGGTGATCCGGGTCTCGTCCAGGTAGATGCAATTGAGCGGGCAGATGCCGACGCAGGCGCCGCAGTAGATGCAAATCTGGCCACTCGACTCGATGTGGAGCGTCTTCTTGCTCGGCATTCGCCGTCTCGGGCGTGTCAGCGGTACGGATGGTATAATACGTTTCTCGGATGCGCAACCGTCTCACCGCGTCGCCGGAGGTTTCTCGGCGGCCGAGTCCTGTTCTTCCAGCCAGCGTTCCGCGTCGATTGCCGCCATGCACCCGAACCCGGCGGCTGATACCGCTTGGCGGTAGCGATGGTCGTACACGTCGCCGGCCGCGAAGACTCCTTCCACGGAAGTCCGCGTTACTTGGTGGGTCTTGACATAGCCGTTCGGCTCGAGCTCGACGTGTCCTCGAAAAACGTCGGTGGCCGGGTCGTATCCGATCGCAATGAAGAGGCCCTGGACCGGCAAGACGGCCGACTCCCCCGACCGGACGTTCCGGAGGCGCACCCCTTCGACCGTCTGGTCGCCGAGCACCTCCTCGACCACGGTATCGAACCGAAAGGAAATCTTCGGGTGTTTCAGCGCGCGATCGGCCATGATTTTGCTGGCTCGGAGCGTGGACCGGCGGTGGAGTATGGTGACCCGCGTGGCGAAGCGGGTGAGAAAGAGGGCTTCTTCCATGGCGGAATCGCCGCCCCCGACGAGGGCGAGTTCCTTCCCGCGAAAGAAGAAACCGTCGCAGGTGGCGCAGGCCGAGACGCCATGGCCTCTGAGCTTCTGTTCCGACGGCAGATCGAGCCAGCGGGCATTCGCTCCCGTGGCGAGGATTACGCTGTCCGCCTCGAGCGCGCCTCGGCTTCCCAGCTTCAGCCGGAACGGACGTCGACTGAAGTCGACCGATGTGACCTGGTCATCGATGAATTCTGTCCCGAACCGGACCGCCTGCTGCCGAATCCGCTCGACGAGCTCCGGGCCTTGGATGCCTTCCGGAAATCCCGGGAAGTTCTCGACGTCGGTCGTGATCATCAACTGGCCTCCGGCGGGGACCCCCCCCACCACCACCGGTTTCAAGTTGGCTCGAGCGGTGTAAATGGCCGCCGTGAGCCCGGCGGGTCCGCTGCCGACGATGACCACGCGCGCGTGGCGCGGCCGCGATTCGTCCGGCACGACAGGGAGCAGGGATGCGGGGTTGTAAGTCTTGGGTGCCCTCTTGTCACCGGGGGACCGAGCCCCGGGGCAACCGCACCCGGCCGTCAGGCTCCGCCTCCGCGTACCCACTCCGGTAGAACAGGAGCGGCGGGATGTCGGCGCCCTCCTCCAGGGCCACGACGTTCCCGAGGACAAGCACATGGTCGCCGACGGGGATCTCCTGCCAAACACGGCACTCAAAAATGGCGAGAGTTCCGTCGAGAAGTGCCGCGCCGGTGACGCCCCGGTGGACGTCGATGCCGGCGAACTTTTCGTCGGCGGGGACGCGGCTCGCGAACCGTTGGCTGACGCTTCGCTGATGGGCGGCGAGGACGCTCACAGCGAACGCACCGGACCGATGGATCGAGGGCCAAGCGTCGGCGTCGGTCGCAATCGAGACCAGGAGTCGGGCCGGCTCCAACGAGACCGAAAGGAAGGCGTTGACCGTCAGCCCGCGATCGTGTCCGTTCTCCCGCGTCGTGACCACGGAGACTCCCGTCGGCCAGCGCGCCATCAGGTGGCGGAAGCGAGAGGGCTCGACGGAGGGGGGTGTTCGGGCGGGCATCGGCCCTCCGCTATTCCTCCCTCCACTTGAAGACGTGTAGATGTCTGACCGCCGAAAACGAATGCTCCAAGGAGGGGAGATGGCCCTCTGGTCTCGGCCTATATCCCTCTACGTCGTGGTCGGAGCCCCGGGGTACTCGAAGGTTCCGAATTCTCCATCGGCCAGTTCAAGCGTGCGGGAGCCGCCCGTCACCTTGAGGGACTTCGCGCCGCGCCACCCCACCGTCATTCGAGGGCGATCCCACCGGAGCACCACTTCTCCACCGAAGAGTGAGAGTCCCTCGAGCCACGCCTGGGACCAGTTCGCCGGAAAGTGGGGGTTGACGTTCAACGTCCAATCACGGGACCGGGGGGTCAGCCCCCACAGCCCCTCGAAGAGCAACGTGAGGAAGGGCGCAATGCTGAAGCCCAACAGGAAGCAGGAATTGAAGGGCTCCGGCCGGTCGCCCCGGTAGCATTCGTTGAGGGTACCGGCCTCCTGGTCTAGCTGGCGTGCCCAGCGATACAGGCCCTCGACGGCCCGCGTGGTTTGCCCGGCGGCAAAGGCCGCGCCGACCGCCCAGGCGGAGGCGATCGGCCATACCTGGCCGTCGTGATAGGATATCGGGTTGTACGTCGCGTCGGCAGAGGAGAGGGTCCGGTACCCCCAATCGGTGGCGAGATCGTCGCGGGCTGCCCGATCCACCACCGCGGTAGCCCGGTCTCGCGGAAGGATGCCCCGGGCGACCGCGAGAAGCGCGTTCGGCCGGATTTTGCGTACGGGGGAGCCATCCTCGGCGAGAGAATCGTACAGGTAGCTCTCGTCCGCCCACCAATAGCGACTCACGATGAGCTCGCGCAGGTTCCGTGCCTCCGTTTGCCAGTCCGACGCCGAGGTAGCGAGTCCGATCACCGGCGCGAGCTCGCCGAGAGCGGCCAGCGCCTCCGCCCACAGGACCTGGATGTCGATCGCGTGGGATCGCCGATCGGTGGAGTCCCAGATGGTGTAGTCGTAGGCGTCGAAGCCATAGTGGACTCGACCGTGTTCTTGGGCCGCCTCGTGCAGTCCGGCCCCCTCGTCACCGTTGCGAATCAAGCCTGTCGTGGGGTCAGTCTTCCGTCGGGCCCACTGTTCGGCGAGCTGCAGCGAGCGGGTCAACTCCCGGACCAGCGCCTCATCCCCCGTGTGATTGAGGTAGCGGCGAACGAGGTCCGGGTAGTACAGCGTCGTGTCGGAGGTCCCGTAGAGAAAGATGGGACCCGGGCCGATCTGCATGGGCACTTCCCCGGTCGTTCCTCCCAAGATGGGGAGAGGGGCTCGGGCCTGAAACCGGAACACCGAGCGGAGCGAGCTCGCCGTCCATGACGTGTCGCCAAGCCAGAGGACAGCCGGAATCATCCAGGCGAGGTCCCGACACCATAGCGCGGCATACCACGGATACCCGGCTACGAGTCCCGTAAATCCGGGCTCGGGTGCGAAATAGAGACTACGAAGGGCGTCCCGGGCCAGGAGATAGCCGCGCTCGAGCTCCGGAGCGTCCGGAAGCCTGAGCCGGGGAGTTCGGGTCGCCCATTCTCGTCGGGCCGCGTCTGCGGTGGCCGCCCAACCGTCGGCTGAGCCGAGCAACTGGGCGGTTCGCTCGGGATAGGCCCGGACGCTGGACTCCAGGCCGCCCCAGATGATGTGCGAGACGGTCGTCGATGGCCCCGAGGGGAGCACAATCCTCGACTCGATCGTGGCCGTGTCGAGAGCGCCGCGGTAAGGATGGCCGTCCCACGGCTGATCGTTCAGACGGAATCCCGTGCACGAAACGCTTGATGCGAATTCCAATGCGGAGCCGAACGCGCGGATTTGGAGTCCCGTAGGAGTGCGAACGACTTGGTATTCGGACGGTTTTATCCCCTCGATCAAAACGGGGGCGAGCTCGGGGCGGAAGGTCGACTCGATCTGCAGGAAGGCGGGGGCATCGGTCGGATTCGTGAGGGTCAATCGGCGCCCGACTCCGGGTTGCTCCGACAGCGCGACGATCTCCTGGTCGCAGCGGAGCGCAACGGTTTCGTGGTGGCTCACGACGTGCGTTCGAAAGGAATCCAGACGCACCATGGATTCGGAGAGCGTGCCCCGGATCCCGCCGGGATCCCCGAAACGAATCCACCAAGGACCCGTCAGCCGTATGCCCTCCCCGTACACGCCGCCCCAATCGATGTCGGCACCCCGGGTTTCTCGGACGAGGGATAGGTCGCCCGAGGCTCCCATGACGGCCGCCGCCGAAAGACCGGTGAGCAGAATGGGGGCGCGGCTGTCGATAGAGGTGACCCTGCGCAGCGGCTCGACGGGGGGTTCGATGGGGCGCGCCATCGCTAGGGAAGCGCCGTTTGGCGGATTGTGTCAACGAACTCGAACCAGACAAGTGGAGGCACCGCGATGTTCTGCAACTCGAGTCGGACCCGGTGCGGGGCCGGATCGGCAGAGATGCCGGAAAGGCGGACCTCGAGACGCTGGCCTGGCCGAAGGTCGATGGTCCGAGAGGGGCTGATGTCCGACAGTGGACGTTCGACGGCGTGCCCCTCGCCCTGCACAAAGGCCGCATTGGGGGAAAGGAACGCGCCGTCCCACGCCACGCGAACCGTCGAGAAGGCGCCGACGCGAAGAGGAGGATTCAACAAGGTGAATCCCACCCCATCTGGCACTACTCTGAGCGAGTTCGGCTGGTACACACTGCGTTCCAGGAAATTGGCGACGAAGGCCAGTCGTTCCGTCGACCGGAGGCCAAATTCGTCGATGAGCGAGATGGCCTCGCGCAGCAAGCCCACGTCTCCCCGGAGCGGGCCGATATCTCCCCGGATGCTCTGGATGCCCATGAGGGCCGGTAACTCCGTCCCGCGCTTAATTCTTCGACCGTCGCCAAACGACCACGGTCACGCGACTGGACCGAGGGGCTTCATAATCGGTCCGTGCTGAGGGACGGGGGCGCAAAATCTCCGTGGACGTCGTGGTGCTGGGCGGCGGCGGACTCACTGGGCGCTGCGCGGTCTGGGACCTCGCCGAGAGCGGCGTGTTCGACCGGATCCGGGTGGCGGACCTTGACCGGGGATCCGCAGAGGAAGCGGCACGGAAGGCACCGGGCCATGCGACCGTCACCGCGCACAGTATCGACGTTCGCGACCGACCACGGCTCGTCGAGCTCCTGCGAGGGGCGCGCGTATGCGTCAACGCGGTTCAGTACAACTTCAACCTCGACGTGATGGAAGGCTGCCTCGCCGCGGGCGTGGAGTACCTCGACTTCGGCGGTCTGTTCCATACGACGAAGAAACAGCTCGAATTGCACGGGCGGTTCCGGTCGGCCGGGTTGCTGGCGGTTCCCGGAATGGGTCAGGTTCCCGGGATCTCGAACGTCCTTGCGGCGGCGGCTTGTGAGGACCTGGCCACCGTCGATTCGATCTGGGTGCGAGATGGCTGGAAGGACTTCACCCAGGGGGCTCCCCCGGTGGTCTTCACGTGGTCACCCAGCACCTTCCTCGACGAGATGGTTCTGCCGGCGATGGTCTGGGACAACGGAGCCTACCACGAAATGGCCGCCATGAGCGGTGGGGAGGAGTACGAGTTTCCGGAACCGATCGGCCGGACCCGCTTGTATCGTACGCTCCATTCCGAGCCCGCGACCTTCCCGGACTCCTTCCGGGCCAAGGGGCTGCAACACTGTGAGTGGCGGGAAGGGGGTCCGGGAATTGACGTCCTCCAGTTGCTGGCAACCCTCGGTCTTGGGTCCGACCGACCGCTGGATATCCGGGGGCATCCGGTGACCCCCAAGGAGGTTCTGCTCGCCCTGCTGAAGCGGGAAAAGTTGCTAGGATACCCCGAAGGGGTGAAGGTCGAGGACCGGGAGATCGTCGATGTCGAAGTCGAGGGCCGAGGCGCCTCGGGTCCCGTCACCCGTCACGCCTACGCCGCGTTTCGCTCCAAGCCCGAGTGGGGGGTCGCCGCGACCGAGATCGCCGTCGGTGTCTGCGGCTCCATCGGCGCGATTCTCATGGCTCAAGGGAAAACGGTCGGGAAGGGCGTCGTTCCGCCCGAGCTCTCGATGCCTCCCGGGCCTTTCCGGGAGATGCTGGCCGCCCGTGGGGTGGTCACCCGGCTATGCCCTCCGGAACCGCCGCTCCGACTCACTGACAATAAGGTGTGGATGTGAGAAGAAGGCACTTTTGAGCACAAAAACACTCGAAACTGCGCATGCTAAGCATCAAATTTGAGCATTACATCAACAATGTACAATCCAACGTTATTCTTGCTTAAGGTTGTATAAGCGCATATCAAGTTCTCTCGCCTCGCCAATTATATATAGGGTCCCTCGGCTGGTCCGGACCTCTTAGGATGTGTTTTCTATGGCGGACCGGGAAGTCGCCCCTCCGGCCCCAATCCCGGGCTCCGGCCCGGACGGAATCCTGAGTCCGGACCCCCGGGTCGCCCGGGCGCCGGCCTCGCGTACGGCGGAGGCCAACGCGACGCCTCCGGCCGCCGTAGAACCTCCGGCCGCGCCTCCCGCGGAGACTCCCGTTCCGAAAGAGCACAAGGAGCCGAAGGAAGCGAAGGAGGCCCGGGAGAAAGAGGCGGCGGCCGCTGCAGCGGCCGAGGAACCGGCGCCGTTACCGGTCTCGATCGCTCGTCTGGTTCCGAAGCTCAAGAAGAGCGCGAAGCTGTTCGAGGAGGGAAAGAAGCACATCCCGAACTCCACCAGCTCCCTCATCCGGGTCGCATCGTACGACCCGTGTCCGCCGTTCATCTCCAAGGGCAAAGGACCCAAGATCTGGGACGAGGACGGAAACGAATACCTCGACTTCAATCTGGCCTATGGCTGCCTGATCAACGGCCACGCGCACGCCCAGATGGTCAAGGCGGTCCAGAAACAGGCGGAGTTGGGCCTCCACTTCGCTTCCCCCACCGAGCTGGAGATCGAGGTCGCCTCGCTCTTCCAGAAGTTCGTGCCCAACGCGGAGCGGGTGGCCTTCTGTTCCAACGGGTCGGACGCCACGATGAACGCGATCCGGATCGCGCGCGCCGTGACCGGGAAGGATGGGATCCTGAAGTTCGAGGGCCATTATCACGGCCAGCACGACTACGCGCTGATCAGCGCCGAGGCCCCGCCGATCGTCGCCGGGCTGGACGAGTACCCGCGGCCCCTTCCCAACTCGGCCGGGATTCCTCCCGGCGTCACGGACTATGTGACGGTCGCGCCGTACAACTCGATCCCCGCGTTCGAGCGGATGGTCAAGCGGTACCGGGACAAGATCGCGGCCGTCATCCTGGAGCCGGTGATGGCCAACGCCGGTATCATCCCCCCGGCCCCGGACTATCTGAAGCAGCTTCGAGAGATCACCACGGCGAACGACATGCTCCTGATCTTCGACGAAGTGTTCACCGGCTTCCGTATCGCCCCGGGCGGAGCCCAGGAAGTGTACAAGATCGAGCCCGACCTGTCCTGCTGGGCCAAGGCGCTGGGGGGAGGGGTTCCGATCTCCGCCGTGTCGGGCAAGGCGGAATACATGGACCTGATCGCTCCGGGTCGGATCTCTTTCGGAGGGACCTATTTCGCGAACTCGCTCACGCTCGCGGGAGCCTACGCGAACCTCCGGTTGCTTCAGATCGGGGGATTGGAGATCTACGACCGGTTCCGTCGTCTCACCGACAAGATGGAAAAGGGTCTCGAGGCCGCGGCTCGGGACAGCAAACTGCCGGTGCTTGTCCAGTCCGTGCCCGGGATGCTGCAGTTCTTCTTCACTCGACGTAAGAAGATCACGAACTACCGGGAATCACTCCAGATCGACTGGAACCTGTACCTCCGGCACCAGCAGCTTCTCCTGGACCGGGGGATCTACATCCATCCCGACAACTACGAGCGACTCACCTTCTCCACGACGCACTCGGACCGGGACATCGAGCATTTCCTGGCCGTCATCAACGAGACCTTCCGCGAATTGAAGGCCCTCCCGCGGGATTACGCCCTCTGAGCGCGATTCCCCGAGCGGCTCGAGGCCGATAGCATGACCCGGTGGGACGTCATCGTTGTCGGCGGAGGCCACAACGGACTGGTCGCGGCCAACTATCTGGGAAAGGCCGGCGCGCGCGTCCTGGTCCTCGAACGGCGGCCCGTGGTCGGCGGCGCCGCGATCACGGAGGAGACGTGGCCCGGTTTCCGGATCAACACATTCTCCTACGTCGCCGGTCTTCTGCGCCAGGAGATCGTGGCGGAACTCGAGTTGCGGAAGTACGGGTATCGCACGATCCTCTACGACCCACAGTATTGCATGCCGTTCCCGAACGGGCGGGCCTTGAAGTTATGGGTCGATACCGACCGGGCGGCGAAGGAGATCGCCAAGTTCTCCGCTCAGGACGCCCAGGCCTACCCGAAGTACGTCGAGTACTGGGACCACGTGCTGGAGCTGATCGAGCCCGTGATGCTGGCGCCTCCGGCGCCGCTGGCCGAACTGTTTGAGATGTTCTCGACCCCCGAGACCGAGACGCTGGTCCGGGACCTGTTCCTCCGAAGCGCCCAGGACCTTCTCGATGAGTGGTTCGAGTCCGACGAGGTCAAGGCCGCCCTCGCCCCCAACGCGGTCATCGGAACGATGTGCGGTCCTGGCACCCCCGGCACGGCGTACGTACTGGCCCATCACAACGTGGGCATCCTGGACGGGCACAAGCAGGTGTGGGGATTTTCCGTCGGCGGAATGGGCGGGATCACCCAAGCGCTCGCCCGGGCGGCCGAGGCGAACGGCGTTCAGATCCGGACCGGCGTGGCCGTGAAGAATCTCGTGATCCACCGCGGGGTGGTGACGGGCGTCGAGACGGCCTCGGGAGAGACGATCTCCGCTCCCATCGTAGCCTCGAACGCCGACGCCCAGACCACGTTCTTGAAGCTCGCCCCCCCGGGGTCCCTTTCGACGGAGTTCGAGAAGGAGGTACGCGGAATCCGTTCGCGGGGGGCGGCCCTCAAATTCAACGCGGCCTTGTCGGCCCTCCCCGAGTTCACCGCCGACCCGGGCGCCCCCAGCGATGCCCATCGCTCGACCGTCGACATTGCGCCCTCGCTGGCGTATCTCGAACAGGGGTACCGGGACGCGATGGACGGTCGGTTCTCCTCCCATCCGTTCATCGAGATGTTGTTCCAGAGTGCTCTGGACCCGTCGGTCGCGCCCCCGGGGAAGCACACCATGACCTGCTTCGTGCAGTATGCCCCCACGGAACTCCGGGGCGCGGACTGGGACTCCTTCAAGGCGACGGCCGGGGAACGCGTGCTCGATACCATCGAGGAGTACGCTCCGAACATCCGTCGGGTGGTCGAGCACGCACAGCTCATCTCGCCGAAAGACATCGAGAGCACGCTCGGCATGACCGGCGGGAACATCTTCCAGGGCGACATCACGCCGGACCAGATCCTTTCGTTCCGACCGGTTCCCGGGTGGGCCCAGTACCGGACACCCCTGCCGGGACTCTACCTCTGCGGGTCGGCCGCGCACCCTGGCGGCGGGGTCACGGGGGCCGCCGGTCACAACGCCGCCCAGATCATCCTGGAGGACTGGCGTGCCGCGTCGGGCGCCTCACCGTCCGTTCCGTCGTAGGGGGCCGTGATGACTCGGCCTCCCAAAGATGCGGCGGTGTTCCCGCTTCCGGAGATCGAGGCCCGACGGAAACGGGCGGGCGGTCTATACCTCGAGTTCCTCCGAATTCCTCCGATGAGCGTGGGCCTCTACGCGCTGCACGCAGGAGGAGTGGACCCGCAAACTCCCCACCGGGAGGACGAGGTGTATTTCGTCATTCGGGGCCGGGCCGCGATCACCATCGCCGGCCGGGATTACCCCGTCGAACCGGGCGAGACCATCTTTGTGCCGAAGGGGGTCGACCACCGGTTCCATTCGGTCACGGACGCCCTCGAGCTGCTCGTGGTCTTCGCTCCGGAGGAGTCGGCCGACCCCTCGTAGTCCGGCGTCTCGCCGTCGGGAGGCCGAAAGGGCTCGAGAGGCTCGACAAAGGTAGTTTATCCCCCAACTCGTGGGGGGTCGGACACTAGATGGGCCGTTCGCGTAGCGACTTGGTCGTCTTCATCGCGAAGCGTCTGGTCCAGCTCGTTCCCGTTCTGCTGGGCGTCATCGTCATCACGTTCTTCTTCACGCACATTGCGGTATCCAATCCGTGTGCGATCTGGTCCGGCCCGAAGGCCTCTCCGTCGACCATCGCCGCGTGCGTGAGGAATAACCACTTCAACGATTCGTTGCCGGTCCAGTTCTACTACTACCTCCTGGGCCTGCTGAGCGGGAACTGGGGCACGGACCCCCTCTTCCACACCCCCGTGCTACCCTACCTCCTCACGACCTTCCCGGAAACCCTCGAGCTCGTGCTCACCGCCACCGCGATGATGATCTTCGTCGGCATTCCCCTGGGCGTCGTCGCGGCGGCCAGCAACGGCCGAATCGCCGACCACCTGGTCCGGATCTTCTACCTGAGCGGTTGGGCCACTCCTACGTACATCGCGGGCGTGGTGTTGGCGATAGGGTTAGGGCCGTTGCTCGGCGTGAGTGGCGGGGACTTTTCCACCGCCACGCCCCCCGTCCCACAAATCACCCATATGTCGGTCATCGACTCGATCATCGCCCTGAACGGAGCGGCGACGGTCGATGCGATCGTGCATCTGATCCTTCCCGCCGTAGCGCTCGCCTTCATCAACATGGGCATCGCGACGCGGATGACGCGTACGTCGATGCTCGAAGTTCTGCCTCTCGAGTTCGTCAAGACCGCCCGGATGAAGGGGTTGGGCGAGTTCTGGGTGCTGTACAAACATGCGCTCCGGAACGCGCTGATCACGACCACGACCGTGTTGGGGGTGACGGTGGGGACGATGGTCTCCGGCACCGTCGTTATCGAGTCCGTGTTCAACTGGCCCGGCCTCGGCAAGTACGCCTACGACGCCATCACCGGATACGACTTTGCCGGCACGATTGGGGTCGTGATATTCTTCGCCATCGTGGTGGTCGTGGCGAACCTCATTTCTGACATTCTCTACGGGATCCTCGACCCTCGAGTGGAGTGGCGCTAGATGGCCACCGCCACGGTTCCGGCGACGAAGGTCCCGGCGGCCCCGGGGTCTGCCGTTCCGGCCCGTCGCCGGGGCCGGGTGGGGGCGAACGTTCTGCTTGTCCTGCGCATTCTCGCGGCCAATCCGCTGACCCTCGCCGGGTTCATCGTGGTGGTGATCGTCTCCGTTGCCGCCCTGCTCATCGCCATCGTCCCCGCCGTCTCGCTACTGATCTTGGGGCACTCCGTCTCGGTGCTGCCCTACCCCGCGCTCGATGCGGGCGCGTTCCTCCCCGGCCAGGCGCCTTCAGCCGCTCATCTGTTCGGAACAGACGCCTCGGGGGCCGATGTCTTTTCGAACGTTGCGACCGCTCTGCCGACGGACCTGGGGATCGGGTTCAGCGTCGCCGGCATCTCGCTGATCATCGGAACCCTTCTCGGGTTGGTGGCGGGCTTCTGGGACGCGCCCGGGAGCCTGTCGGGGCTTGCGTCGACCTCGATCATGCGCATCACCGACATCTTCCTGTCGTTCCCCACACTGGTCCTCGCGCTGGCCATCACGGCGGCGTGGGGCCGCGGGGAGATCCAATCGGAGCTGGCCGTCATCGTGACGTGGTGGCCGTTCTACGTCCGCCTCACCCGGGGCGAAGTGCTGTCGATCAAGGTCCAGCCGTACGTCATCGCGGCGCGCGCCGCCGGCGTCTCGGAGTCCCGGATCCTATTCCGACACGTGGTCCGGAACCTGCTGGAACCTCTGGCGGTCTACTTCAGCCTCGACGTCGGCACGGTCATCGTGACGTACTCGACCATCTCGTACGTCGGTGTGGGAGTGCCCCCGTCCATCCCGGAGTGGGGCAACCTGATGTACTCGTACCAGGACTCGCTGCTCACCCAGCCCTGGACGGTCCTGTCGGTCACCGCCGCGATTTTCATCACCGTCTTGGGGTTCAGCCTCCTGGGGGACGGCCTTCGGGACATCCTCGACCCGCGCAGCCGCCGAATCCTGGCCTCCACGGCGGTCGCCGGGACCGGAGGGGAACGCCCATGACCCGCTCCCTTCCCGTCTCCCGTGCCCGAGGGAGGTGATTCGTTGCCCGAATCGCTCCTCAAGGTCGAGCATCTCACCGTGGACTATGCCGTCGGGGCCGGTACCTTCCGTGCCCTGAACGACGTATCGCTCGAGCTGGCCCCCGGTCGCGTCGTGGGCGTCGTAGGGGAAACCGGCTGCGGGAAGAGCACCCTCGGTCACTCGATCCCCCGGTTACTGCCGGAGCCGCCGGCGAAGGTGAAGACCGGCAAGATCATCTTCCAGGGAACGGACCTGATGCGGCTTCCGAAGTGGCGGATGCCCGGGGTTCGCGGCACGGGCATCGGGATGATCTTCCAGGAGCCGATCAACTCGCTCAACCCGGCGTACCGGGTCGGCGATCAGATCGCTGAATCCGTGCGGATCCGGAAGCTGCGGGAGCACGGCCTGACCCCGCGCGTGAAGCCCGACGTCAAGGGCTTCGACTACTCGAAGCGCGAGCTCCCAAAAGCCGCCGATGTCGTGACGGGTCCGTTCATCCCGCCGAACGTGAGCCAGACGCTCAAGACACGATCTCCGCCGATGACGAAGGAGATCCACGCCGAGGTCCTCGACTTCCTCCGGCTCGTGCGGATCAACGACCCGGAGCGGATCACGAACCTCTTTCCCCACGAACTGTCGGGCGGCATGCGGCAGCGCATCATGATCGCCATGGCGCTGAGCGGCAAGCCGGCGCTGCTCATCGCGGACGAACCCACGAGCGCGCTCGACGTGACGATCCAAGCGCAGGTGCTGACGCTGATGAAAGAGCTGATGGAGGAGGTGCGGACCTCCATCCTGTTCATCAGCCACGACCTGGGCGTCATCGCCGAAATGGCCGACGACGTCGGCGTGATGTACGCCGGTCACATGGTCGAGTTCGGCCCGGTCGCTGAGATCTTCGAGTCGCCGCGCCATCCGTACACCAAGGCGCTGCTTCGCTCGATCCCGAACAAGTACAAGGACGAGGGCGTCCTTCCCTCCCTGTCGGGGTCGGTACCGAACCTTTCGAAGCTGCCGGACGGCTGCACATTCAACCCCCGGTGCCCGCTGGCGCGGGATGTATGCCGGAAGAAGCCCGAACCGCCTCTCGCGACGCTCCCGCCCGGTCCCCTCGGCCAGGTTCACAAATCGGCCTGTTTCTTCCCCGAGGAGGTGCCGACGATGCCATGAGCGCGGCCCAACCCCTGGTCCAGGTCGACGACATCCAGAAGTACTTCCCCCTCACGCGGTCGCTCAGCGAAACGATCCGGGGCCACGCGAAGCTTGCGATTCGGGCCGTGGATGGCGTGTCGTTCGACGTTCGCCCCGGCGAAACGGTGGGTCTCATCGGCGAGTCCGGCTCCGGGAAAACTACGCTTGGCTGGCTCATCTCCCGGCTGCATGAGCCGACCGGCGGCCGGATCCTGTTCGAGGGGGAGGATGTCGCCCACCTCCAGGGGTCAAAGCTGCGGGCGTGGCGCCGGAACGTTCAGGTCGTCTTCCAGGATCCGGTCGGGTCGCTCGACCCCCGGATGCGCGTCTGGGAAATCGTGAGCGAGCCGATCCGGGCCCAAGAGCCCGGCCTGGGAAAGGCCGAGCTGCGCCGGCGCGTGGCGGAACTCCTTCCCACCGTGGGCCTGATGCCGGAGATCCTGGACCAGTACCCCCACGAGTTTTCCGGTGGGGGACGGCAACGGCTCTCGCTGGCGCGCGCGTTGAGTCTCAAGCCCAAGCTGATCGTCCTCGACGAGCCGACGAGCGCGCTGGACGTTGCCGTCCAGGCCCAGATCCTGAACCGGCTCGTCGCCCTGCAGTCCGAGTTCCACTTCGCGTACCTGTTGATCACGCACAACGTGTCGGCCGTCAAGTACGTCGCCGACCGGGTCGCCGTCCTCTACCTGGGGAAGCTCGCCGAGGTCGGGACGGTCCGCGAGGTGCTCGAGCACCCGACCCATCCCTACACGAAGGCGCTCCTCGCCGCGCTGCCGGTGCCCGACGTCCGACGCCGGCGGGCCCGCTACCGGATCTCGGGCGAGATCCCGACCTTGATCCGGCCTCCGCCCGGCTGCCGGTTCGCGACGCGCTGTCCGTTCGTCATCGACCGGTGCCGGGTGGAGGAGCCTCTCCTGCGGAGCATCGGGAAGGACCCGACGCACCTGGCGGCCTGCCACCGGGCCGAGGAGGTCGTCGATATTCCGCCCGAGACCCTAATGGCGATGGAGGGGGCGGGCGCCACCCCTTCGCCCATCGCGCCGGGAAGCCACCTACAGGGAACCACCGCCGGCTAAGCCGACGCTCGTCGGGCCGGCGTTACGACAGGTAGTCTGTGTTGTAGACCAGCTGGAAGCCGATCCCGCTGCCCATGGGGTTCTGGACGATGCCATGGACATCGATGCTGTAGACCTGGAAAGAGGTCGGGATGGGGAGCCAGGCGTCGGTGTAGTTGTAGTACATGAAGTTCGTAATGTCGCCGTAGTACTCGGCGGCGGCCGCTACGTTGGTGCTCTCGGCGGCCTGGTAGAACCAGTCGTCGACCGTCTGGTTCGAGAACTCGGACATGCACTCGTTATAGCCGCCGATGCTCCACGCGTTGAGTTCGGTGGGGTCGTCGGGCCCGACGTAATCCCCCGTGTAGTAATCGAGCCCGATGTAGAACGGCCCCCCGTTGGCCGGTGTCTGGGAGATGCACACGCCGGGTTGGCCATCGTACGTCTCCGTCGATTGTTCCTCGACCAGCTGGTCGATGCTGATCGGGACCAGGTTGAGCGGGATGTCGACCTTCGCGAGGGTGCTCTTCAGGAGTTCGGCAATGGTGTTCCAGTCGCCGGTCTGAAGGTAGGCGAAGTTGATCCCATTCGGGAACAGGTGGTTGAGCCCCCCGGAGGAGATCGGCCAGGGGGAGTTGTTCATCTCCTGCATGGCGAGGGGAATGTCGTAGGTGTAGTTGGGGAGATTCGTGGGGTTGTAGTCGGGATATCCCGTCGGAATGGGTCCGACCCAGTTCGTCCCGTAGCCCCCGAATCCGTACGAGATCAGCTGAGCGTAGTTGATGGCGTGAACGACGGCCGCGCGAACCGAGAGGTTAGAGAAGGGATTCAGGGGCTGGCCCGGTTGGGTCGACGCGTTCTGGTCCATGTAGATCCACGGGGCAAAGCTGAGGGCACCGAAGACCGGCGGGAGCGGGTTCACGTGCAGGCATTTCAGCCCCTCGAGCTCGTTGATCTGGGACGGCCCGATGTAAGCGAACGACCCGAGGGCGGCCGCGCCCGTTTGCATGTTCTCGACGACGATCGTGGGGTTCTCCTGGAAGGAGACGTCGATCGAGGTCTTCGCCGGCTGGAGATTGTTGTAATCAGGGTAACTGGGCGCGACCGACTGGGCCCAGTAGTGAGAGTTCGGTATCAGGCCGTAGCCGCTCGAAGGGGACCACGAGTTGGGCTGAAGCTCGAAGGGCCCGCTGCCCACCATATTGTTCGATACGTAGGCGTTGACCTGGTTGACGACGACTCCGCCATGGGCGGAGATCCACACCGGGTCGACGGCCGAGAAACCGGGCGTTGCGACCTGGTCGAGCAGGTAGGGATACGGGGCGGGGCCATTGTAATCCACCGACCCCGCGCCGATGTTGAGCTCGATGGTCTGGCTGTTGATGACCTGGAAGGATTGGTTGTCTGCGGTCATGACGTCCAGCAGGCTCGCCGGCGGATTCGTCACCACCGCCACCGAGTCCATCGAATTCAGCAGAACGGCCAACCAGTTCTGGGTCGCCAGTTGGGCCGACGTAGAGGAGTTGGCGTCGTACGTGAGTCCCGGGAGGAAGAAGTTCTCTTCCTGGAGATAGACCAGGGGCTGGTTCATCACCATGCCGCGGTAGAGGGAGTACCACATCGTGTAGGCGTTAAGCGGGTCTCCGTTCGAGAAGTACTCGTCCGGCCACAGGGTGAAATTCACATGGGTCCCGTCCGCGGACGTGGACCAGTTCTTGGCGAGCTCCGGAACCTGGTAGTTCGGTCCGAGCGTGGGACCTGGTACCGTCGATGGCCCGTACTCGGTGCCATTGTAGAAGACCAGCGTCTGGTAAACTTGCTGAACGACCCCCCAACCGGGGGTGGTGTAGACGACGTCCGGGTCGAGCGAGTCCGGGATCTCCGGCTGGTCGACGACGATGGCGCTCGTCGTCGAGAGAGTGCAGGAGGCGGCCTGCGAGGCGGCCTTGCTCAGCCCGTAGTACGCCCCGCTGGCGGACAACACGGTCAGGACCGCGACCACGATGGCTGCAATTCGTATAGAACGGGGATTCACGGAACCCCACCCAACGGCCAGCGCGAGGAGGAGAACCCCACTCTTAAACCCTAGGATGGGGCCCTGAGGGCCGATTCGCCCCCACCGGCGAGTCGATCGGCGGACGTACGACGATAACATATTCTACCGTAGCGGACTGCCGCCCCCCGGCGATACGAATGGCGACTTCGAAGATGCTGGTGGGCGGGGAGTGGGTGGAATCTTCGTCGGAGGGGACGATACCCGTCGTCAGCCCGTTCACGGGGAAGTCCATTGGGGAGGTTCCGAAGGGTACCCGTGAGGACATCCGAAAGGCCATCGACGCCGCGCGGGAGGCCTTCGACAAGGGACCGTGGCCCCGGTTGACCGCTCGCGCGCGAGGGGATGTGTACCTGAAGGCCGCCCAGATTCTCCAATCCCAGGCGGCCCAGATTGCCGAACTAGAGAGCCGGAACCAAGGGAAGACCATCAAGCAGGCCGCGGACGTGGACATCCCGGGCTCGATCGATAACCTGATCTTCTACGCCGGGGCCGTTCGGACGCTGGACGCGAAGAGCCCCCAAGAGTTCCTCGGAGATGGGACGACCATCTTCCGACGGGAACCCGTCGGCGTGGTCGGCTCGATCACGCCGTGGAACTATCCGTTCATGATGGCGGTCTGGAAGGTCGGACCGGCGTTGGTGACCGGCAACAC
>JASHPV010000097.1 GCA_030037875.1 Thermoplasmata archaeon
ACCCGACGGCTGCATCGCCTCCGCATCGCTTTGCGCAATGCCCGCGCCCTCCGAGTCCTCGTGGGGCGAGTCACCGGCCATCCCGCGAACAGCGTCCCCGCCGACCTCGACAAGCTCCAGAGAATCCTGGGTCGGTTGCACGACCTGGACATGGTCGCCGAACGAATCGCGGCCTTGCCCTCCGGCGAGAATCTCGACCGCTGGGAACGCGCCTGGCGCAAGGCGCGCAAGACCGAACGGCTCCGGGTCCTCGCCCGGATGCAACGGAAACGGACGCGGAAAGCCCTCAACTGGCTCACGCTGAGCTCCACGCGCAAGGAGCGAACGTGAGCGCGGTCCGCGCGGGCTCTTCCGCGAGGCTCTTAGGCAAGGGGAGAGTGCGCGCGTCGAACTTCTCCATGTCCGTCACACCCCCGGTGGTCATCCCCGACGTCCGGGCAGGGGAGGTCAGCCAGCTCGCCGTCATTGACCTGGGGTCGAACACGGCCCGCTTGGCTATCTTCGAAGCCACGGGCGAAGGCGGACTCCGGACGCTCTACGAAGTCAAGGACGTCCCTCGCCTCGGGAAGGGCGTTCGAGAGGACCTGTCGCTCTCGCCCGCGGCGATGGAGAGAGGCTTGGCGACCCTTACCCGATTCTCGAGGCACCTCACGGTCATGGGAAATCCCCCGACCATCGCCGTCGCCACCAGCGCCGTGCGCGACGCGCCGAACGGCCAGGCGTTCGTCGAGCGGATCGCGCGACGAACCGGTATTCTCATGCGGGTCATCAGCGGCGAGGAAGAGGCCCGACTGGGCTACCTCGGTGTGGCCTCGGCTTGGGAGATGGACCGGGACCTGATCGCCGACCTGGGCGGCGGGTCGATCCAACTCGCGTCGACCCGAGAGGGTCAGCTCGAGCGCTCGACCAGTTTGCCGCTCGGCGCCCTCCGACTCACCCAAGAATTCCTGGACCATGACCCTCCGAAGCGTCGCGAGCTCGAAGCCGCCCAGGAATACGTGCAAGATCGCCTCACCGCCACCCCGCTACCGCGATCCTCCGAGAAATTGCGCGTGTTCGGTGTGGGGGGAACCATCCGGTGCCTCGCGCGGGTGGCCATGGAACTGCGCGAGTACCCGGTGCAGCGGGTTCACGGATACCGATTGAACCGGCGGGACCTCGAAGTACTCGAGGGGATCCTCTTCGAGATGTCCGCGTCCCAACGCCGGGAGGTCCCGGGCATCAGCGCGGCGCGGGCCGATGTCATCGTGGCCGGCCTCATCGTGGTGGACGGCCTGCTCCGGAGGACCGGCAAGGACGAGCTCCTCGTGACGGGCCACGGCATCCGGGAAGGGGCCGCGGTGGAGCGGTTGGCCATCCCGGTTCCCGCCTCGCAAGAAGTGCTCGCGTTCCGCTCCGTCACCGCCGCTGCCCGGGCGATGGGGTTCTCGCTGATCCATGGGGAGCAGGTCCGTCGGCTAGCCCTCACCCTGTTCGACCGGCTCCAGCCCCGTTACGGATGGACCGAGGCCGACCGGCTCGTGCTCTCCGTGGCCGCCTGGATGCACGACGTCGGAGCGGTCATCGACCCATGGCACCATCCCCAGCACTCCGCCTACCTGATTCGGAACCTCGCCAACCTGTCCCTGACCGACCGCGATGCCGTGCTCGCCTCCTTGGTGGCGTATCTTCATGAAGGGGATGAGATGCCCGAAGGGTGGGCCAAGACATGGCGCGCGATCCTCACTCCCGACGACCTTCAGGTCGCCCGCCAGCTCGGCACGATGGTGTACTTCGCCGAGACCCTCGAAGGGGCCCGGATCAACGTGTCGCTCCCCCGCGGCTCGCAGCGCTTGCGACTCGAGCCCCACCGCAACGTGGGCGCTACGGTTCCGCCCCGGGCGGTGGAGCGGCTTCGCAAGCCGATCGAGCGCGTCTTCGAACTGGAGCTGGTGGCGCCCGATGAATGAGACCCCGGGAATGGGCGGACCGGCCGGCGGCCCCGGGGCGCGGGGACGTCTGCTCGTGGTGGAGGGACTCGACGGGAGCGGCAAGTCCACCCAAGCCCGGCTCCTGGTGAAGTGGCTCCAATCCCGGGGGTACCGGGTGTTCTTCACCGAATGGAACTCGTCCGAGCTGGTCTCGGATGTGATCCGCCGGGGCAAGAAGAAGGGCCTGCTGACCCCCACCACCTTCGCGCTCCTGCACGCCACCGACTTTGCCGACCGGTTGGAGCGACAGATCCTGCCCCCCCTCCGTGCCGGCTACTTTGTGGTCTGCGACCGATACTGCTACACGGCGTTTGTTCGAGACACGGCCCGGGGCTGTGACCCCGATTGGGTGCGGAACATGTACTCGTTTGCCCCTCCGCCCGACCGGGTGCTGTACTTCCGGGTTCCGGTCCAAGTATCCCTCGACCGCAAGCTGGCGTCCCGGGAGCCTATTTCGTACTACGAGGCCGGCATGGATCTCCACCTGTCGGACGACGTCGTCGAGAGCTACCAGCGGTTCCAATCCGCCCTCCGCCGGGGGTACGAGAAGCTCGTGACCTCGGACCATCTGATCCCGATCGACGCGGCGAAGCCGGTGGAGCAAGTGCTGACCCGGGTCCGGGGTGAGGTGAAACCGCTTCTCGCGGGATTCCCCAAGATGGAGTCGTTGATGCATGGTTAGGACGTACGGGATCCGGCTGCCGAACCTCCCGAAGCGGGACCTGCCCGGCCACCTCATCGTCGTCGAGGGTGCCGACGGGTCGGGACGGACCACCGAGGTCGAGCTCCTGCGGGAGTGGCTCGAGATCCAGGGGCACCCCGTCGTCGACACAGGCCTCCGGCGCTCGACGCTCGTGAGCAAGCAAATCGACCGGGCGAAGCGCGGGCACACCCTGGGGGCCACCACGATGGCGCTCTTCTACGCCGGCGACTTCGCCGACCAGCTCGAGAACAAGATTCTCCCGGCGCTGGCCGCCGGCAGCACGGTCCTCGCGGACCGGTACACCTACACGCTCATGGCGCGCGCCATCGTTCGGGGCGCTACCCGGGAATACGCCCAACAGCTCTACGCCTTCGCGTTCGAACCCGACCTGATCGTCTTCCTCGACGCCCGCACGGATATCCTGCTGCATCGCGCCATCGCGAAGTACGGCTCCCTCGACTACTGGGAGAGCGGGATGGACCTCTCCCTGTCGCGCGACCGTTTCGAGAGCTTCTTCGCGTACCAGGGGCTGCTCAAGAAGGAATTCGACTGGATGGCGAAAACCTACGGCTTCCACCGCGTCGACGCCAACCGGACGCCCCTTCAAGTCCACCGGGACGTGAAGGCCCTGGTCGCGGCGCTCTTCGGCAAGCGCGTACGGGTGGAGATCGGGGGCGAGCCCTCTCCGCGCGTCACGTCCGAGCCCGAGGTCTCCGGCCTCGGGTCGGTGGTCAACGGCAGCGCCTAGCCCAGCCGTTCGAGCTGCTTCCGCGTCAGCACCCAATCGATCTCCGCCGCGCCGGGCCTCGGCTCTTCGGGAAAGCTGACCTGCGCGGCCCCCGCCTTGGAGAAACGGGCGATCGGAACGGAGTCGCCGGTGACCGAGAGTCCCAGCAGCTCGCCCAGGGTCGGTTCATGGCCCACGAGAACGATAGCCCGTCTCCGGGACAGCCGCTGCAACCGCTCCAGGATCGGACCAGGCGGTCCGTCGGGCTCGAGCTCCGCCCAGCTTTCGAGCTCGGCCTTCACCCCCAGTACCTCTCGGAATATCGCCGCGGTCGCGTAGGCGCGCGCCGCCGGGCTCGTAATGATCTTGTCCACGGTCAGGTGGAGGCTCGCTAGGCCCTTGGCCGCCCGGCGGGTGGACCGAATTCCATCCGGGGTCAACGGGCGCAGTTGGTCGTCGGGCCACCGGGACGGGTCACGGTCCGCCGCCGGTCCATGCCGAACGATCACGAGATCCATCGTGTTCTCTCTGTCGTGGGCGGGCACCTTTGAGGTCCTATAAGGTCCCCGGTTCCGTTGGACCCAAATGCTTAGGTTAGGAGGCGCCGGGTTTCCTCTTCGAGGTTGAGAACCATGGCCGTCTCCATCCGACCCCCTTCGTTCACCGAACCCGCGCTCGGCATCGTGTTCGACCTGGACGGAACCCTCGTCGATAGCCAGCACGATTTCCCCCGCCTCAGGAAGACCGTCGTTCGCCTGGCCGAGAAGTATGGCGTTCCACCCGGACGGCTTTCGATCACAGAGACGGTCAATCGGCTGCAGCGAGATGCGACGGCGATCATGCACCAGCAGAACCTGCCCGAAGGCCAGCTCTTCCGCTTCGAGAACGAGGTCAATGAAGCGATCGATGCCATCGAGATGGAGGCCCTTCCGCGAACGAAGGCGACCCCGAACGCGGGTCCTGTTCTGAAGGCCCTCACGGACCACGGGTTCCGGCTCGGTCTACTCACGCGAAGCTCGGACCATTTTGCTCGCGCGGCCCTGCTCAAGACCGGGTTGGCGACGTATTTCCCCTTCTTGCGAAGCCGGAGCTCCCCCGGCCCGGTCAAGCCCTCTCCTGAGGCGCTGCGCCTCCTGCTGGAGACCATGGGCATTCCACCCACCCGGGCGGTGCTGGTCGGGGACCAGCCCCTGGACTGCGAGTGCGCGGTGGCGGCCGGCGTCAAGTTCTATGGTGTGATGCTCCCGCCGAAGGACCCGCTCTACGTGGAGATCGACCGGTTCAAGGCCGGCGGCGCAACGGCGGTGGCCCGGGACCTCACGGACCTCGCGAGCTTCTTCGGGGTCAATGTGCCGCCGGCGCCGGCCCCCCACACGGTCTCGCGAACGCCGGCGAAGGCCCCCGGCGCGCTCTAGACCGTCCGCACGAACACGTCGATCACGGCGCGTTCCGCCGTCGCCCACGCCTCCGGAATCTGGTTCCATCCCGAGCGCAGGTCTCCCACGCAGTAGAGTCCCGGGATTGGCTTTCCGTCCTCCTTCGATAGGACCCGGCAATCCTCGTCCGTCTGCACGTAGCCGTCGGCGTCGAATGTTGCTCCGAGGGACCGCGGGAGGTGCTGGTGCATGTCGTACCAGCCCAACCCCGAGAAACCGCGGTCGAAGGTCCGGGTCGTTCCATCGGCGAATTTGACGGTGAACTTCTTCTCCCGGATCCCATCGAACCCGACCATCACGCCATCGGACCACGGGATTCCAGCGGCTCGGAGCTCCCCCTCCAGTTCGGTCCGTTCCGAGGAGAGAAGCTCCCCTAGGAAGGGCTCTCCATGCGTCAGGATCTCGACCGAGGCCGGGTCGAAGTGCCGCAACTCGAGGGCGAGATGCGCCGCGTAGGGGGTCGCGCCTAGGACGGCGACGCTCTTTCCCGGAAGCTCGTGACCGTCGCAGAACTCACAAAAGTAGACGATCCCCTGGTTCGCCCAGGGAAAGATCGGTTCGATCTTGCCGTCGAGGGCCGGAATCCGGTCGACGACACCGGGGGCCAGGATCAGGGAGTTCCCCCGAACCTTCCGGGCCTGTTTCAGCCACTCGAAGTCTACCTCGAAGCCCTCCTCTGTTTTTCGGGCGGCGGTGACCCGCGAGGGCGTGACGTAGGTCACCCGGTCCTCGTGCTTGCGGAGGGCTTCGATCTGCAGGTCGAGCAGGGCGTGTCCGGATATTCCATCCGGAAATCCGGGAATATTGTCCATTCGGGGAGAATAGTAGGACCGGCTGTACTTCGGTCCTCGATCGATGACGACAGCCGACAAGTGAAGCAGGGCGGCCTTCAGACCGGCCTGAAGTCCGGCATGACCTCCACCGACGATGACGATGTCATACGACTCTCGGACGCGAGGGAATCCGGGCATCTACCCGCTCCAGAGCCCGTCGGGCATTTGACGGGCGAGGGTCGCCGTGGAAAGCCCTTCCGCGCCCCGTGAACGGTCTGCCGTGTCCTCGCACGGACCGGATTTCATTTCCCGCCCAGCAAGACTTATCTCGGCCACCCTTGTGGTTCGACTTTGGGTCACCCACGCGCGCACGTTCGACATCCAAACCGCCGCGGCGACGGGGGACGTTATTCCTCGAAGACGGTACGCGATTCGATGGCGTCGGTTTCGGTGCCTCCACCTCGGTCGTCGGCGAGGTCATCTTCACTACCGGGATGGTCGGGTATCCGGAATCCCTGACCGACCCTTCGTTCCGGGGACAGATCCTGACCTTCACCTACCCGTTGCTCGGGAACTACGGCGTCCCTTCGTCCTCGACGCGCGACGAGTGGGGACTGCCCCGGTTCCTTGAATCGACGGAACTGCAGGTCCGGGGGCTGGTCGTTCGGGGGCTCACGGCCCCAAGCCACTGGGGCTCTCGGCGACGCCTCGAGGACTGACTCCAGGATTCCGGCATTCCGGGGATCGCCGGGGTCGATACGCGCCGCCTGACAGAGCATCTTCGAGCCCAGGGCGTGATACGCGGCGCGCTCCACGTCGGGCCCTCCGCCCCCTCGGATGGGGAGCTCGCCGACCGAATCCAGCGAGCCCCGGGCTACGCCGACGAGGAGTACATGACCCAGGTATCCGTTCGCCACCCGACGGTGCTGGGAGACCCGTCGGCGCCCCTCGTCGCCGCGCTGGACTGCGGCGTGAAAGCCAGCATCCTGCGCGCGCTACTCCGGCGCGAGCTCAGCGTTCTCCGGCTCCCGCACGATGCGACGGTGCCGGAACGGTGGGACGGTCATCGAGTGGAAGGGTTGGTCGTCGGAAACGGACCCGGCGACCCGGAACGGCTCACCGGCACGATCGCCGAGATCGCCCGCATCGCGAAGTCGGAACTACCGGTCCTCGGCATCTGTCTCGGGAATCAGCTGCTGGCGTTGGCCCGCGGCGGTCGCACGTTCAAGCTGAAGTACGGTCACCGGGGCCAGAACAAAACGGTCTGCTTTCCCGGCGGCCGGGCGATCATCATGAGCGAAAACCACGGATACGCCGTGGAGCCAAGGTCCCTCCGGGGCACGGGTCTGCGCCCGTGGGCGACCAATCCCGACGACGGAACGCTCGAAGGGCTCCGAGATGGCTCGGGCCGGATCTTCGCCTTGCAGGGACATCCGGAGGGGCACCCCGGACCCCAGGAAGCGGGATTCGTCTTCGACCGTTTCGCGGAGCGGGTCAAGCGGAGGACGCGATGAGCCGCCGGCACTACGAAAAGATCCTCGTCCTCGGCTCCGGGGCCCTCAAGATCGGCGAAGCCGGGGAGTTCGACTATTCCGGCAGCCAATGTCTCCGGGCCCTCGAGGAGGAGAAGATCTCCACCGTCGTGGTCAACCCGAACATCGCCACCCTGCAGACGGACCCTCAGAAACTCGGGGCGGTCTATCTCCAGCCGGTGCGTCCCGAGTTCGTCGAGCCGATCCTCGAAGCCGAGCGACCGGACGGGATCATGCTGGGATTTGGCGGCCAGACCGCTCTCGATTGCGGCATCCGGCTCGCCGACCGGGGCGCTTACCGGCGAACCGGGGTGCGCGTTCTCGGGACCCCGCTCAAGGGGATCCGCGATACCGAGGACCGGGCGCGGTTCGTCACGGCGATGGGCCGCGCCAAGGTACCCGTCCTGCCCAGCCGGGCGGTCTACTCCGTCGAAGAGGCGCTGGCGGCGGTCGACACGCTCGGCCTCCCGGTCATGATCCGAGTGGCCTACACGCTCGGCGGCAAGG
>JASHPV010000098.1 GCA_030037875.1 Thermoplasmata archaeon
AGCACCGTATTCCTTCGGGCTCTCGCCGACGGTTCGTTGCTCATCCAGGACCGGGACCCAGCAGCAACGAACGCGTCCGTCGAGGTATTCGTCCAACCCTATCGCTCCCGGGAACACATCTTCCGCGACTTGGTGGCCGCGTATCTCGCGGGCGCCCGAGAGTTCGTCATCCACGAGAAGGGCGGGATCAGCCCGGAGACCGTCGCTGTCGCCAAGACCTTCGCGCGCCGAACGCTCCAGCCCGAGATTGTCTCGGAAGATCGAGAGGTGTTGGTTCTCCGCGACGTCTCTCGGGGAGCCGAGCTCGACCTGGGCGCGCTCCTCCGCCGGATGTTCCAGATTGTGCTCGCGCTGCAGCAGGAGGCGGCCCGCACGTGGTCCGAACCCGATCGGTGGCGCGGCGTCCGATGGGAGCACCGCGACGATGAGGTGGACCGCCACGCGTGGCTCATCGAACGTATCCTGGCCCTTCGTCTCGCCGGCGCCGTCTCGAGCGCCGAAGTCGATCCGATCGTGGACCGGCCTCTCCAGACGCTCATACTGGTCCGCTCCCTCGAGAGGATCGGAGATCACGCCGTCCAGATCGCCGAGCAGGGACTACGGTGGGCGGAGACTTCCCCCTCCGAGCGGCTCGTCCGGCCTCTGACGGAGTTTCACGGCCAAGTCCTAGATCAACTGCAGGCCGCCTTCCGCGTCGCGTCTGAAGAGCGAGACGCCGGCCACGCGAATGATGTCATCGACGTGGGTGAGGCGCTCCACGCCACTTACACGACCCTGACCGAGAGTCTCTTCGCGCGAGGCGGGGCGAGCGGTTTCTCCGCCCTCGCCGCCGTTCCTCTCGGCTTGATTCTCCAATCGATCGACCGCACGGTGTCGTACGCCCAGGACATCGCCGAGGTGGGACTGGACCGCAGTACGGTCGTCTCGCTCACCGAGACACCGACCACGCGGCCTGTTAGCGCCGGAGTACCCGTGGGGCGAGTACCCCGCCCGAGAACGCCGCGGCTGAGTTCGCGCGGAGTCGTGCGAATGGGACCCGCCCTTGACGCGCCACAGAATCGAAGGAGAAAACAGGAGAAGGAAAAAGAATGAGCGCACCAAACCAACAACCGCCGAGTGAGACCATTCAGAGCAAGGGGTCCAGCCGCACTGGCTGGTACGCCGCGATCGCGATTGTTGTCATCGTGATCATCGTGTTCGCGGGGCTGTACGCGGCGGGGTACATCGGCAAGAAGCCGACGAGTACTACTACCACCCCCCCGAAGGTGCCGGCGTGCACAACCTACACGATCACCGGCGCGGGCTCGACGTTCGTGCAAGGACTCATGACCGCCTGGACGGGCGCGGGTGGCTATTCCGTGAACACCGTGGACTATGATGCGGTCGGGAGCGGAACCGGCATATCGGACATCACAACGGGAACGGTCACGTACGGCGCGAGCGACGCGCCGCTCAACGCCACGCAACGGGCGGCGGCACCGAACCTCCTAACGATGCCCGAAACCGCGGGTGCGGTTGCGGTAATCTTCAACCTGCCCGGCGTCGCGTTCCCGCTCCACGATTCCCTCAACCTGACGGGAGCCGTTCTGGCGGCCATCTACCTGGGAGACATCTCCACGTGGAACAACACGGCCATCGAGGCACTCAACCCCGGCGTGGTCATGCCGAACCAAGTGATCTCGGTGTGGCACCGGTCGGACGGGAGCGGCACGAGCTACGCCTTCAGCCAGTTCCTGTCGGACAGCAACGCAACCTGGAAGAGCACGATTGGGTACAGCACGCTTCCCGCCTGGCCGAAGACTCCCCTCGGGGGCGGCGAGAAGGGTAGCTCCGGCATCGCCGGAACGGTGAAGGAGACCCCGTACTCCCTCGGGTACGTTGACCTCGGTTATGCCTCGGAGAACGTCATCTCGTTCGCTGCCGTCCAGAACCCGTCCGGGAAGAACATCATCCCGACGGTGAGCGACGCGGCGTCCGCGATCTCGGACATCCTGGCCATCCCAACCACCCTGCCGTTGGGCAACGAGAGCTGGTCCGGCGTGTCGATGATCGACGCCCCCGGAGCGGGGGACTACCCGATCACGACGTTCTCGTACCTGCTGTTCTACCAGGAATCGCACAACAACCCCACGATCACGAGCGTGGCCGATGCGTCGGCGTTCGTGAACTTCCTGAACTGGACCATCTCGACGAGCGGGGGCCAGTCGTTCTCGGGAGAGCTCTACTACGTCCCGCTGCCGGCCAGCGTCGTGGCGGCCGACCAAGCGACCCTCGCGTCGATGACCTACCAGGGAGGAGTCATTCCGGCCTGCAGCTAGGGTAGATTAGCTACGAGACCTGGGCCGGGATTCTGCGTCGATGCTTCGCGGCACGCGGAATCCCGGCCGAACCTTTTCCGCCCGGCTCCGCCGAGCCTTGGACCTGGGATTCCTCTCCCTGACCCTCGTCGTCGCCCTCGGGATCCTCGCCCTGCTCAGCGCGTTCATCATCGTCCTGTTTCGCGCGGCCGACCTCTCCATCGTTCACTATGGACTCGCCCTCCTGGGAGAATCCACGTGGGCCCCGGGAGTGAACAAACTCGGGCTCCTCCCGTTCATCATCGGGACCCTCCTCACCTCCGCCATCGCCCTCGTGATCGCCATCCCGTTTAGTCTCGGAATCGCGGTCTCCCTGTCCGAGCTGGCGCCGCGTTGGATCGCAGAGCCCCTGGGCTACATTGTCGAGCTGCTCGCCGCGGTCCCGTCGGTCGTCTTCGGACTGTGGGGTATCTTCGTTCTCATCCCCTTCATGCGAACCACAATCGACCCGCTCCTGGAAAGCTGGAACAACGGAGCCGACCGGCTGTTCCACGCCTCGATCCCGTTGTTCACGGGACCCATCTCGGGCTCGGGAGTGCTCACGGCCTCGATCGTTCTGGCCATCATGATCATCCCGACCATCTCGGCGATCTCTCGGGAGGCCCTCCGCGCCGTGCCCGAGACGCAACGGGAGGCGGCGCTCGGGCTCGGTGCCACTCGATGGGAAACGACCCGGATGTCGGTCCTGAGCTACGCGCGGATCGGCATCGTCGGGGCGATCATCCTCGGACTCGGCCGGGCCGTAGGGGAGACGATGGCCGTGACGCTGGTCATCGGGAACTCGGACTTCATCCCCACCTCCCTGTTCAGCCAGGGCCAAACGATCGCGAGCCTGATCGCCAACGAGTTCCTCTCCAACGCCAGCTCGCCGCTGGCGGCGAGTGCCTTCCTCTATGCGGCCCTCGTCCTCCTGCTCATCACCCTGCTGATCAACATCGGTGCGCGACTGCTCGTCTACCGGCTCGTCAAACGCACGGGGGGAGGCGCAATCGAATGAAGTTCGACCGGGATGCCCGGCGTCGGATCTTCAACTGGGTCGTGACCGTGCTCTGCCTGCTGTGCGTCGTGGTGGCGCTCATCCCGTTGCTCAGCATCATTTACACGGCCGTCGTTAACGGGGGGCGCGTCCTCAGCATCCATTTCCTGATCGGGCAAGAGGGCACCGGAATTCCGTACAACGCGGCGGGAGGGATTGGACCGGCCCTCTACGCGACCATCGTTGTGGTGGCCCTGTCTTCGCTGTTATCCGTCCCGGTTGGCGTGCTCGCCGGTATCTATCTCTCCGAGTACGGAAAGAACCCTCTCGGCCGGGGAATCAGCTTCTTCACCGACGTGATGACCGGTGCACCCTCGATCGTGGTCGGTCTCTTTTCCTACGCCGTGTTCCTGTATTTCTTCCGGGCCATCGTGTTCAGCGCCATCGACGGGGCCTGTGCGCTCGCGATTCTCATGATCCCCGTCGTCACGCGCGCGACGGAGGAAGGGCTGCGACTCGTCCCGAACGCGCTACGGGAAGGGGCCTACGCGCTCGGGATCCCGCGCTACCGGGCCGTACTCCAGATCGTACTGAGTACCGGGCGGAGCATTGTCATCACGGGCGTGGTGCTGGCCGTCATGCGGGCCTCCGGGGAAGTGGCCCCCCTCCTGATCGCCGCCGGCTGGAGCACCCACGGCTTCACCGGACTGTACCAGCCCGCCGGCCTGCTGGGCGTCCTCATCTTCCTGGACTCGGACCAGGCCGCGCCAGGGCTCGTCGCCGCCGGGTGGGGCGGCGCTCTCATTCTCATCGCATTGTTGCTGGGGATCAGCCTGACAGCCCGGATCGTCCTCCGCAAGCGATTCAAGTGAGCGAGGGAGGGGAACGACGTGGAAGGGGAAAGCCTGCAGGGAGAGACGCTCGGAAAGATTACCCACCAAAATCACGACGGCGCCCCCACTAAGATGGAGGTGGACAAGCTCTCCGCCTTCTACGGCAGCAAGAAGGCGGTGTCCGACGTCTCCCTCGCGTTCCGGCAGAACACCGTCACGGCCATCATCGGCCCGTCGGGATGCGGAAAGTCTACGCTCATCCGGTGCCTCAACCGGATGCACGAGGTCTCTCCCGGTGGTCGGATCGAGGGGAGGGTACTCCTCGACGGAACCGACATTTACACGGAGGATCCGGTCTCCGTCCGCCGTCGCATCGGCATGGTGTTCCAGAAGCCGAACCCTTTCCCGACGATGTCAGTCTACGATAATGTGGCCGCCGGGTTGAAGCTCAATGGGATGCGCAAACGCGCCGTCCTCGACGAAGCGGTAATCCGGAGCCTGAAGCAGGCCGCGCTCTGGGACGAGGTGAAGGACAATGTCCACGGGTCGGGGAACCGGCTTTCGGGAGGGCAGCAGCAGCGCCTCTGCATCGCCCGTGCCCTCGCGATCCAACCGGAGGTGATCTTGATGGACGAGCCCTGCTCGGCGCTCGACCCCATCGCGACCGCGAAGATCGAGGACCTGATCTTTGACCTCCAGAAGACTTACACCGTCGTCATCGTCACCCACAACATGCAACAGGCGGCGCGGGTCGCCGAGTACACGGCGTTCATGTATCTCGGGGAGCTCATCGAGTATGACCGCACCGAGAAGATGTTCGAGCAGCCCACCCAGAAGCTAACCGAGAACTACATCACAGGAAGGTTTGGATAATGCCCACCGCGGTAGAACGCAAAGCGCTGTCCGAGGCCCTCGAACACCTAAACGAGAACATGCGGACGATGTCCGAGCTAGCTGTCCTGGCCATTCGCAAGGCCGCGGAGGCGCTCGACAAAGGGCACAGCCGCGACTCGGAGGAGGTCTTCACGCTCGACCAGGAGATCTACGGGCTCAAGCAGAAGGTCGAGCAATCGTGCATCGAGCTCATTGCGCTGTATGCTCCCGTCGCGAGCGACCTGCGGACGATCACCGCGTCCCTGGAGATCACGACGGACCTCGACCGCATCGGACGATATTCGAGAGACATCGCCGAGGCCGCGGAGAAGCTCCGGGGCATGAGCCGGCAGAGCCTCGGAAAAATCGGTAACCTGGGGCGCATGGCCGAGCTGACGATCCAGATGATCGAGACGTCGGTCAACGCATTTGCCCAGCGACAGGTCGATCCCGTGCGGGACATCGTGCGCACGGACGACGCCATCGATTCCCTCCACGACGAGGTGTTCCAGGAGTTGGTGGAGAAGATGACCGACCAGTCGGTGTCGCCCCGCGTCGGGGCCCAACTCATCCTGATTAACCGCTACTTCGAACGGCTCGCCGACCATGCGGTGAACATCGGCCAGGACGTGATCTACATGATCACGGCCCAGCGTCCGGTGAAGGTGAAACGACAGAACGGCGGGGCGAGCCCCTCCGCGAGACCGGCCCCTCCGCCGCCGACCGCTTCGTCCGCGTAGCCCTGGCCGGGAAGGGACGGGTCCGATGAATCGGTCGGTCCCCGTAGCCTTGCGTCAAGCCCTTGCCGAGACCGGCCCGATCGGCTCGACGACCCGCCAGCTCTCGTCACGACTCGCCAGGCCGGAGCCCGAGCTTGCCACGCTCCTCGAACAACTCGCCGACCACGACCAGGTCATTCGGATCGGACGGGGGCTCTGGCTCCTGGCCGACTACGCGGAACTCGATGGTCGAAGGGATTTCCGGGACCCCACCGAGTACGTCGAGCGGTTCACCCGCGATCACGGAGTAACCATCGGCCGCTACCCCGGTCGGATCACGTTCTCCGAGAACACCGACCTGCCGATCCACCGGTGGTGGCCGTACGTCCAAGGTTACTCCGCGGAGTTCGTGGCCGACGTGATCGAGCGGGGGGACTTGGCTCGGAGGTCGACTATCCTGGACCCCTTTGCGGGCAGCGGGACGACCCTCGTGGAGGCCCGACGCGCCGGGCATCGCGCCTGGGGGTACGAGCTCATGGCCCCGGCAGCGCTCGCCGCCCGCGTCAAGATCCGGTTCGAGCTGGAACCGAAGCGGTTGACCGCTCTCCGGGGCCGGATCCTGCGGGACGTTCCTCGCCGGCGTCCAGGCCCTCCTCCCTTCCTTCGGGAGACGGCTCGGCAATTTCTGCCGAAGGTCCTCCGGCGCCTGACCCAGTTGCGGGACGCCCTTCCCCCGGGGGACTCGCCGGTCGACGAAGCGGCCCGGGTCGCTTTCGGCCGCACCTTAATCCCGGTAAGCCGGCTTCGGCGGTCCCCGTGCCTGGGCTACGGCCGGCCCGACGCCGATGAATTCCGGGACCCATGGGCGGAGTTCGCCCGGGCGATCGACGTTATCTCCGCAGACCTTCGCGCGCTCCGGGAGTACCGTTCCCGCTGGGGTCCGCCCGGCGAGGTCTGGCAGCGCGATGCTCGGGCGCTGGACCTGCCCGACGGTTCCGTCGATCTGGCCATCACGAGTCCCCCGTATGTCAACGGGATGGACTACGTCAACAACTACAAACTGGACCTCGCCTGGCTCGGCTTTGCCCGGAGTTACGCGGACCTTCGACGACTCCGAGAGGCGATGGTCGCCTGCGATAACCTCGGCCGGCAGGCGGTCCGGCCGCACCTTACGACAAAGGACGTGGATGACCCTTGGCTCCGCGAGATTCTCCAACAAATCCGGAGTAACGTGAACCGGAAACGGAGTTACCGTAGAGACGATGCCCACGGCGTCGTGAAGCGGTACTTCTTGGACCTCCGTCCGGTGCTCGCGGCGGTGTATCGCGCACTTCGTCCGGGGGGTCACCTGCACCTGGTGGTGGGAGACTCCCTGCTTGCCGGCACCTACGTGCCCGGGGACCTGCTGACCGCCCGCCTCGGCACCGAGGTCGGCTTCCGCATCGCGTCGGTCGACGTGGCCCGACGCCGGCGGTCCGGACA
>JASHPV010000099.1 GCA_030037875.1 Thermoplasmata archaeon
AACCGCCACTCGGGGGCCGCCTCGGTACCGGCGACCGAGAGGAAAGGCAGGATCGGGAAGGCACCGGACTTCCAGGGTAGATCCCGACCGGCCCACCGGGCCTCGAGCGAAGGGTACAGGAACTCCCGGAGACCGGCCACAGGCGACCGCTCCAGGACGTACGAGAGGAATCCCTCGCTGATCATGCGGACGGCATCGGGCGGCGCGATCCCCCGGGATTCGAGGTAGAAGACCTTCTCCGGGTCGACGGGCGCGACCGAGGTGGAGTGGGTCGCCTTGACGTCCCGGCAGAGGATCTCGAGGACCGGGATGGTGTCCGACCGGGCCCCTCTCGACAGCAGCATCGCGTGTTCCGAGAGGTAACTGATCGTCTTGCGGGCCTCCTTCTCCATCCGGGCCAGGCCGCGACTGACTCCGCGCGATTCGTCCCGGAACACACCCCGCGTGATCGATTGGCCGTGAGTGTCGGTGCCGATGTGCGTGATCTGCACGTAGCTGTCGTAGGCCTGTTGGTTGTCGCCATAGAACGACTGGAGGTCGGTGAGGTCCCCCCCGTTCCCCACCACATCCGAATAGTTGCGCGCGCGGGTTCGGAACCCGCCGTACCCCGCCGATACCCACGCCAGCTGCGAGTTCGGCCCCACGGTGGCGGTTCGGGAATAGGAGGAGACCACCTTCTCATCCGGCGCGTGCACCGTGAGGTACGCCAGCCGGGAGGATTCGTCGGATTCGAGGCGAGTCGTGGAACCGTAGTACCGCTGATCGGATGGCGACCCGGTGCTGTACACCTCTTCAGAAACGATGACCCGGCTTTGAGCGCCAGCGTGAATGCGACGCCGGACCGCCAGCACCTCGTGAGGACGCGAGAAGACCGTCAGGTCTTGTACCCGAACCGGTACCGCGCATCGCGCGGGCACGTCGATCTCGAGACCCCGGTTGAGGAAGGCGGCGGTCAGGGCCTCGAACTTGTCGACCCGGTTTCCCTTGAGGTCGATTCCCTCGAGGAAATGCGACACCGCGTCGTCCCCCGCCCGCAGAATATGGGGGAGCGTCCGGACCTGTACTCCGGCCGCGCGGAACTCTTCCGGGATCTCCACGCGAGAGCCCGACCCGTCGTGGACGACCCGTATGACGTGGGGCGGCAGAGAGGGGAGGCCCACGGGAGGGCCACTGGAGACCGGCGACGCATCCGTCAGGTCGGTCCCACGGAAGTAGGCGTACTGCCGGTAGAGGGGGTCGGGTTCCACGGGAAGGAGTAGGAACGCCTCGAAGGCGCCCTTGCGGAGCGCCGCCAACTCGGGCGGGTCGCCTAATTCCTTCGACAGGCCAACGACCTGCCCTTCATCGAACCAGCGCGCGTACGCGGGAGCGGCCCCTTCCATTGAGCCCATGCACAGAATCATGCTAATAGCTTGAACGGAACGTCCGCGCCACGGCCTGATTCTCGAGTAGAATTTGGAAAAGAGAAGGAAATGGTTAACGGGGCCAGCGGGGGGGAACCGCCGGCCCCTGGGTTCAGCGTGCTAGTCGGTCCGATTCGCCTCTCTCACCACAGGTTCCCGAGAGGGTCCGATGGTTGCTGGGGAGGTGTGCGCGGAGGGGGCGCGATCTGGCCACTGGCGCCGGCGGGAACGCGCGGCTGGGGGCCCGGAACGCGGACGGGCGGGGGCGCCTTGGGGCGCCGACCGACGGCCACGCCGAGCACGGCGACCAGGGCCACGACACCGACGACCAGAGCGACGAGCTCGACGTACGTCGCGTGCCACGGGCCGATCTGGATTCCTCCGGGGCCGCCCGGCGCGCAGTCTCCACCCTTGACGAGGCTCGCCGCGCAGGCCTGCGCGGTGGCGACCGTCACGGGTTGCGCCTGAACGGTGCCGCCTTCCGGGGACGTGGCGGCGGTCGTCAGCGACGTGCTAGGCACGGCGCCCGCAGTCGCGGGACCGAACGTGGTCGCGGCCGCGGCGATGCCCATGTGGGAGCTGCTCGAGTCGTAGTCCACCGCCGCGGTGCTGTCCACCGGCGCGAAGCCGAGGCTCTGCCCGCCGAGGGCGCTGGGGTCGCCGCTGAAGACGTCTCCCATGTGGGGCAGGATGATGACCCCGTCCCTCAGGTCGAACGGGCCGGTTAGCGCGAGGAGCAGGACGTGGGTGTGCTCCCCGTTTTTGAGGGAGAGGTCCTGGCTGTACGCGCCCGTCAGGTTGACGGTTCCGCTCGCCGAGATGGTGCCGCTGGGGCTTCCGCTGGCCGTGCCGGTCGGGCTCACATACGTCCACATGAGGGAGTAGCTGCCCGTCAGGCTGAACATGGCGGTGCTGTTCCACACTTCGCCCGAAGTCAAGCTGTACGGGATCAATCCGAGCTCGGGATCGAAGAACACCTGGGCCTGCGCGCTGCCGGTCACGTTGAACCACCAGTGGGCGCTGTTGCCCTTGGGGCCCGTCACCGTCAGCTCGGAGAGGAGCGAGTCGTGGACGGCGCCCGAGCCGTTCAGGAAACCGAGAGCCGGCGTCGGGGTTCCGAGATCGTTGCCCGACCCGTCGACGTAGACCGTTCCTTCCTTCGTGAAGTTACCAAAGGCGGTGGCTGCTTCGGTGGCCATCGCCGTGTAGTTCGCGGTGTACGTCGGCGTCGCGCAGTCCGGTGAACAGACGTTCACGTAGAGCTGGGCGCTCGCCGTGCGCTGAGCTTCCAGCATGAAGCCCGTGGGGGGCGTCGGGTACGTTGTGTTGTTGGTTTGGGTAAAGACGACCGACCAACCGTAGAAGGCGTGGTACTGGAGTTCGAATCCCTTACCGTTCGAGTTGGTCACGGTAATGTCGCCGGTGATCGTCTTGGTCCCTTCGTACGCCCACGTTTGGACGTTCGAGCCCGCGGCAGGGGCGAGGGCGGCGGAACTGACCCCGCTCGGAGCCGCTGGGACAGGAACCGGAGCAGCGAAGATCGGCAATGCGATGAGCATCGCCAGGGTCAAGGCCACTACGATCACCGTCGCCAAGACGGGAAGTGTTCGGACCTTGGAGGGCGCTGGCGTGTGGTCGGACATGCTTTTGTCTTTCCTCCTGCAGCCCCGGAGGGCTGCGGCGGAGGAATTGACGCCGATAGGCTTACATCAAGAAATGTCCAACCCGGAATCGGCCGGATTGGACTCAGCCCCGTGGAGTAGGAGAGACGGATTCGTTCCATGCGGGCCTTGACGGAAGCCGAGGCTCGCCTGATCCGAGCCCTGCTGGCCGCGCCGGGGGACAGTGAACGGGAGTTCCTGGACGAGACCAAGCTCCCGCGGTCCACCTATCATGCGGTCCGAAAACGGGTGTACGACGAGGGGTGGCTGAGGATTCGGTTCGCCCCCCATCCGGTCTGCTTCGGGCTCCCGCTCGTCACGATCGGAGTGGCGCACCCGTTTGCAGACAGTTCGGTGGCTCTGATGGAACGCTGGAGCCGGCCCGAGTCGAACGTCGTTCTGTGGGGAGGGTCGGGGCTTGTCTTTGCCGTCTTCCTGCACCACAGTCGGGAGGAGGCTCGCCGGCTTTCGACGAGCTTGGTCGATGATGCCATGCGACCCCAGAGCTTTCTCCTCACCACGGGCACGGGCGCGGACACCCTCCCCGTCTACTTCGACTTCGAAGGGGTCTGGTCCCACCTCGCCGGCATTCCCGGTAGCTCCCAGTATCCCCGGTCGCTCTCCCCTCCGTTCCCCCCCGGCAGCCATGTCCTCAGCGGACCTCCCTCCCCGGGTCTCCGTCGGGCCGCCCGGAACCTGATTCTCCGCCCCATCGTGGCCGATCATGAGGGTCGGGCGGGACACTTCCTGGGCCTTCTGGGGTTGACCAGGCCGGAGCACCGGCTCCTTGACGATGGATGGGTATTCCGCCGCGTGCTGCCGGACTTCCGCGTGCTTCCTCCGTATCAGGACCGCAAGGCCGACCAGGTCGTGTTCGTCCGGGGTGAACTCCTCGAGGGAAAGCAGCCCGGCGACCTACTGAAAGCGTTGACGGAAAAGTGCCAGGTCTATCCGTTCCTGCTCGCCCACGACGAAGCCAAAGTTGTGGTAGGGACCGTGGGGCAATCCGGACCGGCCCCGGTAAGCGGGAACGGCGGTCGGCCCTCCGTGCTCGGTACGCTCCAAGAGTTCCTCCGTCGGATTGAGGTCGACTCGGAATGGGTCGCGGGGCTCACCCCGGTGGTGGACCACCGGTACGACCGCGTGCTGGAGGACGTGCCCACGAAGGCCTCCGGGTCCCGCTAACGGCGGTCGCGCGGGCGTCGGCCGGTGCTTATAAGGCCGGAGAAACATCCACGCGCCAGGGGGGTCCGTCCGATGGCCTACGACATGTACCAGGAGCGAATCCTACAGCACTACCGGAGCCCCCGGAACTTCGGTCAACTGGAGCACCCGGACCTCTCCGCGGAGGAGAGCAATCCACTCTGCGGCGACCACATCCGGATCGACATTCGGCTCGACCCCGCCAAGGAGAAAGTTGCGGAAGTGCGATTCTCCGGCGACGGCTGCGCGATCTCGATGGCGAGCGCCTCGATGCTGACCCAGAAGCTCGCGGGGCAACCCCTCTCGGCCGTCGAAAAAGTCACGAAGGACGATGTGCTGCAGCTCGTGGCGATCCCACTGTCCCCCGTTCGCGTGAAATGCGCCCTCACCGGGTTCACGGCGCTCGGCCGGGCCCTCCACGGCGGTGCCACATCGACGGAGCCCGCCCGGGCTTGAACCGTGACCGCTTCGACCATCATTGCCGTCGATCCCGATACGTGCGTTCTCTGTGGACTCTGCACGGGCGTTTGCCCGCCGAATGCCCTGGAGCTGGCACCCTCGCAGCTCGTTGTTCGGTCGAACTGCACGGGTTGCGGCTGGTGCATACCGTACTGCCCCGTGGGGGCCCTTTCCGGCGGGCGCGGCACACCCCGGAGGCGAGGTCGCCGTGCCTGAGTATAGCGACCCCTCCCGCCATCCCTCAACCGGAGCGGGGGATGCGCCCCGTGTCCTCCTCGTCGACCCGTACGTGGCTCGCGAGGACCCGATGGAACGGAAGTTCGTGGAACTGTACCCCTCACTGGGCATTCTGACCCTTTCCGCCTGGCTCCGGGACCATGGGATCCGCGTGGAAGTGACGGACCTCACTTTTTCCCGCGACGCGGAACCAGTGACCCATCATCTCCGCCGATTCCACCCCCATCTGGTCGGTGTCCACACAAAGACCCTGACGATGCCCCGCGCCATCGAGATCGCCGCTCGGTCCCGGGCGGAGGGAATCCCCGTACTCGCGGGGGGACCGGATTCCGCGACGCGCCCGGACCGTTACCTGGACGAAGGCTTCGACGCCGTCGTCCCGAGCGAGGGCGAAGCCACATTGGTCGACGTCGCCACCCGGGTTCGGGATGGCCTGCCGATTGTCGGCTGTCCCGGTACGATCGCCCGGAGCGACGGACACACCGTTCGAGGCCCGCCTCGTCCCTTCCTCCGAAATCTGGACGACCTGCCGCTGCCCGCCTGGGACCTTCTCGATATGGAGGCGTACCTCTCGGCCTGGAAGACGCGCACCGGGGAACGACGGGCCGCAGTGCTGACGTCCCGGGGCTGTCCGTTCGATTGTTCGTGGTGCTCGAAACCAACCTTCGGACGAACGTACCGGCAACAGTCGGTCGGCCGGGTTCTCTCCGAGTTGAACGCTCTCCACGACCGGTTCCGGGTCGACTACGTCCGGTTCTGCGACGACGTCTTTGGGGTGGACCGGCGATGGCTCGAGGAACTGCTCGACCGGATGATCTCGGAGGGCCCGCACCTACGGTTCGAATGCCTTGCCCGCGTCGACCTCCTCAAACCGGATCTGTTGGACCGGATGAAGGCGGCCGGGCTCCAGCGCGTGTACCTCGGAGTGGAATCCGGCAGTCAGAAGATGCTCGATGCAATGAGCCGGGGGACCCGGCTGGCCCAAGTCGAGCGGGTCGCGGCGAGCCTGCGGGCTCACCAGGTGCGTCAGTTCTGGTTCCTGATGTTGGGTTACCCTGGGGAGACGCTCGAAGACATCGAGGCGACGCTCCGGCTGTTCCGGCGATTCTCGCCCGAGGAGTACTCCGTTTCGATTGCGGTGCCGGTGCCCGGGACTCGGTTCTATGACGCGGTCAAGGACCGGCTCCGGGGGCGTGCCCCCGCCAGCCGGGGATCCGGAGGCAGCTCGCTCCTCTACGAGGCGACGTATCCGGAGTTGATGTACCGGTGGCAGCAGGTCCGCTTTTCGTGGGAAGCCCGTCTCCGCCGGATCCGGGACCGGTTCTCGCCCGAAGTCGCGGACCGGCTTTCTCGGGCGGTGGACGAGCTCCATGAGCGCGTCGCAAAGCCGTTGCTCATGGGCAAATCCGGCGACCGTTCTCACGTGGGCGCGAGGGTGACGGAGGCGCGGCTCCCGATGGTCGCCGAAGGGCCCCCCCACGAAGGTCCCTCGACGTAAACCGCAATGCGGGCACGGGAGATCTCGGCCAGAGAC
>JASHPV010000100.1 GCA_030037875.1 Thermoplasmata archaeon
CTGACCGCGCTGGGTCCGAACAAGACCCGAATGAGCCTGGTGATGGTCGAGCGGTGGATGGTTCCCAAGTTCCCCAAGAAGGCCGACTGGATCCGTGCATCGAATGCGTATTGGGATGAGCTTGTGGTGGCCATCGAAGAGCGGTACCAGAAAGGACTACCGGCCAAGGGCTAGGATACGGACCCTCGGGCGGCCGCGGGCAGGGATTTGAACCACTTCGTAGAGCCCCCCCTTCGACATCTTTCGCCGATTACTCGCCGGAGAACTCAGGAGTTTAAAGCCGGCATTCCGGGGTATTTGAACGGGTCAGCGAATCTCCACCGGAAAAGCGTACGTTGAAATAGACCGCTGAAGTTGGGCGCCTAACCCGAAAGGAAGCCTCTCACTTGAATGTGAAACAGGTACCCCAGGCGTTCGTCCGAGAGGCGACTGGCCTAGTTCGGCAGATCACGACCGCCGATGCGGTGATCATCAACCTCGTCATCGCCAACCTCGTCATCGGCAGCGTTGGCCTGCTGGTCCTCCCGTACACGTTGCCGGGCGTGAACCTGCTCGCCGCCGTGCTCGTAGCGGCAGTGACTAGCTTTGCCCTCTCGATCGTCTACTGGCTGTTCAACGTCGCGATGCCCCGGTCCGGCGGGGACTACGTCTACAACACGCGGTCCCTCTTTCCGTCCATCGGCTTCGCCGCGAACTTCTCGCTCACCATCTGGACGATCTTCTACATCGCCGCCTACGCGTCCTTCGTCGCCTCGCTGGGCCTGTCGGGATGGTTGACCACCCTGGGCACCATCAACGGAAACATGGGGCTCGTGAATCTCGGGAACTACTTCGGGACCCAGAATGGGGAATTCATCACCGCGACGATCGTGAACGTGGTGATGGCGGGCCTGGTGCTCACCGGGCTTCGACTGACCCTCAACGTCCTGCGGGTGCTGTTCGCCGTGGCGATCGTCGGGACCGTCACCGCGATCCTCGTGATCGCCGTAAGTACCCACGCCCAGTTCGTAAGCGCGTTCTCCGCCTACGGAAACTACCAGGCCGTGATCAACGCCGCAGCCTCCTCGGGGGTCTTCCCCCACGTCGCCAACTGGAACCAGCTCGCTCCCTCCCTGCTCGGAATTGGGTTCGCCGCGGAGACGCTGATCTTCTTCCAGTACTCCTCGTACGTCGGCGGGGAAATCCGGAACGCTCGACGGGCCGCGCCGATCGCATTGATCGGCTCGCTGCTCATCCTCACCGGGTTCGTTCTCCTGATGGCATTCGGGTTCACCTACACCATCGGGAACCAGTTCCTCGGCGCGATCTATGCGTTGTATTACACCGCGAGCCCGAGCTACCCCCTCTCGGTCCCCCCGTCGCTGGTCTTCTTCGCCGGGATCCTCGCGGGACACAACCAGGTGATCCTGAATCTCATCGGGGTGGGCATCACGGCGTGGTCCCTCGCGATCGTCCCATTCCTTTACTTGACGATGAGCCGAAACGTCATGGCCTGGTCGTTCGACCGGCTGCTGCCGGAGCGCCTCGCCAGCGTCAGCCCGCGGTTCCACTCGCCGACCTACGCCATTATCTTCGCGTTCATCCTGTCGGAACTGTTCCTGATCCCGTACACCTACGTGGCCCAGTTCGTCCAGTTCTTCGCGGCGAGCACTGCGGGGCTCGTGATCGACTTCTTCATCGTCTCGATCGCCGCCATCGCGTTCCCCCTCCGCAAGACGCTGTACGCGAACTCCGGGATCCAGAACCGGAAGATCGGCCCGATCCCCCTCATCACGTTCGTGGGAGTGATCGCGACGGTGTTCATCGGCGTGCTGCTGTACGGATTCTTGACACAGCCGGGATTCCTCATCTACGTCCCGACCAGCGTGGCCGACACGATCATCGGGGAGCTCGTGGCCGTCTCTCTCTTCATCACGGGTTTCGTGGTCTTTTACGTCTCGAAATACGTGCGCAAGACCCACGGCATCGACCTCGATGTCGCGCTCAAAGAGATCCCGCCCGAGTGATCGGGAACGGGCGATGGTCCACCGGGCGCCCTCGAGCCGGCCGGGACCGCTCTAGTACTCGCGGGAGGTGGCCCGGGCCGAGGGGTCCGCCATGACCGCAATCAAGTTCCTCCTGGTCGCCGACCTGCACGGGTCGGAGATCGTTCTCAACAAGACCCTCAACTCCGCCAAATTCTACGGAGTGAAGGAGGTCGTCGTCGCGGGGGACATCACCGGCAAGGTCCTGGTCCCGATCCTGGAGCGCCCGGACGGAAGCCTTGCCTGCGACCTCCACGGCGTGGCCCGGGAATTCTCGCGGGCCGAGCTACCGGGGGTCCAGAAGGAGATACGGAACGCGGGGTTCTACTTCACCCTGGTCTCCCCGGCGGAGTACCAGGAGCTCGCGGCGGACAAATCCCGGCAGCGGGCCGCCTTCCTCCGGGAGATGCTGGCCGATCTGACCCGGTTCTACGCCAAGGCCGAGGAGAAGCTCCGGCCGCTGGGGACGCGGCTCTAC